>CAZZZI010000095.1:0-16185 GCA_964658415.1 uncultured Sphingomonas sp. | reverse complement strand
TTCCAGACCCAGAGGAACTGGAAGATCGCGAAGGAGGCGAGCGCCGGGAAGGACAGCGGCAGGATGATCTTGACGAAGATGTCGAAATCGCTGGCGCCATCGACGCGGGCGGATTCGATGATCTCCTTCGGCAGTCCGGCGATGTAATTGCGCAGCAGATAGATGGCGAGCGGCATGCCGAAGGCGGTGTGGGCGAGCCAGATGCCGGGATAGGTCTTCGAGGGCACGCCGAGGAAGGAGCCTATCTCGTTATAGAGGCGGAGCAGCGGGATCAGCGACATCTGCAGCGGCACGACGATCAGGCCGACCACCAGCGCGATCATCAGCGAGCGACCGGGAAACTCCATCCAGGCGAGCGCATAGGCGGCGAAGGCGGCAATCAGGATCGGGATGATGGTGGCCGGGATGGTGACGGTCAGCGAGTTGATGAAAGACTGGCCGATGCCCTCGCCCGTCACCACCGTCTTGAAGTTCTGCAGCGTGAAGGCCGGCGGCGAGGCGACGGAGATATAGATGCGCTTGCCGCGCGTGTCTTCGAAGGCGGCGTTCTTGGTATATTTGTAGCTGCCGTCCGTGTTGATCAGCAGCGTTTCGCCGTTGCCGATATCGGCGGGCTCGCCGACCTTGAACGCCGACGGGTCCTGCGCCTTGACGCCGAAGGCGCTGACCTTGCCGGGTGAGCCGGCAGCGGCAAAGACCGAGCCCGAGATCACGTAGTTGGGGCCGTCCTGTTGCGCCTTGTCGGCGCCATCGAGGCGTACGGCGGTTGTCTGCGTCGAGCCGGAAAAGGCGGTCCACCAGCCGGAGACGGTGATCTGGTCCTTGTCGCGCAGGGCTGTCACGAAGATGCCGAGCGTCGGCACCAGCCAGACGATGACGATCAAGAGCACCATGGCGTGGACGAACAGGCGGGCGGGTCCGATGCGGAAGAAGCTTCTGTCGAAGGTCATCTCAGTGCTCTCCCGTTTCCTGGTTGGCGCGCCGGACGTTCCAGACCATGATCGGCATGACGGCGACCATGATGATGAGGGCGATGACGGCGCTGCGGCCGCTGTCGCCGCCACCACGGAACATCCAGTTGAACATCAGGTTGGCGAGAACCATCGAATCCCACTGGCCGTTGGTCATCGTCAGCACGATGTCGAAGACCTTCAGCACGAGAATGGTGATCGTCGTCCAGACGACGGCGATCGTTCCCCAGATCTGCGGCACCATGATCTTCCAGAAGATCTGCCAGCCATTGGCGCCGTCGATGACGGCGGCCTCGATCGTTTCCTCCGGAATGCCGCGCAAGGCGGCCGACAGGATGACCATGGCAAAGCCGGTCTGGATCCAGATGAGGATGATCATCAGGAAGAAGTTGTTCCAGAAGGGAATGGAAATCCAGACCTCGGGCGTGCCGCCGAACAGCTGCACGATGGCATTGAGCAGGCCGATCTGGGTGTCGTTGCCACCTCGGTATTCGTAGATGAATTTCCAGATGACGGAAGCGCCGACGAAGGAGATCGCCATCGGCATGAAGACGATGCTTTTCGCGATATTGCCCCACCAGATACGGTCGGTCATGACGGCGATGACGAGCCCGAAGAAGGTGCAGGCGGCGGGCACGACGGCCAGCCAGAGGATGTTGTTGAAGATCGCCTGGCGGAATTCGCGGTCGCCGATCGCCCATTGGTAATTGGCAAGCCCGACATATTGCTCACCGCCCTTGTCGTAGAAGGACAGGATGAACGTGGCGATGACGGGATAGACGAGATAGACGACCAGCAGCAGCAGCGCAGGGCCGATAAACAGCCAGGGGCGGATGATCGAGCGGCGGCGCAGATTGCGCGACGCGACGAAGACATCGTCGCCGTCCCGCGCCGGAAAGGCAAAATCGAGCAACTTATTGGAAAACAGGAAGTAGGCCGCACAGGCGGCAACGCCCAGAACCACGGCGCCCAGTGCCGAAGCGATCTGCCAGAACATAAGTCCCTCCCCTTGCGCATTTGATTGCTGCTTGTCGACAGCGCCAGCGTCGTCCTCCGCAACGCCGGTGTGCCGTATCGCGCCGCCGCCGGGTCCCGGCGGCGACTCTGTGGTGAGGGTTTACTTGATGCCGTCCCAGGCTTTCTGGATGTCGTCGGCCGAGGCCTGCGCGGACTTGCCGCCGACGAAGTCGACCATGCCGGTCCAGAAGGCGCCGGCGCCGATCTTGCCCGGCATCAGGTCCGATCCGTCGAAGCGGAAGGCCGTCGCCGAGGTCAGCAGTTCGCCTTCCTTCTTCAGCGTGTAGTTGGCGTAGGTACCGGTGTTGACGGCCTTGTAAGGCGTCAGGAAGCCGGACTGCGCCATCCATACTTCATGGGCGATGGGGGTCTGCAGGAACTCGATGAACGCACGGGCGGCCTTCGAATCCTTGGTGATCGCTGCCAGCGTACCGGCACCGAGAACCGGCTTGCCGAGTTCAGGATGGGATGCGTAAGGCGGGAAGTAGAAGAAATCGGCGTCCTGCCCGAGCTTGGTTCCCTCGGGGAAGAAGGACGGGATGAACGACGCCTGCTTGTGCAGGTAGCATTTCGGCGGAACGGCGAAGAGACCCTTCGGGCTGTCGCGGAAATCGGTGGAGGCAACCGCAGCCACGCCACCATCGACATATTTCGGGTTCTTGGCGAACTTGCCGAACTCCTCGATAGCGCCCACGACCTTCGGATCGTTGAACTTCAGCTCGTTGGTCGTCCACTTGTCGTAGTCGGTCGGAGACTGCGTGCGCAGCATCAGATCCTCGATCCAGTCGGTTGCCGGCCAGCCGGTCGCGCCGCCCGATCCAAGCCCGATGCACCATGGCACGCCGCCGTCCTTGACGATCTGGTCGGAGAGCTTGATCAGATCTTCCATCGTCTTCGGCACATTGTAGCCGGCTTCCTCGAAGTTTTCCGGCACGTACCAGACGAGCGACTTCAGGTCGGCCTTGTAGGGGAAGGCGTAGAAGGCATCCTTGCCGTCCTTGCCCTTGTAGGTGCCGTAGCTCACCCAGCTGTCGCCGGCGCCGTAGTTCGTCTTGACCCAGTTGGCCTGGTCGTCGCCGAGCGGCGTCAGGTAGCCCTTGCTGGCGAGATTGGCGAGGAGCCCCGGCTGCGGCAGGATCGCGACATTCGGCGGCGAACCGGCCTGGGTGTCGATGACGATCTGCTGCTCGTAGTTTTCCGACGACGAGTATTTCGCGTCGATGCCGGTGGCTTCGGTGAAATAGTTGAGAACGCTGGTGAACAGCTTTTCGTCTTCGCCACGCCAGGGGCCGAAGATCGTGAGAGTCTGGCCCTTCAGGTCGGCATGGGCGGACTTGAATGCGTCGTAGCTCTTCCAGTTGAACTTCGAATCTTCGTTCGGCTTGAACTTCAGGTCGGCGGCGGATACCGAGCCCGCCATGACAGCTGCCAAAGCCAGGCTCATCAGAAATGATGTCTTCATGTGATTTTCCCTCCCGTCACAATATCCAAAAGCATCTCCCACAAAACAGCGAGTGACACGCCATCCTCAAAGCGCTTTGGCTTGCGAATTCATTCTACTGCGGCTCTCGCGAGTCAAGCGATTTTACGAAACGACGACTGCTGGCGCGAAATCTCGCACTGCAATATCGATTAGACGAAATATGACGCGATTTTTCTTGAGTCAAGGATCGCAAAGCTATCATAATTGAAAGCGCTTTGGGAGGCGTCTGGGCTTGTTGCCGGCATAGGTTGGCAGCCATCCCGCTCGGCGGAATGCGCGTGGGAGGTCGTAGGCATGAACCTGAAACAGCTATCGCAAATGCTAGGCCTGTCCCAGACGACCGTCAGCCGCGCCCTCAACGGATACCCGGAGGTCAGTCGCGAAACCCGCGAAAGAGTGCTCGCCGCCGTCCGCGACACCGGCTACCGGCCGAACAAGGCGGCGCAGCGGTTGGCGACCGGCAAGGCAGGGTCGATCGGGCTGGTCATGCCGACCGCGCCCGGCCATCCCTCGGACGTGCATTTCGGCGAGTTCCTGACGGGGCTCGGCGAAGAGGCGCTGCGCCACGACTTTCATTTCGTCATCATGCCGGCCCATCCCGACGACGAGGTTGCGGCGCTGCGACGGCTTGCGGTCAGCGGCAATGTCGACGCGCTGTTCGTCGCCTACATGCGCGCTCACGATCCGCGTATCGCCATGCTGAAGTCGCTGCCGATCCCCTTCATCATCCATGGCCGTTCGTTCGGCAGCGAGCCCGACTATCCGTTCGTCGACATCGACAACGAGGCCGCTTTCTACGACGCTGCCAGGCTGCTGCTGCAACTCGGCCATCGCCGCTTCGCGCTGATGAACGGACCGGCCCATCTCGACTTTGCCATGCGCCGCCAGAGCGGCGTGGTGGCAGCGCTCGGCGAGCGCGGCTTGGCGCTCGACGCAACGCGGATCAGCAACACGGCGATGACCGACGAACAGGGGCTCGTCGCCATGGAGCGCTTCCTGCAACTTCCGGATAGACCGACCGCAATCCTCTGTTCCAGCACGGTTCTCGCGCTCGGGGCCATCCGCGCGGTCAACATGGCCGGCCTCAGGCTCGGCGAGGATATTTCGTTGATTGCCCATGACGACGTCCTGGCGCTGCTGAAACCGGAGAATTTCTCGGTGCCGCTGACGACAACGCGGTCGTCCCTGCGGGCGGCGGGCGTGCGCGTGGCCGAGCGCCTGATCGGCGGGATCAACAATCTCGGCCCCTACCCCGAGCAGGAACTCTGGAAGGCCGAACTGATCGTCCGGGCCTCCACGGGGACTGCGCCCCTCTCCTGATACCGCCTCAGAACGAGGGCGCGGTCTTTCCGGCCTCGCGGTAGGCGGCAATCACCGTATTCGCCATCAGCATGGCGATGGTCATCGGACCAACCCCGCCCGGAACTGGCGTAATGACGGAAGCAACGTCAGCGCATTCCGCGAAGGCGACGTCGCCGACAAGGCGGCTCTTGCCTTCACCACGTTCCGGCGCATCGATGCGGTTGATGCCGACATCGATGACTGTGGCGCCCGGCTTTACCCAGTCTGCCTTGACCATCTCCGGCCGACCGACGGCGGCGACCAGAATATCCGCGCGGGCGCAGACGGCGGGCAGATCCTTCGTGCGCGAATGGGCGATCGTGACGGTCGCATTGGCGTTGAGCAGAAGCTGCGCCATCGGCTTGCCGAACAGATTGGAGCGGCCGATGACGACGGCGTTGAGGCCGGACAGGTCGTTTCCGTGCGTGCGGCGCACGAACAGCATCGCACCCGCCGGCGTGCAGGAAATCAGGCCGGTGGCGAGGTCGCCGGTGGCTAGCTTGCCGGCATTGACGACATGCAGGCCGTCGACATCCTTTTCCGGCAGGATGGACTGGATGATCGCATCCGAATCGAGGTGCTTCGGCAGCGGCAATTGCACGAGGATGCCGTTGATGGACGGGTCGGCATTCAGGGAGGCGACCAGGGCTGCAAGCTCTGCCTGCGTCGTCTCCAGCGGCAGCGTGTGCTGGAGGGAGTTGAAGCCGCATTCCTTGGCCATCCGGCTCTTGGCGCCGACATAGGTATGGCTGGCGGGATCGTCACCGACGATGATCACGGCAAGTCCGGTCGTCTTGCCCGTTTCCGCCGCCAGGCTTGATGCCGCCGACTTCACGGCCTCGATGACTGAAGCCGCCACCTGCTTGCCGTCGATCACTGTTGCCACGCATTCTCTCCCGGGAAATAGAACCTGCCGCAATCTAGTGCTTTTCATGCGGCTGCAGTTTGCCTGTCTACGCCCTATGATGTCAAAATCGGATATTTGCAAGACGGCCGGGATCGAGGTTCAGCGGCCAGCAGCCTGCCGCTGCGATGCATAGGTCGCGACCCGCTCCCGCAGCGAGGCCACATCGCCGATGATCGCGCTGAGAGCCGTTTCCTGCTGGACGGGCGCGGGTTCGGCAAGCGCCTGCCGGTCGTTGGCAACCGCGACGCCTGCGTCAAACCGCTTTTGCGGCTGATCGAGCGGCGGGCGAACCGGGGCCGTCTCCTTGGGAAAATCTGCCAGCAGGTCGACCGTGGCAAAATCGATGCCGTGCTGCTCGGCGGGCGAGCCTCGGCGCGACCTGCCGACCAGCAGGCGTCCGGCGACAAGTGCCAGAGCAGCGGCAAAACCGGCCAGCGCACTGCGAAAGGTCAGCCATGTCATGTTATCGTCGATGGGGGACGCGGCCGGCACTGCGGGGCTGATCAGCGCCACCGGGACCTCGGTCGTCGTCCGTCGGGGGGCGACTTGCTCGGATGCCGCAAGCGACGCCTCGTAGGTCTGGCGCGCGGTCTCGACAGTGTCCTGCAGCTGACGGAATGCGGCAAGGTCGACATCGACCGTCTGACGATCGAGCTCTGTCATGCGATCCTTCAGCTGCTTCACGTCCGTCGCTGTCCTCCGCGCTTCGGCGTCGCTGGCGACGACGATCTTTCGAAGTTCGGCAAGGATCGAGGCGCCCAGCGTATCGATGGTAGACTGGACCGCCAGCAGGCGTGGATGGCGCGGGCCGAGCTGCGTCGACAGCTGGCCCATCATGCTGCGGGCAGCTGCATAGCGATTGCGTAGATCCTCGAGTGCTACGGGCGAACCCAGATCGGGCGAAATCGCTCCGTCGAGGACGTCGGCCATCTTGACGGACCGGGCCGCGGTGAGACGGATGGAAGCCGCCTGCGCTGCCGAGGTGGCCGTCGCGAGCTGATGGCCGAGGGTTTCGCGGCGCGTCATCAGATCGGTCGCAGCGGCGATCTTCGCATCGCCGGCAGCCGCCTTGAAGTTCGCCAGCGCGGCAGTCGCGGCATCGAACCGTTTCCGGTCGTTCTCGACCTCGAGGCTGACACCTGCTGGCGCTGCCGAGATGGGCCGGGCGGCTGCGTCATGAACGGCTATATCGGCGAGCATGTTGGCGATACGGGCAGATTTCGCCGGATCTTCCGACCTTGCCACCAGCGAGACGGTGCCCGCCTGCAGGTCCGGTACAACGATCAGCCTTTGCTGCAGGGCGAGCTGGGCGCGGGAGAAATTGTCGGATGCCGCGCCGGTGTCGGTCAAGATGTCCCTGACGACGCTGAAGGCCGTGGCTTTTCCGCCGCTGAACTCCGCGTCGTGATCGAGCTTGAGCCTGGTGACGGTCTGCGCCAATGCGTGCTGGGATGTCAGCCGCAGGATGGCCGCGTCCATGAAGCCTGGCGTGGTCCGGCCCGCACCGAGAAACTGCAGGCGGGATTGAGCAGCGTATTCGGGCGGAGTGGCAAGCATCGTCGGGATCAGGGCACTGGAGGTCGTGAGTGCCAGGACGAAGACGGCAGACCCCCAGGAGACGATCGGGCGCCGCGCTGGCTCCGTCGGCGTCGGGACGAATCCCACCGGAGCCAGCAGATGTGAACCGAGGTCTTCCTCGTCCGGCGTCGGCGCAGGCTCAACCAACGAAGGCTCATCCATTGCCTGATGGCGATCGGTGTCTTCGGGCTCGACAGCGGCGGGCGCGTTATTCTCATTGGCGCGCAGGATTTCGCGGATGCGCGACGACAGGGGGAGCGGCGGTTCCGGCGTGGCACGGTGCCCGGAGACTGGAAAGGGCTCGCCCGCCAGCGACCGTTGCAGGAAATCGAGCAATTCGGCCTGGCTCAGCGACGTATCGGAACGGTTGGAGTTGGCCTCGAGCCATCCGCCATCGGCAGGAAACGCGGTGTTTTTCAAATTGCTCTGTACCATGACGGCCGATCTCGCGCACAGGACCGTCGAACAATCGGCGGCAGTTTCGGATGCTTAACCGATTGTAAATTTTGATAGCAAAGAAAAGGTTAACGCGGCTTCCCCGATGCGTATTTCGCAAGGTTCGAGCGCGTCGGCTCGCGTGCCGCGCGGATACTATTTGGCAGCCTTGGTCTCGGCACCTGCCGGGGGAGCTTCCGGCGCCACGATCGGCGTCATCTTCATGTTCTTCTTGACGGGTGCTGCCTCGTTGGCACGGACCTCGTCCTTGGAGAGATAGTCTAGCTGCTCGATCACCACGCTGTCGACGATGTCGCCGCCGAGGTGGCTGTTCATGCTCTTCTTGATTTCATCCCGGAAGGATTCGACGTTGAAGGCCTTCGGCTTCGACATGTCGATCATCTTGTTTCCGACCAGCAGCGAGAACAGCACGTCCGTCGTCAGCGCCGGTAACGGAGTCTCGAGGTCCTTCGATTTGTCCTTGTCCACCATGTAGGAAATCTTGGTGATGAAATATCCGCTGATGCCGGTGTCACCGATGATCGGGATATTGATCGATTCGCCCTTGACGAATTCCTTGACCGAAGGCTTCGGATCGGGGCTCGCAGCTGGCGCAGTCGCCATCTGGATAGAAAAGTAGACTGCCGCCAAGGTGACGACGCACACCCAAAGACCTGTGGCGACGAGCTTTATCATCCGGCCTGACGCACCGAGAACTGTTCCTGGGAATAGGTGCCGTCGGCATCAGCATCCTGGACGGCATTCTTCAGGATTTCGGCGACAGCGCGCACGGCTTCCAGATGGGCCTCGACGCGACGCGCATTCAGCACCAGCTTCTTCTTCAGGCCGTGCAGCTGCTCGATATGGGTCGCCGCCATTTCAGCCGGGTCCGTATCGCGAAACAGCATCGACAGTTCGTAGAGGCACCGGCTCTTGTGGGCGTTGGAAACCTTCAGATCGAACTCCGCGTCCTTGCCGATGCGGTTGTTCTCGTTGTCGATGATCAGTTCCAGTCGCCCGAGGACAGACTTGATGCGGTAGTCGTTCGAAATGATTTCCATAGCCTTGCCCCACTTACACTTTCTGCGACGTCAGGGAATCCTGATTGGTCACCGTCGTTCCGGTATTGTCATTTTCCGCCGACGGCGTTCCGAACGTCTTGCGCTCGAAATCGTCGATCATGCTCAACGCCTGCCGCTTTTCGTTGTCGCTGGTGGCGACGTGGTCGGCACCGGTTCCGCGGGTTTTCTGCAGCTGCTCGTGGTACATCTTCGAGGCAATGCCGACGCCGCCGTCCTTGGCCATGGTGTTGCCGAGCTGTTCGGCCATCATGCCCTTCCACATTTCGCCGGCGGTTCCCTTGCCGTAGAGCGTTTCGCTGTTCGGCAGGATGTTCTTCACGAAGTTCTGCAGCACCATGGCTTCGAACTTCTGATAGGCAGCCGGCACTTTGCCGGTGGTCGAGCGCTCGTTGGCATTGCCCAGTCCCGCCTGCGTTCCGGCAGCGTTGTTCAGGCCATCGACCGTCGCCGCAAAGCCATTGCCGGCTTCGGCGAGGCTGGTCGCCGCAAACGCTGCGCGATTGGCCTGGAGCTTGGCCTGGGCAGCCTGCAGGTCTGTCGGGTCTGCCGCTCTGACAACATCCAGGACCAGATCACTGGGAGGCGAAATAGCCACGTCACGTTCCTTTCGTATGAACTCGTGACGACTATGGTTTTTGAACCTTGCTGGAGGCTGGTGCAATGGCGGCAAATCGC
Organism: uncultured Sphingomonas sp.; assembly: GCA_964658415.1. GTDB lineage: Bacteria > Pseudomonadota > Alphaproteobacteria > Rhizobiales > Rhizobiaceae > Rhizobium. Next base: position 6,696 of record CAZZZI010000095.1, on the reverse strand, counting down.
TGATCGATGATATCGTAGACCGCATTGTCGTCGGATTCGCGCAATTCGGCGGCACGGGCCTCTATCATGTGCTCTTCGAGACGATCCGCCTTGGTCCGTTCCCTGAGCACATTCATCTCGATCATGGCTTGCATCCCCTCGAGCTGCTGGTCGCGCAGCGTCAGGCGACCGAGCCGCCAGGCATATTGCTGGGCAAACGCCATGTGCACGTCATCGACCGATCCGATCGCATCGACCACCTGGTCGATCGAATGGCCGACCTCGGCGCGCACACGCGTCGCCTCGGCCAATTCCTGCTCGGCCATCTGCTCAAGATGCCGCTGGACCGCGACCAGACGCTTCAGTTTCTTGGATCGGCTCTGTTCCGCCATGGCGTACCTGCCTTGCTAATGACCGTTGTAGACACTGAGGAACGCATCGGAAAACTGACTGATCATCGCCGCCAGACTGAGATAGAGCATGAACAGCCCGCCCATCAGCAGGTAGGGGGTGGAGATGAAGTAGACCGGGATCTGCGGCGCCAGCTTGTTGATGAAGCCGATCGAGACCTGGAACATCAGCCCGTAGATCAGGAAGGGGCTGGCCAGCCGCAGCATGATGTAGGTGGTCGCCTGCAGCGTGTCGGTGAAGGAAATCAGCGTCGCCTGCATCTCGATATGGCCGCCGAACGGAATGAGCGTGTAGGAATCCACCAGGGCACGGAAGATGTAGTGGTGGAAATCCATGATGAAGAGGATCATCAGTCCGCAGAAGGTGATGACGCCGGAAATCGCCGTCTCGCTTCCGTCTTCGACGGGATCGGCGCCGCCCGGCGACGTCAGGCCGATCATCATGCCGATGATCGTGCCGGCGAACTGCAGGCCCAGCGTATAGAGCCGGGCCATCATGCCGTACATCACGCCAATCAGCGATTCGGTGGCGATCAGCATCACATATTGCGGGCCGCCGAGAGAGGCTTTCGGATAGATCGTATCCCACAGCACCGGCAGCACGGCCATCGAAAGTGCTACCGCGACGAGGACGCGAATCTGTTGCGGCACGCGGGCCGACGAGAACCCCGGGAGAACCATCACGCAGCCGCCGATGCGGCAGAAGCACAGAAAGAGCGCGAGTATGGTCCCCTGAGGGTCTGTGATCATGAAATAGCGCCCAGAATCTTGATCTCGATGCCCTTGGCCAATTCCACATGCGACAAAACAGGAAGCGTCGCAAACAGGCGTTCGATGATCATGCGCACATAGGAGCGTGTTTCCGGCGACGTGACAAGTACGAAAGGCAGGCCCTTGTCCATGAATTCACGGATAACTCTTGTCGCCTGTTCGCTGAACTCCTCGAGATTGCGCGGATCGATGTCGAACTCGATGATTTCGCCCTTGGGGTCGCGCTTCAGAGCCTGGTGGAAGACGAGATCCCATTTCGAGCCGAGACGCAGCACGCGCAGCACGCCGTTGTCGGCCAAGTCGCCGCAAAGCTGCTGCGACATGCGGACGCGAACGTGCTCGACGATCTGCTCGGTCTTGCGCACATGCGGGGCGAGTTCGGCCACGGCTTCGAGGATGAGATGCAGGTTGCGGATCGACACGCGCTCGGCAAGCAGCAGCTTCAGCACGGCCTGCAGGCCGGAATAGGACATGTGCGACGAGCAGATCTCGTCGGCCAGCTTCTTGTATTCCGGGTCGAGGCGATCGATCAGGATTTTGACGTCCTTGTAGGACAGCAGCGCCGGCAGGTTGTTGCGGATGACTTCGCTCATGTGGGTGAGCACGACGGAGACGTTGTCGATCGGCTGGAAGCCTTCGCGCTTCAGATCTTCCGTAAAGGCTTCGAGGACCGAAACGGCCGGCATGCCGAAGGCGGGTTCGCGGATGTCGTCGCCCGGGACGGTCGGCTTGCGGCCGGCGCCGGTGACCACGAGGACTTCGCCGACCCGGAGCAGGTTGGAGGCGATGGTCGTGCCGTGGATGCGGATCTGGTAGGACTTGTCGGCGATCGAGATGTCGTCGGTGACCTTGATCTCGGGGACCACGAAACCGTACTGCGAGGCGAACTTCTTGCGCATCTTGCCGACGCGGAACGCCAGTTCCTGATGCGCACCGAGCAGCCGCGTCGAGACGATCTTGCCGAGCGCCAGTTCGATTTCGGAGGTCTTCAGGACGTTCTTGACCGAATCCTTCTCGAGATCCTTGGACTGGCTGACCTTGTGCTCTTCGGCATCGCGGCGCAGCTTGTTGAGTGCTTCGGCCTGACGCGGAATGAACCAGGCGCCGGCGCCCATGATCCCGCCGAGGATGACGAACGGCATGAAGGGCAAGCCTGGCATCACGGCCAGGAGGCACATCATGCCCGAAGCGACGCCCAGTGCACGGGGATAGCCGCTCAACTGGTTGACAACCGCCTGGTCCGTCGAGCCCGAGGTGCCGCCGCGCGAAACCAGCAGGCCGGCGGCCAGCGAAATGATGAGCGCCGGCATCTGGGCGACCAGGCCGTCGCCGACGGAGAGCTTGACGAAGACGTCGGCCGCCTGGCCGATCGGCATGCCATGGCGGAAATAGCCGATGATGATGCCGCCGAAGACGTTGATCGAGGTGATGATCAGGCCGGCGACCGCATCGCCTCGCACGAATTTCGAGGCACCGTCCATCGCCCCGAAGAAGGAGCTTTCCTCTTCGAGTTCCTTGCGCCGCCGCTGCGCCTCGCGCTCGTCGATCAGGCCGGCCGAAAGGTCGGCGTCGATCGCCATCTGCTTGCCGGGGATGGCATCGAGGGTGAAGCGGGCGCCGACTTCAGCGATACGCGTCGCACCCTTGGTGATGACGATGAAGTTGATGGTGATCAGGATGAGGAAGACGATCAGACCGATGACGAAATCGCCGGCCATGACGAGATTGGCGAAGCCGGCGATGACGCCGCCGGCCGCATGATCGCCTTCATAGCCATGGGAGAGGATGACGCGCGTCGTGGCGATGTTCAGCGCCAGGCGGGTCATGGTGGCGATCAGGAGGATGGTCGGGAAGGACGAGAACTCGAGCGGCTTCTGGATCCACAACGCCACCATCAGGATCAGTACCGACAGTGCGATCGAGAAAGCCAGGCCCATGTCGATCAGGAACGGCGGTATCGGCAGGAACAGGATGCAGAGCATCATGACCATGGCGACAGCGAACGCCACATCCCGGAAACTCGGGGCGACTTTCGGCAGCGGTAGTGAAGGAGGTAACGCCATTCTTCAGATCCGTCTCTTCATGAGAGGAGGGAGACGGACGAGCCGCCTACCCTAATACCCAGTCGAGTACGGGACGAAGCTTGCGCGAGGATGGCTGGCCGAGACAGCGGCCATCGCCAGCGTCCGGGCTAGAAGCCGGACTGTATGCGCGAAAAGACCAGATTGGTGAAAATGCCGATCTGCGAACCGACGAAGGGCGCGGTGATGCCGATGGTCAGGAACACGGCGACGATCTTCGGGACGAAGGTCAAGGTTGCTTCCTGGACCTGGGTCAGCGCCTGGATAAGGGCGATGACGATGCCCACGATCATCGCGGCCGCCACTGCCGGACCGGCTGAGATCAGCACGGTCCAGATCGCCGCCTGAAAGATATCCAATGCATCGGCTTCGTTCATCTCGGCCAGATTCCCTGTGTCTAGGACGTGCTCGCAACCGGCTATCATGCCGGCGTCTTACGGGTGTCGTCGGAGCGAACCCTGATCCGCTCCAACCCGTCAACCCTATTGGGCGGTCGAAGCGGGATCCTTCGTCGTGCTCGTGCCCGTCGGCTTCGCCACCGTTCCGTCGGTGACGCTGATTCCCGGCTGTATGAGGACCTTATCCCCGGCGGCGGTAATTGCAAGGATACCGTCCGAGAAGACACTGACTTCCTTCACGACGCCCGAGACCGAGGCGTCGGCGCTGACGATCGTCTTGCCGACGTAGCTTGCCGCCTGCGACAGCATCTGGTTCGACAGGACAGTCTCCAGGTGGGCGTTGGTCTTGATCTGCTGTTCGACCTGCGAGAAACTGGCGAGCTGCGAGATCTGGGCGCTGGCGTCCATCGGCGACGTCGGGTCCTGCGTCTTCATCTGGGCGATGAGCAGCTGCAGGAAGTCGTTGTAGTTAAGCGTAGCGCTGGCGGCGGCAGTCGACGCGTTACTGGCGGCGGCGCTGCTCGTCCCCGTTGTGCTTGCGGCCGCTGTGGCGCCCGAGACTGGGTCTACCGCCATGGTGCAATTTCTCGACGAATGTGCTCAATGGTGGCCGCCGGCATTTCCGGGCTGTTCAGGATGCTGTCCTCGACGACGTAGAGGCCGCGGATCGACTTCAGGGCATCGAAGGCCTTGCCTGTTGCAACCAGCCCGTCGATGCGCTTCAGCTCGGCCAGAACTTCCTCGTTCTTGAAGCAGCTGAGCAACATGACGATCGACTTGCGGAACAACACCGTCGACTGATCCTTGCCTTCCGGATTGATCAGGATCATCTGCGCGATGAAGTAGAGCTGGCGCAGCGGGGTCGTTGCGTCCTCGGGCTGGAGGACGTGGTTTTCCAGAAGGAACGTCACGTCATTCAGGAATTCGAGAGCGACCTTGCGGTCGACGCGCAGCACGGCTCCGTTGATGAAGATCCGCTCGCCGGCCTTAAGAGATATGCGAAGTGTACTTTTCATTTAAGTCCATCCCTGATGATGGTTGTGACGTCGATGATGCCCTGGTAGTTCGTCGACTTCCGTCGCCTGATCCTGTCGCATTCCTTCAAGATCCAGATGGCGATAGAGATGAGGTTGGCACGCAGGGTGACATCAAGCTGATTTTCGGGGTTCTTGAGATCCTCGATGAAGGCAACCCAGACACGTCTTGTGTAAAAAAGTGCCTCGATCGATTCTCGACCGTATTTTTCTTTTTGCATCGCAGCCGTCAGAAGAGCGACCGACCGATCAAGGACCTGGCGTTCCCGCTCCTTTGCGTCGGCCACTGCGTCCTGCATGATTTCTGCATATGAGAACTGATACATTCATGCATCCTTCCTGGTCATTACGCCCCTTTGATCATCAAAGGTAATTTACGAGACTCAACTGCTGTATCTTCGAGACGATGGTGTAGGCAGTCTGCAGCTGGGTTTCCAAGCTGTTGACCTTCGTCGATGCCTCATAAGGATCGACGCCCTGGAGGTCGACGATCCGGTTGTTGATGATGTCCTTCTGGGCGCTGATGGCGTCGTTCGCCTTGGTCACCCGGGACTGCGACAGGCCAAGCTGGCTGGCCTGCGCGTTCATGCCGTCGATGCCCTGACGGGCGTAGCTGATGGCGCTCGTGGTCACTGCGTTGAGCGCCGCCTTGCTGATATCCGTTCCCATCAGCGCCTTGGCGACCGTGGCCGACAGCGCCATGTAGCGCATGCCGGATGAATTGCTGTTGGTCGATGTCTCGACCACCTCGGAGTTGTTGATCCGGCTGGTCATGTTCTGATCCGAAGCGCTCGACCAGCTGCTCCAGTTCGGGGCCGCAGACGTGTCGTCCAGGAACATCGGCTCCACCTTGGTATTGATGAAGTCTGTCATCTGGTCGGCGGTCAGGTCGCTCTTGGCCGTCACCGGCGGCGACTGGGCCGCCATGTAATCCGTCAGGGCCGACTGGATCGCGGTAGTGGCTGCGGTGGTCTGGTCGGTGACCGGCTGCACGTCCGTGTTCGTGCCGGCGAAGATATACTGGCCGTTCAGCATGGTGTTCGCGTCGGCGACGAAGGAGTTGATCGTCGAGGTCGCGGTCGTCTGCGACAAGGCGATGCTGCTGCCGTCCTGGTTGCCTTGCAAAGCGACCAGCTGATCGAGAAACGTCTGCGAATTGCTGGTCATGTCCGCAAGGCCGCTTTGCGTCGCGGTCATGCGCGCCGCCGCCGTGGAATTGCTGGCCGCGATCGAGTCGAGACGGGAGACGTCGCGCGTCATGTCGATGCTCTGCGAGATGTTGCCACCGAGCGAGACACCCATGTCGGCATAGACGCCCGTCGTCGCCTCCAGCGAGGCCTTGGTCATTTCGTTCTGCGACTGCTTGATCGTCAGCCGCATGGCATTTTGAATGGCGCTGCTTGAGATGGAGGAGAGTTTCATGGCTTAACTCATCAATTCAGTTGCAGGAGGGCGGTAAGCATATCGTTGACCGCGCTCAGAATTTTCGTACCGGCCTTGTAGGACTGCTCGATGTCCATCATCAGGGTGAGTTCTTCGTCGAGGTTCACCCCTGTCCCGTTCGAATAGGCTTCCGTGGAACGGGACGATGATGCCGCGGTATTTTCAGCTGCAGTTGACGCCGCGCTGCGTTCGCTTTCGACCCAGCCGACCGAGTTGGACGCGAAGTCCATGATGCTCGAATTGCTGTCGACACCGGCGCTGGGATCGAAGTCGATCGCCGTTCCCATGGCCGTATCGTAGGCATCGAGCTGCGTCGAGTAGCCGGCATTGCCGGACGTGTTCGAGACGTAGTCGGCGCCATTGATGCCGCCATCGCGCAGGAGATTCGGATTGCCCCCGGCCGAGGTGATGACGGCGGGGTTGACGGTGATCGAAGCGGAAATGCCGTTGATGATCGTCGGCGAATCCGGTGCGTCTCCGACGCTTGCCGTGTAGGTGAACAGGCCTGCGGCCTTTGTCCCGTCCGTCGTATTGGTTTCCGAGAAGGTCGACACCAGGCTGCGGCCGATTTCGTCCAGTT
>CAZZZI010000094.1:0-16232 GCA_964658415.1 uncultured Sphingomonas sp. | reverse complement strand
GCCTCGCTGGCGCTGAAGGGCGACGGACAGCATTTCGTGCCGCTCGATGCCTGTATCGAGACGATGCGCCAGACCGGCTACGACATGAGCGAGAAATACAAGGAGACCTCGACGGGAGGCCTCGCCGTCAACGTGGTCGAATGCTGAGCCTGTGGACGCCGATCGGAAAGGCTTGACGCTGCCGGGCAAAAGGATTTGAAACGGCGGCATGGCATTGCATCTGATCAAACTCTGCGTCGGCGCCGACTCGATCGACGATCTCAGGGAATGGGTGGCGGAGCGGTCTATGACGGCGCTCGCCGCCGGCCTCGAACCGCATAGCGTCCACACCACACGAATGGTCCCCAAGCGCACCGACGAGCTTCTCGACGGCGGCTCTCTCTATTGGGTGATCAAGGGGCAGGTCCAGGCCCGCCAGAAGCTCATCGATGTCGTCAGCTTTACCGATGGTGAGGGAATTTCCCGTTGCCGGCTGGTTCTCGGCCCGGAGGTGATCGAAACCACCGGCCAGCCGCGCCGCCCGTTCCAGGGCTGGCGCTATCTCCCCGAGGATGACGTTCCGCGCGATCTCCACAGCCTCGGCGCCGATGTCGCCGAGATGCCTGCGGATCTGCGCCGCGAACTGATCGATCTCGGACTTCTCTAGCGTATTCGAGGTTTACGGTGCCGAGTGCCTCGGCACCGGGGCGATCAGCGCAGCCGCATCAGGACGGGTGCCTGGCGGTTGATCGCGGACACGTGCAGATGGATGCGGGCTTCCGGCTGCGAATAGCGCCAGGCGCGTGCGCCGTGGCAGAGAAGGACGCCGATCAGATCCTTGGTCTTCGAGCGCGGCCGGCTGCGGCCAAGCTCTGCGATCCGCATGGCGGCCTCGTGCAGGGGATGCAGCGCATAGGCCTTTTGCTTGCCCTTGGCACCCCCGACCGAGATATCCGGAATGTTCTCGTTCATTGCCATTTTCAATTCCCCGTACACAATACAAATTCAGGGCCGAACGACATTGCCTGTCGCTTCGAATGAACGGTGCCGAGACGCGGCACCGTGTAGGCTGTTGCCGGGACCTTACTGGAGGCTCGCCCAGCACTTGATGCCGGAGCGCTTCAATACGCTGCAGGCGTTCGTGGCTTCACGCTGGTCGTCGAAGCCCCCGAACCGGGCGCGGTAGACAACACTTCCCCCACTGCCGAAGGCAACCGTATAAGGCTTGGCGGAGCGGAGCGACTTGCCGCCCTTGCTCTTGGCGTTGTCGAGCAGGTCGCTGGCCATCTCCTTGCTCGGCGAAACGCCGACCTGGATCACCCAGCCGCGTGGGCTCTTGTCATCCAGCGGGTCGATTTTCGGCGGCCGCGTGGAGGCTGTCACGACGCTGTCGACTTCAGCGCTGTCGCTTGCCGACTGGGCATAGGCCGGCGCAATCGAGGCGACGTCGTTGGGCGGTACATCCCGGTTGTGGGGCTTGGTCGAAACGAGGGGATTGGACGAGGTCGGGGTCACGGCTGCGAAGGCTGCGACGCTCGACGACGGGCTACGGCCCACCGGCGTCGGTACGCCTGCTGGCGGCCGTGCATCTCCCATGGAGGCCATGCGGGCAGCCGCGGCAGCGACATTCGGCTTCAAGGGCGCCGGCGCCTGGAAGGCAGGACGCTCCGGCGCCACCTGGGCGACCTGTGCAACGAGCTTGCCGGAGTCGGCATGCAGCGACGCCTTCGGCAGATAGGTGGCGACCAGCTTGCGCATCTGGCTGTCACGGGCAGGGGTCGAGGCTCCGCCGAGCACGACGCCGACGATCGAACGTCCGTCGAGTTCGGCGGACGTCACGAGATTGAAACCAGCGGCCCGGGTATAGCCGGTCTTGATGCCGTCGACACCGCGAACTGATCCGACGAGGCGATTGTGGTTGCCGATGACGCGCTTGCCGAAGGTGAAGGACCGTGTGGAGAAATAACCGTAGTACTGGGGGAAATGTTCGCGGAGCGCGATGCCGAGGCGGGCCTGGTCGCGGGCCGTCGTCATCTGCGCGGTGTTCGGCAGGCCGTTCGGATTGCGATAGGTCGTGCGCGTCATTCCGAGCGCACGGGCCTTGTTGTTCATCATGGCGGCGAACTTCTCTTCAGACCCGCCGAGATATTCGCCGAGCGCCATCGCCGCATCGTTGGCCGAGAGGGTCACCAGCGACAGGATGCCCTGCTCGACGGTGATCGTGCCACCGGGACGGACGCCGAGCTTGGTCGGTGCCTGGGCAGAGGCGAGGGGGGAGAAGGGAACCTCGGTATCGAGCTTGATACGACCCGATTCCAGCGCCTCGAAGGTGAGATAGAGGGTCATCATCTTGGTCAGCGACGCCGGGTAGCGCAGAGAGTCGGCATCATCGCTGTAGAGCACGTTGCCCGTCTTCGCATCGACAACGATGCCGGCATATTTTGCCGCGTTGGACGGCGATGCCACGGCAATGACGGAAACCATCATGGCGAAACCGAGGCAAATCTTTGTAACAGACTGGCGGGTACGTGACGACGATGACCTGAAAATTGACCTGGGCACTATTTCACTCTTCACTTGCATTTTATTTCCAACGATCCGGACGCGACCTCCCCAGAACGCCCGTTTTGCGGAAGATAGGGGTTTAGCGTTACCAATCGGTTTATGATGAATAGTTCGTTGCGGGATTCCGCTGCATTTTTCTGTTCTCAGGGGACGGCAGCGGGTGGTGACGGCGATTGGACCAGACGTGTCTGCACAAACTGCTGAAGTGCGGCATCAATATGATCCCAGTCTGCGAGCTGTCGGCTGGAAAACCGGTAGAGAAGACTGAGATCGTTGCCGATCTTGACGTCGCGCTGGCAGTCTGCGCTGGTCGCTTTTTCCGGGGACGGCGGCAGCAGGCAGCGCACCACATAGTCGGGTTTGCCTAGCCGCTCGGCCGTCAGAAGGGTCTCTCCGGCGTAACCGGCATCGGAGCGCAACCGATGTCCCGTCAACCCGTTCGGACCCGCAAACGGCGCGCCTTCGAACAGGTGCGTGTAGATCGGCTCCAGCCGTCCGGACATGTCGCGTGACATCGTCCCTTGCGTGAGCTGCAGGAAAACCAGCGACGACGAGCGGGAAATGTCGTTGAAATTCATGCTGTTGGCGTCGCTATAGCCCTGCATCTGCGGAAACGTCAGATAGAGATCGACTCGCTCGGCGACACCATCGGCGCGTTCGCTCGGGAAGCGGATCGTATTGGCAGCCAGGCGCAGGCTATCCTCGCCGATGGTAATCGCGAATGTCTGTGTGCTGGTGGTATGGCCGGCAAGCGAGATGCGCCGGCCGATCCAGCGGCCACCGATGGCGATGGCGATCGTCAGCAGCGCAAGCAGCGAGATCACGGCGACAAACCGCCAGGCGAAAAGACCGGGCAGCAGCGGCAGGGAATTGCCGTCGGCGGAGGGCGAAGCAGAGGCGGCCATGATCTTGCCTTCGTTTATACGCCGGCCGCTGAATGACCGGGCAACAATACGAATGAGTCTCGATACGGGCCAGTTGGCGCCAGCATGGTTAATGTCGCGTTAATGGGAGTGGCAGTCTGTCTGGAAATGAAAAGAGCCGTTCCCGGGACAGCGGGAACGGCTCAAAGCGCCGGTCGATGGACGAGTACGGGGACAGACCGGGCCTCCCGAGCGACGAAACGATATCGCCCGGTGTCTGGGATGCTTACTTGACGCTGCCGACCGCGACCGCGCGGCCGTCCTGGATCTTGACCCAACGGGCCGGATTGTCGGCCGAGACGCGCTTCAGGTAGGTATATTCGGTGTCGGACCAGAGCATGACCTTGTTGCGCATGTTGTCGAGAATGAAGTCGCCGTGATCGGTGCGCACCGTCAGCACGGCATGACCTTCGCCGTTCGGCTGCAGCACCACGGTCATCAGCGTGTCGGAAGGGGAGAAGCCGGCTGCGATCAGTTCCTTGCGCTTCAGCAACGCGTAATCCTCGCAGTCGCCGGCCCAGGTCGGAATGGCCCACTTTTCCTCGACGCCGTAGAGTTCCATATCGGTCATCGGCTTGATCGTGGTGTTGACCGTGTAGTTGATCTTGAGGATCGTTTTCCAGCGGTCTTCGGTCAAGATTGCAGGACCCGCATCGCCGCCGGCATAGGCACATTCGCTCGGGTTGTCGCGGCAGAACTCATAATGGCCGATCGGCGGCGCCGCGTTGCCGGTGATACCCATCGTAGCGGGTGTGGCCTGGGCAAAGCCGATCAGGCTCAAGGTCATGACGGCAGCGGTTGCGGTGCGGCGCAGCAAGGATTTTATCATTTTTCTTCGTCCCCGTTATGGAGACGACATTGCCACAGAGATTTTTATTGGCCGCAAAATTACGCAGTAAAATTAAGGGCTTAATAGAATAAAACAAAAATCAAACAGTCATAAAACTCGAATAAAAGTCGCCGCAAATTCGATGAAAATTTGAGTAAAATCGTCGCTAAATGTCTCGCCGCTTCTGCACCCGAGCATCGAGCGGGACTTTCGATATCCCGTTGATTTCCTTCGATTATGGCGGAGATCATCACATTGGTGCAGCGAAAGGTCGAAAGAGGAAATTCTGTGCCAATTCCGCACACCTTGTCTCATTTCAGAACAGCAGAGATGCTTGTCCGGCCGTCCGGAAGCTCGAAAGGCTGTCACGGGAGACAGAACGCTTGGAAAAAAATGTTGAAAGGCGACATTTTATTTTGGGTGACGGTTGCTTAGAAGGACGTGCTATCCGCTGATGGAAATTCGAAGTTTTCCCTTGGCGCACGGATCGCGTGATCGCCGAAACATCCCGGCTCGAACTTGCCATCATGCCGGCGAGATGTCCTAAGCCAAGATCGGCTGCTGATGGTTGTGATTCGGGATGTATGCAATGAGAGGTGTGGTTGCTTGAGCAATTTGAAATCGGATCTCGCTGATGGGGGAACCCAGTCGCCGACACCTCATCTGCTGATTGCCGGCACAGGTCGGGCCGGGACGAGTTTCCTGGTGCGTTATCTGACAGCTGTCGGATTGGATACGACGCTGTCGCGCAGTGGTGAAGATCAGGCCATGTGGGACGATACTGCAAATGCCGGGCTTGAGGAAATCGTCACCGGCACTGGCGAAGGCTTGCCTTACGTGGTGAAGTCTCCGTGGATCGGCGAGTATTTCGAGCAGATCCTTGCCAATCCGCATGTCTCCGTGGATGCGATCCTGGTCCCGGTTCGTGATCTCGTGGAAGCAGCCACGAGCCGTACGGTTCTCGAGATGCGTGCGATGCACGAAACGGCACCCTGGATGGCGGAGTTGGATCAAAGCTGGGAGGTCTGGGGAACGACACCTGGCGGCGTGGTGTATTCCGTCAATCCGCTCGATCAGGCACGCCTGTTGGCCGTTTCCTTCCACGACTTGATCTGGCGCGCGGCGAAAGCGGAAATTCCGATCCATTTCCTGGCGTTCCCGCGAATTGTCCAGGACAAGGAGTATCTTTTCAGGACACTCCGTCCAATCTTGCCGCCGGAAGTCACCGCCGAGCAAGCTTATGCTGCCCACGACCTCATTGCAGACCCGAGCAAGGTGCGGGTTGGAGGCAAGGCTTCTTCCAGCAAGAAACAGGCCGCCGCCGGGTTGCACCGTGGACCGCAAACCCTTCGCCGTGACGAAGTGGACCTGCTTGCGGTGCGACGTGAACTTTTGCGCGTCCGTGCGGATCTTGTGCGGGCGTCAGAGGACGCTGCCCGTTCCGCCGGCGAAGTGGCGCGTCTCAAAAACGAAACGGCCCGTTTGAAGGAGGAATCGGCGAGCCTCCGAAGCGAAGTCGCCCAAGGTATCACCGAAGCGACCTATTTCAGTTTGAGAGCGCAGCGGTCCGAGAGCAAGATTGTCGAGCTGGAGACCACGGCATCAGCCGAGCGGGCGCGCGCCGAGCGGGCGGAAGCTGACCTCGCTGCGGTCCTCGACAGTCGGACGTGGCGCGCCACAGGCGCCCTGCGGACGCTGCTGTCAGCGGTCAAGGGCAAGCGTATTCGTTAGTTTTGCCGAATGACATCTGCGCAAATCGTTGCGCTGCTGCGATGTGCGCGGTTCCAAAGACTTGAAAAACGGGCTCCGCGACCAGAATTCGGGAACTATCATTTAGTCTTTTATCATGGGCCGCTTGAATTTTCGTCGAACGATGGCATCTTTAAATGCGATTCTGGTCGCTTCGGATGCTTGAGAATGGCGCCAGAGGCAGAGGGATGAATGAGCGGCAAGCAGCGTAGCGCTTGCGAGCGTTTGGTGGCAGGACGGTTCCTGCTCAAAGCTCAAGCGGAAAGGATCTCCATCATACCGATCTCGATCTACACGGACGGCTGCGCAAGAGCGAAACCAGAGACGAGGGGGTGACGTGATGGTTATGCCCCCCCTTGCGCGTAACACCGAAACCGCGTCGACTGCCGACCGTAACACAATCAGTCCCGGTATGCCGGGGCAAAAACCGGAAATCAGGTTTTTGACGTGCGGTTCGGTCGATGGCGGCAAGTCGGCGTTGATCGGCCAGCTCTTCGCAGATCGAAATGTCATCCTTTCCCCATCGCCCGGTGAGACCTTACGCCGCCTGGACGGGGTCGAGCACGTCGATATTCAAGGGCGGACAAGCAGGGCGGAGGGCGTACCCTCGTCCCGGTCCGGAGCATTCGACGAACCGCGTTTCTTTTCGACAGCAAAGCGCAAATTTGTGGTCTCGGACGCACCAGGGCGCGAGCAGTTCACCCGCAATATGGCGGCGGGCGCATCCAGTGCGGACCTCGCGATCGTCGTTGTCGATGCAAGCCAGGGCATCCTTTCCCAGACACGTCGTCATTCGGTCATCGCATCGTTGCTCGGCATTCACCATATCGTCCTGGCGGTGAACAAGCTCGACCTCGTCGGCTTCGACGAATGTGTCTTCAGTCGCATCTCTGCCGAATATCGCAGTTTTGCAGCCGAGCTCGGTTTCGAGACCATGCAGCCGATCCCGGTTTCGGCGCGCCATGCCGACAACGTCACACAAAAATCGAACCGGATGCCATGGTATGCGGGACCAACGCTTCTCGACCATCTTGAAACGGTGCGGATCGGAGAGGGTGCGGCCGACGCGCCATTCCGTTTCCCGGTCCAGTCAGTTCAGCATCCCCATCAGGATTCTCGCGCTGTCGCTGGAACTGTCGCCTCTGGATCCGTGATGCAAGGCGATGTCGTTGCGATCGCCAAATCCGGCAAGCTGACCCGCGTGACGCGCATTGTCTCCGACGATGGCGACATTGCCCATGCGTCCGAAGGGCAGGCCGTGACCATTGTCCTCGACGACAGTTCGGAGGTTTCGTGTGGCAACATGCTCGTCTCGCCTTCTGCGCATCCGCATGTCGCCAACCACTTCGCAGCCAATCTCGTCTGGTTCGACGACAAGCCCCTGTCTCCAGGTCGCTCATACATCCTGCGCACGGAAGCGGAACAGGTCACTGCCACGGTAACGGAACTCCAATGTCGGATCAACATCGACAGTTTCACCCATGAGGCGACGGAGACGCTCGAGAGGAACGCTTTGGGTGTCGTCAGCATCTCGGTGCAGTCACGCATCGCTTTCGATAGCTTCGCCGTGAACCGCACGACGGGTGCCTTCGTCCTGATCGACCGGATGACGAACGCGACTGTTGCTGCTGGAGCGATCCTCACTCCGCTAAGGCGGGCTGCGACGATCCAGTGGCAATATCTCGATGTCGACAAGACGCAACGCGCGGCGGCAAAGCACCAGCAGCCGGTGGTTCTCTGGTTCACCGGCTTGTCGGGCGCCGGCAAGTCACAAATCGCCAACCTGCTCGAGAAGCGGCTGCACTCAGCCGGATATCACACCTACCTGCTCGACGGCGACAACGTGCGCCATGGCCTCAATCGAGATCTGGGTTTTACCGACGAGGACCGTGTGGAAAACATCCGGCGGGTTGCCGAAGTGGCGCGGCTGATGGCCGATGCCGGCCTTATCGTGCTCGTTTCATTTATTTCTCCGTTTCGTGCGGAGCGCCAGATGGCCCGTGAAATGCTGCAGCCGGAGGAGTTCGTTGAGGTTTTTGTCGATACGCCCTTCGACGAGTGCGCACGTCGCGATCCGAAGGGGCTCTATGCGAAGGCGCTGAGCGGCATGCTCAAGAATTTCACCGGCATCGATTCTCCATATGAAGCACCGGAAAACCCGGAAGTTCGTCTCGAAACCGTCGGTTGGTCACCGGAGCAAACGATGGCAAACCTCGAGCGAGAACTTCTGAGGCGGGGATATCTGGTTTGACGTCCGTCGGGACGCGGAACATCCCGGATATCTGTTTGCGTCCAAGCCTTTCCCAGGTGGGTTGTCCGTCCGCACTGTAACGACGCTTCCCTAACGACGGTTGGTATCGTCGTTGCGTGCGTAGTTCACCTCCTTGACGCGTGCCATGCACGGGTGGCGGCTTCGGGCGAATGCGGCTCTGATTGCCGGGACATCGCAGAGCACTTCCTTTGCGGCAAGCCGGTCACCGGTCAGTCCGAGGACTGATTTTGCATTTTCGCGTGCATTGCACTGCGAGTCTTCCCTGGTGAGACCTAGGCTGAAGCCCCATCCGCTTCCGGCGCCGCCTGCGGTCGCCGAGCCCGAGCAGGACAGGCCCGAGGCGAAAAGGCCGGGCGCTATTGCGGAACTTGCCGACCTCGACGATTGAAAATTGTTGTAGTTGACACTTCTCGAAGACGCGTCGGACAGGGAAACTGCTCCGACCTGTTGTGCGTGGACGAGCGTGGAACTCAGGCCGGCGGCAAGGCATGTCGCTACCGCTATCAACTTCTTCATTTTGTAGACCCCCCATTCGAAAGCTCGTGTCGAGCTCTTACGCATTACTACGGGCACTCGTTCCCAGATGTCTTGCCGCCTGAAGACAGCGAGGGACGGCCACCGATCCGAACGTGGTGGCAGCCGGGAACATGCGTGGATGGCTGGAAAGGTTGGGCTCGAACCAACGACCCGGCGATTAACAGTCGCCTGCTCTACCAACTGAGCTACATTCCAAAACGTCTGGGTAGCGAAGGCCAATCCTTGCAGCTACCGATTTCCATTGCCGTTGAAATTTCCATTGAAGGCTCCAACGTTGCCGTTCCCGTCGTAGAGACCGCCGTTGAAACTTCCGTTGAATGCTCCGATGTTCTGGTTGCCGCTGGTCACCGACACATTGCCCAGGCCGTTCAGCAATCCGATGTTGTCGGTGCCGCTGTTGAAAACGCCGATATTGGCGGTTCCGCTATTGCCATAGCCGATATTGCCGTCGGTCGAGACCAGTTCGGGATCGAAGCCACCCGATTGACGAAAGACAGCCGGGCCTCGTGAGGCGCCTTCTGAGGCCACCCCATTGCCATTCAGGTTTCCGTTTTCGAAGCCTAGCCGACCCGGGTGGTGTCTGGCTGCGGACCCCAACTCGGGTGGCGGGTTGGAATATGCCTACTTGGAGGGAGCTGCAAACAGGTCGACCGCACGTTTTCTCCGGTTTCGCTGCGAACCCGCCAGGACGAGCCCCAATGACCGACCGCAGCCCGATCCGGACCGGGCGGCTTGGGACGGTCGCGGCGTGCTGGACGAGACCCCGGGATTTTCCGATGTCCAGATTGGCGCCCCGAAGAAATCCGGCAACGATTTTCACAGCCAGGTCTCAGGCGTAGCCATTGAGCTTCCGTCGATCGATCACGGTATCCGCAGGCTCGCGAGGCGAGGCAGGGCGACCGTCTCCGTCTTGACGATATGCGCCGATTCGAAATTGCGAGTGTGAGGCCGGATGGGATGACGCGGGTAGTCCTTAGTCTTGCTAGGACGAAAATATAGTACGAGCCCGTTACATGGCGCGTCTACGAGGCCATGTTTTAGCAGTATCTCACCGAATGCGCTTAAATACCGCGCCCCTTCGGTATTGCCCTGATAAAATGTACTTTGCTGAACGTGAACGACTTTCAGCAGGCCTATCGCCGCCAGGGTTGAGTGAATTGTATCTTCAGCAATGTAGCTTTCTTCGGACAACATCTCGAGAAGATGTCGGTCATCGATGTACATTCGCGAGACCATGACGCTTAGCCGCTCAGCTTCGTACTGTTCAATTTTGCCGAGGATACCCGCAGCGTAAAGCCGGCCGATGATCGTGGGCTTTTCGAGATTATCTAGCTGCGAAAGCAGAAGTGTGACCGCTTCGCCGAAGTGCTGCGCCTCATCATTTTCGCAAAGCTTCTGAACGACGGCGTTGCGCGTCTCTTGAGGTACTTTATCGAGCTCTCGAAGAAAGTTTTGCACCTGTTTGATTAAAAGCGCGTCCCTTACCGACCGATAGAGCTTTGCCGCTTTTATGGCCTGACCGATGACAGGAAGCCCTTCAGCAAGTTCCACTGCCAAATCTGCTCCATCAGCAGCAAGTCGACAAACTCGTTAGATATCGGTTTTTCGAGCATTTCCAGTCCGTCTATCGTTTGGAATGAGACATGGAATGATGTTGGGTATGCAGAAAAATGCGTTATTTATCAATGACTTGCAGTCGTAATTGGCGGAAGAGGTGGGATTCGAACCCACGGTACGGTCTCCCGCACGCCGGTTTTCAAGACCGGTTCCTTAAACCGCTCGGACACTCTTCCAATGGCCGGCAAAGATTTGCGGCTGGCGGTGGGATGGCTTTACAGCCATTCGCGCCGGAACGTCAACTGGCGAAGATGTGCTCCTGAGCGATGGTGACGCGTGGCGGGGCGCGGGCACGGGCTCCCTTGCGATGGGGACGTGCGGCCTGGCGGCGTGCTGCATCCTCGGCGCGGGGCGGGGAGGATGCCTTCGGTCGCTTACGTTCCGTTAACCATGATCGTTACAATTGTTCCTTTTCGGCCACTCGGACCGGCTATTCCGACATCCTTCAAACATGATTAAAGTCCCGTTAGGTGATTGAGGCGTAGGTCGGAATTGGAACTCAAGACCCTTCGACTCCCACCATGTTCAGTATTGCGTATCGGTTTGGCAGACATGACGTTCGAGACTGTTTCGGTATCATACAGGCGATGCCTGCGTTGGATGGCGATCCCTGCGATGGCTGCGGCGGTCAGCGCCTGCGGCACGACCCATGCGCCGCCGTTGAAAACCAAACACGGCAAGGAATATTTCTCGGAAGCGGAATATGGTGTCAAAGCCAGCCCGCGCGTCGTCACCAGCGGCAAGATCCCGAGCGGCGGCGGCCGCTATATGGTGGGCAATCCCTATCAGGTCAAAGGCGCCTGGTACTATCCGAAGGAAGACTATCGCTATAACAAGGTGGGTATTGCGTCCTGGTACGGCTCGGCCTTTCACGGTCGCCTGACGGCCAATGGCGAAGTCTACGACCAGCTGACGCTGTCGGCTGCCCATCCGACGTTTCCGCTGCCCAGCTACGCGCGGGTGACCAACGTCGAGACCGGTTCGTCGCTGATCGTGCGGGTCAACGACCGCGGTCCCTATCATCCCGGCCGCATCATCGACCTGTCCAACAAGAGCGCCGACCTTCTGGATCTCCGCCACAGCGGCACCGGCGCTGTGCGCGTGCAGTATGTCGGCCGGGCGCCCCTCGAAGGCCACGACATGCCCTATCTCATGGCGTCCTACGTGCCGAAGGGAAGCCGCCTGCCGGCCATCAATCCGGGTAGCCAGATGGGCAGTGGCCTGATGGTCGCGTCGAATGGCAAGATGACGGCCGACCAGCTGCCGGAATATGTCCAGACCCCGCTGCGCGAGCCGACCCGCCGTCCGGGATCCGGCGTTCCCGTGCCTGTCGCGGCCTCCATGGAATCGAGCGCCTATGCGGGATCAACTCCCACCTCGCCGGCCACAAGGCCGCAACCCGCAATGAACTGGGGTGCTCCCGAGCCATCCGCACAGGGTATTCTGGTCTCGCTTCCGCAGATCGGCCCCGTTCCTTATGAGCGGCCGAACGCAAGGCAGGGATTCGCCTCGCTCCAGGCCCCATCCTCGCTTGCGGTTGCCTATGGCGAACCGGCAGCCGTCCATCGCGCGCCGGCCTTCGACGCCGTCATGGTGCGCGGCGAGGGCCTTACGCAGAAATCCATCCTCGCGTCGTACCATCGACAGCTGGCGGCTGCCGAGGTCGACTGAGCCCGGCAATTGCCTTCGTCCCGGGCCGCGGTTAACTTCGATCCGGGCAAGCGGGAAGGGACCCTCGATGCTGAAATGCCTTATCGCCGCCGTGCTGCTGTTTTCCACCAGTGCGCTCGCGCAGGTGCAGCCGCCGGCCTTCGACACCAAGGCAGCGCAGGCCTTCATGATCGAGGCCTCGACGGGCACCGTGCTTCTGGCAAAGAACGAGGACAAGCCGTTTTCGCCGGCGTCTCTGGCCAAGCTGATGACGCTCGACGTGATTTTCGATGCGCTCGGTCGCGGCGAGATCAGCCTCGACACCACCTATCCGGTGTCCGAGAATGCCTGGCGGCGCGGCGGTGCGCCGTCGCGGGCGTCCACCATGTTCGCGGCCCTGAAATCCCGTGTGCGGATCGGCGATCTCGTTCAGGGGGTGGCCATTCAGCAGGCCAACGATGCCTGCATCGTTCTGGCCGAAGGCCTGTCGGTCAGCGAGGCTGAATTTGCCCGCAGGATGACCCAGCATGCCCGCGAGATCGGCATGCCGAAGGCCCAGTTCGGCAATTCGACGGGACTGCCGGATGCCGACAGCAAGGTTTCCGCCCGTGAACTGGTGACGCTGGCGCGCGACCTGCAGACCAAGTACCCAGACCTCTACAAGTCCTTCGCGCAGCCGGACTTCACCTGGAACAAGATTTTCCAACGCAACCGCAATCCGCTGCTGCCGCTGACGATGGGTGTGGACGGACTGGGGACGGGCTTTGCCGAAGGCGAGGGGTTCTCGATCGTCACGTCGGTGACACGCGACGGGCGGCGGCTGTTCCTGGCGATGGGCGGGCTCGGATCCGACAAGGAGCGGACCGAGGAAGCCAAGCGCGTGCTCGAATGGGGCCTCAGCAATTTCAGGAGCCAGCGCGTGTTCGAGGACGGGGAGGTCGTCGGCACCGCCAGCGTCTACGGAGGAGAGAAGGCGTCGGTCGGGCTGGTGGCGAAGGCCGCTGTCGATGTCTATGTACCCGTCAACAATCCAGACCGGCTGACCGCGCGGGTCATCTACCGCTGGCCTTTGTCGGCGCCGGTGGCGAGCGGCCAACAGGCCGGGACGCTGAAGGTGTTTTCCGGCACCCGCATCGTGCGGGAGGTTCCGCTGTTCACCGATGCCGATGTCGCCCAGGGCGGGCTCGGTCGCCGCGCGCTCGATGCGCTCGTGGAACTGTCGGAGCGGCTGCTGTTCTCGTGGCTCTGGGACGCGCCGGCGCCTGCCTGACGCAGGTCGCCTAAATAACCGGACAACACAGCAAACCTTTGGCTAGACGGTTTCGTCCCGCATCGTCTTGCTTTAAACAGGCGCGACCGCCCAACGGCTGCGCCCATGACAGCCCACTGGAATGCGAGACTGCAGGATGCGCACAATTGTCGAACGGAACCGGTTTGTTCATAAGCTTTGAAGGGGGCGAGGGTGCCGGCAAGTCGACGCAGATCCGCCTGCTTGCCGAGGCGCTGGAGGCCGACGGCCGGACCGTCATCGTGACGCGCGAACCCGGTGGCTCGCCCGGTGCGGAGGCGGTGCGGCATGTGATCCTGTCCGGCGCTGCCGAGGCTTTCGGGACCCGCATGGAGGCCATCCTGTTTGCCGCAGCCCGCAACGATCACGTCGAGGAGGTCATTCGCCCGGCGCTCGCGCGCGGAACTGTCGTTCTGTGCGATCGCTTCATGGATTCGTCGCGCGTCTATCAGGGGGTGACCGGCAACCTGGAGCCCGATTTCATCGAAACGCTTCAACGGATTGCCGTCGATGGCGTGGTGCCGGATTGCACCCTTATCCTCGATCTGCCGGCGAGCATCGGCCTCGAGCGGGCGCGGCAGCGCGGGTCGGCGGCTCTTTCCGCGCCGGATCGGTTCGAGAAGGAAGAAATGGAAACCCACGAGAAGCGCCGGGAAGCGTTCCTCGACATTGCTGCCGGTGATCCCGGACGCTGCCATGTGATCGACGCGCTGAAGGCGCCGGAAGAGATTGCCGCAAGCATCCATGCCATCGTCGGAGAGATTCTGGCGTCGCATGCGGGGCAGGCGGAGAGCGGACCGGAGACGGCACCATGAGCGAGGTGCGGCCCGGCGTCCTCGATGGTGCCATCGCGCCGATGGAAAACACGCGGCTGTTCGGCCACGAGGAAGCCGAGGCGTTCCTTGCCCAGTCCTATCGGTCCGGCAAGGGGCATCATGCGATCCTGATCGAGGGTCCCGAGGGCATCGGCAAGGCGACGCTCGCCTTCCGCTTCGCCAACCATGTGATGACGCATCCCGATCCGCTGCTGGCACCGGAACAGATGGCCGACCCCGACCCGGCCTCGGTGGTCAGCCATGCCATCGCCTCCGGCGCCTCCCACAACCTTCTCTATCTGGCGCGGCCGGTCGACGAGAAGACGGGGAAGGTCAAATCCGCGATCACCGTCGACGAAGTCCGGCGGGCCGGGAAGTTCTTCTCGCAGACGTCGGGCACCGGCAACTGGCGGATCGTCATCATCGACCCCGCCGACGACATGAACCGCAGTGCTGCCAACGCCATCCTGAAGATTTTGGAAGAGCCGCCGAAACGGGCGCTGTTCCTGGTCCTGTCCCATGCGCCCGGCAAGCTGCTGCCGACCATCCGCTCGCGATGCCTGCCGTTGCGGCTGTCACCGCTCGGTGACGAAGCGCTCGCGGCAGCGCTTTCGCATCTCGACATCGGTGCCGATGCGGGCCGCACGGCCGAGCTGCTCCGCGATGCCAAGGGCAGCGTCAGCGAGGCGCTGAAACTGATGAACTACGGCGGTGCAGACATCATCGCCGCCTACCGCCAGGTGGTGGCATCGGAAGGGCCGGCGGCACGCAAGGCGATGCACAAGCTCGCGGATGTGCTTTCCGGCCGGGAGAGCGAGACGATCTTCGACTTCTTCGTCTCCCATATCGAAGACGACATCATGGCGCGGGCCCGGCAGGCAGCGCTCGAAGGCCGCGTGACGGCGGCCGAGCGGATGGCGCGGCTGCATGCCGATGTGACGGAGCGGCTGACCGTGTCGCAGGCCTACAATCTCGACCGCAAGCAGACCATATTGACCGTGCTGGGCGATCTCCGGCAGCAGCTCGCCTAAAACTCGACCGTGGCGATCGCCGCTGCCGGAAAACTTAAGGTTTCGCTGCGAGGCGACTTGCGATAATAGCGACCCATCCTCTGCAAACATAACAAGACAGGCTCGATGCCGCCGATGAAAGACACGTCACCCTTCTACATCACCACCGCGATCGCCTATCCGAACGGCAAGCCGCATATCGGCCATGCCTACGAGCTGATCGCCACGGATGCGCTGGCGCGCTACCAGCGGCTGGACGGACGCGAGGTGTTTTTCCTGACCGGCACCGACGAGCACGGCCAGAAGATGCAGCAGACGGCCAAGCTGGAGGGCATCACGCCCGAGGCGCTGGCGTTGCGCAATTCCGACCAGTTCCGCGCCATGGGCAAGCTGCTGAACGCGTCGAACGACGACTTCATCCGCACCACGGAAGAGCGGCACCACGAGACATCGCGCGACATCTGGAACCGGATGGCCGACAACGGCGACATCTACAAGGATTCCTACGCCGGCTGGTATTCGGTGCGCGACGAGGCCTATTACCAGGAAAGCGAGACCGAACTGCGCGCCGATGGCCTGCGCTACGGTCCGCAAGGCACGGTCGTCGAATGGGTGCAGGAAGAGAGCTATTTCTTCCGCCTTTCGCAATATCAGGACAAGCTGCTGGCGCTCTACGAGAGCGACCCTGATTTCATCGGCCCCTCCGAGCGGCGCAACGAAGTCATGTCCTTCGTCAAGTCCGGCCTGCGCGACCTGTCGATTTCGCGCACCACCTTCGACTGGGGCATCAAGGTCCCGAACGATCCGGCGCATGTCATGTATGTCTGGGTTGATGCGCTCACCAATTACCTGACGGCAACCGGCTACCTGGAAGACCCGAACGGCCCGCGCGCGAAATTCTGGCCGGCCGACGTGCACGTCATCGGCAAGGACATCATCCGCTTCCACGCCGTCTACTGGCCTGCCTTCCTGATGTCGGCCGGATTGGCGCTGCCAAA
>CAZZZI010000093.1:0-16385 GCA_964658415.1 uncultured Sphingomonas sp. | reverse complement strand
CGTCGCCCTTCTTGATGCTCTGGTTGTCCTTGACGTCGACCTCGGTCACGAAGCCGGAGACGTCGGCAGCCACCCGGACGACATCTGCCCGCACCTTGCCATCGCGCGTCCAGGGCGCGTTCATGTAGTAGTCCCACAGATGCCAGCCGAGCACGCCGGCGATCACGACGACAACGGCGGTCAGCAGGAAACGGCCGGAATATGCCAGAAACTTCATAGGGGTATCCGATTGATTGTCAGCGCAATGGCGCCGAGCAGGCAGA
Organism: uncultured Sphingomonas sp.; assembly: GCA_964658415.1. Classification (GTDB taxonomy): domain Bacteria; phylum Pseudomonadota; class Alphaproteobacteria; order Rhizobiales; family Rhizobiaceae; genus Rhizobium. The sequence continues at coordinate 16,122 of CAZZZI010000093.1, read as the reverse complement.
AATACATGGCGGTGTCGAACAGCGGCCGATGCCAGACGAGCCGGTAGAAGCCGGTCGCCGCCAGCACCCGCCTGAGGAGGGCGTTGATGAAAAAGGCAACGACGGCCATCGCGCCGAGGGTGGGGATATACACGCCGTAAATGTCGACCTCGGGTCTCATGCCGCTTTCTCCTCGGCTGGCGTGTCCGCTGCCGCACGGTTCTCGTTGGCGGCGAAAATGGGTGCGTCGGGGAAGAGATTGTAGCGCAGCCCGGTCATGGCGCGCCGCGCGCCGGCAGCCTCGGTCGATATGGCATCCGCATCCAGGATGGAGAGCGAGCGGTCGAGGGTCGCGAGCAAGGTGCCGGAAGGATCGCCGTCGCCGTCTCGCTTGGCGCGGTAGTGGTCGGAGACGGAGGCAAGCACCGCGTCCACCGCCGCGCCGTCGACAGCCGACAGCGACGACTTGAGGCGCTGCAGGTCGACCGTGTTCATCCCGTTGCGCAGATCCTTCAGCACATCGTTTGCGCTCAGCATGGCGCCGGCCGGCAGGGACGCCAGTCTCGGGGCGGCAAGGCCAAGGCGATCGATCATGCGATGCAGCAGCCCCGAGCCGTCGCTGTTCTGGCGCCGCCGCGTCGCAGCGGCAATATCGGCCCAGCCGGCGTGAAGAAGGCGACGCGCGCTCCATTCTGCCCCGACGCTGCGAACCAGCGCGGTCGTGCAGCAGGCAATGACGAGGCCGATGATCAGTGCCGTGTTCGAATTGAGAAAGGTCTGGAGGTCGAGACTGAGGCGCCCCTGCAGGGACAGCATGTTCGGAAGATTGACACCGAAGCCAAGGCCGAGAAGCATCGTTTTCGGCTTTGCCATCAGGATGCCGGCGGGGATCAGGAAGAACCCGAGCGCTGCCGCCAGCGCCCAGTAACTGTAAACCATCGGAAAGATGCCGAACTGCAGGACGAAACTGGCAACCACTGCGGCAAGGCTTGCCGTGATGAACCCGCGAATGGCGGGCGTCGGATCGTCCAGCGCCGCAAACAGGCAGCAGACGACGCCGGCCATCATGGCGGCGGCGCTGCCCTGCGGCCAGCCGGTGAAGATCCAGACACCGGTCGCGATGCAGGTCGACAGCATGGCCACCAGCGCGGAATAGATCGCCATGCCGTAATCCTTGTGCATCGGCTGCGTGTCGAGCGAACCGCCCAGCCTGTTCCAGCGCAGGACATGGCGGGATCCCGAGGTGATATCCGCCTTGAGATCCAGGCAGTCGCTCCAGATCTGGATGAGGTCCCGCAGGCGCGCGACGAGGTTCTCGACCAGCAGTTGTTCCCAAGGCGACCGACCCTCGGTGTTGCTTTCGGCCTCGTCCATCATTTGCAGGAAGATCTGTCGCTGATCGGTCGTGAGCGGCTGACTGCGCTTCAGCCATGCCGATACGGCGTCGATGAGCCGCGTGATGGTCGGCGTATCGGTGTTTAGAGGCGACAGAGTGGCCAGCACATCAGCAAGGCCCGAGGTAATGGGGAGCAGGGCGATCATGCGCCGCTGCAGGGCGCGGGCGAGACCGACCATGTCGCGATGGCCCGACGTGTCGTAGGCAACATGCGTCGTGAAAGCATGCAGATCGACGGCATCGGCGGACAGCCGGCCGATCAGCGCCGCATTGCCAGGATCGGAATAGCGGCCGTCGAGCGTGCCGAGGGCAAGGGCAGCGCCGTCCTTCAGCCAGGCGTCAATGCGCGTCGCCAGGACCGGACCGGCATGGCGGGGCAAGATCACGCGACTGACGACGGCAGCGCAGACGATCGCAACCGCAATTTCAACGACCCGGGCCGCCGCATAGGTGAACGCCGTCTCCGGCGAGGCGACGATCGGGAAGGCCGTCAGCGCCGTCGTGTAGCCGGCCAGCATGAAGACGTAGCTGCGCGGCGTCCGGTCGAGCAAGGCGATTGCGAGACAGGTGCCCATCCACAGGGAGATGGCAAGCGTCAGGATCTCTGGTGAGTTGACCAGATTGGGCAGCAGGATGACGGTCATGGTTCCGCCGATCGCTGTTCCGAGCAGGCGATACACGGCCTTGGACGTGCTGGCACCCGATAGCGGGTGGGACACGATATAGACCGTGCCGACCGCCCAGTAGGGATTCTGCAAATCGAAGCAAAGCGCAACCGCCAGGGCGAGCATCGCTGCGATGAAGGTCTTCAGCGAAAAGATCACGTCGGCCGGTTCCGGAAAGCGGCTGGCGCTACCGGTCATCGTCGTTCGCTCCCTTGAAGGAGGCGGCCTTTGTGGCGATGATCCGCAGGACATCGAGCGCCGCCAGCATCTGCTCCGGCGGGAGGTCGCCGAGCATCGTCTCGCGCAGCTTCGCGGCACATGTCTCACAGCGCTCCGCCACTTTCTTGCCCTCGGCAGTCAGTTCCACCAGCTTGATGCGACGATCCGTGTCGTCGGGCATGCGGCAGATCAGGCCGTCGCTCTCCAGCCCGTCGAGCACGCGCACCAGGGTCGGACCCTCGATACCGACCCGTTCGGCGAGCACGCCTTGCGGAATGCGGTCGCCCAGTCGAAGCAGGCTGATCAGCGGCGCTGCCGTTGCATCCGAGAGATTATGGTCCTGGAGGACGAGGTTGAGCGCTCGCCGCCAGCCGCGTCCGCAGACGAGCAAAAGCGGGGCAAACTCGGCCCAAGATTTTTCAATATTCGTTTCCACGCTTATCGATAGCATTCAATTGATTTGAGTGCAATCGGATTTTGACGGCCGACCATTCCTGTCCGGCGTGCTGCAAATGCTGCGGAAAATGCCCGCCGATAGCTGTTCTCGGGATTTCAATATTTTGTGACCACTTTCTGCGGCGTTAAACTTGAAATCGCTACTCATGTTAAATATAGGCTGGTGGAACCACTCTCCCCATGACCAAGAGGATGCCATGAAGTTTTCCCGCTCCCTATTTGCCGCCCTGACGGTCGCCTGCGCGACAGCAGCAAGCCCGCTCGCTGTTTCGGTCGCCCGCGCCCAGGACGAAGGCATCGTCGTCTACAATGCCCAGCACGAGACGCTGACGCAGGCCTGGGCGGATGGCTTCACCAAGGATACAGGCATCAAGGTCACGATCCGCAACGGCAGCGACATGCAGTTCGCCAATCAGATAGTCGAGGAAGGGGCGGCATCGCCCGCCGACGTCTTCCTGACCGAAAATTCGCCAGCCATGGTGCTGGTCGACGCCGCCGGCCTGTTCGCGCCGCTCGATGCGGATACGCTGTCGCAGGTGCCCGATACCTTCAAGTCGGCCGACGGCAAGTGGATCGGCGTCGCTGCCAGAACCACCGTCTTTGCCTATGACAAGACCAAGCTGAAGGACGCCGACCTGCCGAAATCCATGATGGATCTCGCCGATCCGAAATGGAAGGGACGCTGGGGTGCCTCGCCGGGCGGCGCCGATTTCCAGGCGATCGTCAGCGCGTTCCTCGAGCTGAAGGGCGAAGCCGAGACGGCCAAGTGGTTGAAGGCGCTAAAGGAAAATACGACGAGCTACAAGGGTAACAGCGTTGCCATGAAGGCGGTGAATGCCGGCGAAATCGAGGGCGCGCTGATCTATCACTACTACTGGTTCGGCGATCAGGCCAAGACCGGCGAAAACAGCAAGAACGTCGCGCTCCACTACTTCAAGAACCAGGACCCGGGCGCCTTCGTCAGCATTTCCGGCGGCGGCGTACTGGCCTCCAGCCAGCATCAGAAAGATGCCCAGGCCTTCGTCAAGTGGATCACCGGCAAGGGCGGCCAGACGGTCCTGCGCGATGGTAACTCCTTCGAGTATGCGGTCGGCAACGGTGCCCAGTCCAATCCCAAGCTGGTGCCGCTTGCGGAGTTGCAGGCGCCGAAGATCGAGCCGTCGAAGCTGAACAGCAAGAAGGTCACCGATCTCATGACGGCCGCAGGCGTCATCTGATAGCTCTTGCGCTAGGCTTGCCTGCCCTGCTAGGGCCTTAGCAACAGCGTCACGCATTGTCATCGGCAATCGCCCCCGGGCGGTTGCCGTGCTGTATTCAGGAATGAGGGCAGCCGTCATGCTGCAAAAGAACAGTCATGCCGCGCCCGGTCATCCGGTGGCCGCCCTGCGCCTGACCCGGCCGGCCGCGTTGCGTGGCCGCCTGCCGAACATGTCGGTTTTCGCCGTTGCCGCTCTCGTGTCGCTGCTCAGCCTCCTGCCGCTTGGCTTCATCGCCTGGATCACGATCCAGACCGGCTGGGAGCAGGTCGCAGCGCTGGTCTTCCGAAATCGCGTCGGCGAACTCCTGATCAACACCGTGCTGCTCGAAGTCTGCACGTTGCCGCTCTGTATCGTCCTTGCCGTCACGCTTGCCTGGCTCACCGAACGCACCGACATTTTCGGCGCGCGCATCTGGTCTTGGCTGTCTGCAGCGCCGCTGGCGGTGCCGGCATTCGTGCACAGCTATGCCTGGGTCAGCCTTGTTCCCAGCATGCGCGGCCTGTCGAGCGGCGTCCTCGTTTCGGTTCTTGCCTACTATCCCTTTCTCTACCTTCCGGTCGCAGCCACCCTGCGCCGCCTGGATCCGGCGATCGAGGATGCGGCGGCCTCCCTCGGGCTCGGCCCCTGGCGCGTTTTCTACCGCGCCGTTCTCCCGCAGCTGCGGTTGGCGATCTGCGGCGGCTCGCTTTTGATCGGCCTTCACCTCCTGGCCGAGTACGGCCTGTTCGTCATGATCCGCTTCGATACCTTCGCGACGGCCATCGTCGACCAGTTCCAGTCGGCCTACAACAGTCCGGCCGCCAATATGCTGGGCGGCGTGCTGGTGCTTTGCTGCCTGCTGATGCTCGGCCTCGACGCGTTGATCCGCGGCAATGAGCGCTACGCCCGCATCGGCTCCGGAGCCGCACGTCCCGCCGATCGGCGCAGGCTCCGGCGCCTCGCGCTGCCCTGCCTCCTGTTGCCGATCGTCACGGCAGCGCTCGCCCTCGGGGTGCCCTTTGTGACACTCGCCCGCTGGCTGGCGATCGGTGGCACCGAGATCTGGCGGATGGACCTGATCGGGTCGGCTTTCGCCCAGACGATGGTGCTCGCGATCGCGGGCGGCATCCTGGCTACGGTCGCCGCAGCGCCGATGGCCTGGCTGTCCGTGCGCGCGCCCGGCAGGCTGCAACGGCTGCTGGAGGCCTGCCACTATTACGTCGGCTCGCTGCCGGGCGTCGTCGTGGCGCTGGCGCTCGTCTCCATCACCGTCCGCATGATCCTGCCGCTCTATCAGACCTTTGCGACGCTGCTGGTGGCCTATGTTCTGCTTTTCCTGCCGCGTGCCATGGTCGGCCTCAGGGCCAGCATCGCCCAGGCACCGGTCGAGCTGGAGCGGGCGGCCATGGCGCTCGGCCGCACGCCGGGCCAGGCGGTGCGCCAGATTACCATGCGGCTTGCCGCCCCCGGCGCTGCGGCGAGCGTTGCGCTGGTCGCGCTCGGCATCACCAACGAGCTGACGGCGACGCTGATGCTGTCGCCGAACGGGACCGTGACGCTGGCGACGAAATTCTGGTCGCTGACGAGCGAGATCGATTATGTCTCGGCAGCGCCCTATGCCGCCATGATGGTCGTGCTGTCGCTGCCGCTCACCCTTCTTCTTCACCAGCAATCCAAGCGAACGGCCGGGCAATGACCTTCCTGACGATCCAAGACATCAGCAAGCGCTATGGCCCCGTGCTGGCGCTCGACGCCATCGACCTGAAGGTCGAGGCCGGGAGCCGTACGGCGATCGTCGGCCCGTCCGGTTCTGGCAAGACGACCTTGCTGCGCATCATCGCCGGGTTCGAGCAGCCCGATCATGGCCGTGTCGTGCTGGAAGGCGAAACCCTCGCCGATGGTCCTGCGATTGTGCCGGCCCATCGCCGCGGTATCGGCATCGTCTCGCAGGATGGCGCCCTGTTTCCGCACCTGAGCGTGGCCGAGAATATCGGCTTCGGCATCGATCGCGCTGCTGACCGCAGCAGGATCGTCCGCGACCTCGTCGACATGGTCGAGCTCGACGATGCCATGCTCGATCGCCGACCGCACCAGCTGTCGGGCGGCCAGCAGCAGCGTGTCGCGCTGGCCCGCGCGCTCGCCCGCAAGCCGAGGCTGATGTTGCTCGACGAGCCCTTTTCCGCCCTCGACACGGGGTTGAGGGAAAACATGCGCAAGGCGGTGGCAAGGGTATTGCAGACAGCGGGCATCACGGCGATCCTCGTGACCCACGACCAGGCGGAAGCCTTGTCCTTTGCGGATCAGGTCGCCGTGCTGCGCGGTGGACAGCTGGTCCAGGCCGGAGCTCCCCAGAGCCTCTATCTTCATCCGGTCGATCGGGAAACGGCGTTATTCCTCGGGGACGCGCTGCTGCTGCCCGCCGATCTCGGCGATGGGTTCGCCGATTGCGTGTTGGGCCGGATCGTTACGGATGGGACAGCCGAGGGCGGCCAATCGGAAATCATGCTGCGCCCCGAGCAGCTTCAGTTGTCGCTGGCGGAAGGAACCCCCGAAGGGACCGGATGCCGGGGGACCGTCGACGACATCGAGTTCGGCGGCGCCCTCTGCACCGTGACCCTGCGTCTCGACGCGCGGAATGGCGGCTCCACGCTGATGGTCAAATGCTCCGGGATCGGCCTGCCCTCGATCGGCAGCACGGTCGACGTGACGGTCCGCGGCAGTGCGCATGTTTTTGCCAGGCCGTAGCCACGACGACACCGGCTCTGACCGACCACCGGGTTGCTGTCGGATTTCCGGAAGCCGTCCCGTCGTGACGTCGGCAGTTCCCCTTCGCCTGGAGCAATAGTCATCAGGTCACCGGGAATGTCGCCGCGCACTGCGGTGGCGGCGCGAACCGGTGTCCGGGATCGTTCGGATCAGCGAAAAGCTGTGGCTGTCATCGGCCGGCCTCTTTCTCGAGTGCACGCAGCACGATGGCGCGGGCTCTGTCGGCATCGATTGCTGAAGCATAGTGCGCGTTGAACGCGCCATGGGAGTCGCGGGTTTCGACGACGGTTCGCCCGCGCGTATGGCGTCCCTGCAGTTCCACATCGACGCGGGCAGGCCGGAACGTGGCGATCTCGGGTGCAACGAAGATGGCCGCGGCGGTAGGATCGTAGAGCGCCATTCCTTTACGGCCGCGACGGGTGCCGATCTCGACATAGCCGCCCAGCAGATCCGCAAGCAACGCGGCATTTGCGCCGCCTGCGCTGCGGAGGGTGTCGACATCGGCTGCGGTCGCGGTCACCTGGCGGCAGATGTCGAGGTCGACCAAGCGCAGCGGCAGGCCGTGGGCAAGCACGATGGCGAGCGCTTCCGGATCGGCAAAGGCATTGAACTCGGCCGATGCGGTGTGATTGCCCGACGTGACGCCACCGCCCATCCAGACCAGTTCCGTGATCCGCGCCGCAATTGCGGGCCGCGCCAGCGTCAGCGCCGCAATGTTGGTAAGGGGGCCAAGGGCAAGAATCCGGCAGTCGCCTCGGTTATTCTCGAGCCAGTCGGACAGTGCCGCAAAGGCGTCGCTGTGTGCCAGAGGCTCCGTGCCCGGCAGTGTCCGTCCCAAGGTTGGAATTCCGCTGGAGCCGAGAATCCTCTGCGCGGTTTCCAGTGCGCCGAGCACCGGCATCGCGCGGCCGCTGTGAATGGGAAAGTCCCAGCCGAAAACGGACGCCGCCCCGGCCGCGTTGGTGCGCACCTGGTCGAGTGGGGCATTGCCCATGACAAGCGAGACGCCGTCGATCGCGAGCCCCGCATGCGCCACCACCAGAATGGCGGCGATGTCGTCGAAGCCCATATCCGTATCGATCCAGACACCCATGATCAGCCAAACCTTTCCAGAACAGCCGCCGCGTCCACCGGCAGATCGAACGCGAGTTCGGCGCCAATCGGATGGACATCCCGCCCCGCGTCGACTTCGGCCTTGATCGCTCCGAGCGCCGTATCCAGAAAATATTCCCGGGTATGGCCGGCAAAGGAGGCACCGCGGACAACGCCCCGGAAAGGACCAGTCCCAAGAGCGACCGCGCGCGGGCGCCAGGCCAGGCCCGCAGCACCGGCCGGGACGGGTCGCGACAGCATGACGACGCCACCGGCCGTTTTCACCCCGGCGCCCTCGACCGGAAACATGTTCTCGAAGCCGACGAAGTCGGCGACAAAGGCCGATGCCGGTCGATTATAGATCTCTTCCGGTGTGCCGATCTGCTCGATCGCGCCCTGTCGCATCACCACGATCCGGTCGGCCAGCGCCAGTGCCTCCACCTGGTCATGGGTGACGAAGATCATGGTTACGCCGGTTTCCCTCTGGACCCGCTGCAACTCGGCGCGCATTTCCAGCCTGAGGCGGGCGTCGAGATTGGAGAGGGGCTCGTCGAGCAGCAGCAGCTTCGGCTCCATCACCATGGCGCGGGCCAATGCCACGCGTTGCTGCTGGCCTCCCGACAATTCCCCCGGCTTGCGGCTTGCCAGATCGGCAAGGCCGACCGACGTCAGGCCTGCGCCGACACGCGCCTCGAGGTCGCCGCCGCGCAGGCCCTTCAGCCGCAGGCCGAAGGCGACATTCTCGAAGACGGACAGGTGAGGGAACAGGGCATAGGACTGAAAGACGAGTCCGACCGCGCGCTTGTTGGGGGAAACGCGGGTGATGTCTGTCCCGTCGAGCGTGATCCTTCCGGAGGCGGGCGTCAGCAGGCCGGCAATTGCGCGCATCGTCGTCGTCTTGCCGCAGCCGGAGGGCCCCAGCAGCGCCACCAGCTCCCCCCGGCCGATCGCAAGGTCGAGATCCCCGACCGCCACGGTGCCGCCATAGGCAAGCGTCAGCTTGCCGAGCAGGAGATAGGGAGCGTCAGACATAGCGGGAAAATCCTAGAAAGCGCTCGGCGAGGAAGACGATACCGATCGAGAGGAAAGCGAGCAGCGCGGAGAGGGCGGCGACGGAGGGGTCGTAGGTCGTCTCCATGTAACCGAGCATGCTGATCGGCAACGTCTGAATACCGGGGCCCGAAAGAAACAGCGACACCGGAACCTGGTTGAAGCTGGTGACGAAGCCGAGGATGAAGGCCGCCAGCACACCGTTGCGGATATTCGGCAGGACGACCCTGAAAAAGGCGCCCAGCCGCGACGCGCCGAGCAGCACGGCCGCTTCCTCGATATCCGGGCGCAGATTGCCGAGGCTGGCCGAGACGACACGTACCCCATAGGGCAGCACGAGCGCCGTATGGGCGCAGAACAAGGCGCCGGTGATGCTGAAGCCGAAGGGGACGACGAGATAACGCAGGATGGAAAGCCCGACGACGATGCCGGGGACGATGATGGGAGCGGAAACGATGGTGCGGATGGTCTCGGCAAACGGCAACCGGTAGCGCGACAGCGCATAGGCTGCCGGGATCCCCATGATCAGGGCACACAGCGTGCCGCCGATCGCCAGCAGCAGCGACATGGCAAAGCTGGCACGGAAGCTGTCGACCGTGAAGACTTTCGCCACCCAGCGCAGCGACAGGCCTTGCGGCGGAAAGGCGAGCGTCTCGCCGGCCGAAAGGGAGGCTGCCACGATGATGAGAAAGGGCCCGATCAGGAAGACCAGCAGCAGAAACAGGGCAAGGGGCGAAAGCAGCCGAAGGCTCATGTCCTGTTCCTTGCGGTTGCGAGCCGTTTCAGCACCAGATTGGCACCGAAGCTCATGAGGATGAGGATGAAGGCAATGACACCAGCCGAAACGAAATCGTTGGAGACTGTGACGCGCTGGTAGAGCAGCGTCTCGAGCACCAGCACCTTGGAGCCGCCCAGGATGGCGGGGGTGATATAGGCCGTCAGCGAACCCGTGAACACCAGCGTGCCGCCGACCACCAGGCCCTCGCGGGTAAGCGGCAGGACGATCTTCCAGAACACCTGGAGCCAGTTGGCGCCCAGCACCCTTGCGGCGGCAATCGCATCCTTCGGCATGTTCTCCAGCGCGCTGATCAACGACAGGATCATCAACGGCAGGAACAACTGCAGCAGGCCGATGAAGACGGCAGTCTCGCTGAACAGCATGCGCAGCGGACTGTCGATGACATGCAATCCCAGCAGCGCCTCGTTGACGATCCCCGTGCGGCCGAGGATGACGATCCACGCATAGGTGCGGGCAACGGGCGAAATCATCAGCGGCAGAACGACAAGGCCGACCATGCGACCCTTGCCCTTCGGCGGCAGGTTGACGATGGCAAAAGCGCTGGCATAGCCGATGACCGCAGAAGCGATCGTGACCTCGAGGCCGAGCCGCAGCGTCCGCAGGAAGACGGTGCGATTGAGCGTCTCGGAAAAGAATGCCGTGTAGGCAGCGATCGACCAGGCGTGCTCGGGCGTCTGAAACCCCTCGCGCAACAGGAGGATGACCGGCATGAGGAACACCACAGCGGCAAACAACGCTGCGGGCAGCGCCAGTGCCAGTGCCTCGGTTCTATTCTGAAACATGCAGATCTTTCCCGCCGGCATGACGTTCAGGCGATATCCCACCACGTGGGAGGAATATTCCGGTTGGCGGCTACTGTCCGACAGTTTCGTTCCACTCCTTCACCCAGTCGTCGCGCTGGTCGAGCGCCACGGCCGAGGGAATGAGTTTCAGGCTCTTGGCGACGTCTTCGCCATAGGTCAGGTTGCTGGCAAGATCGGCCGGCAGCTTGACCTCCTTGTTGGCAGGGCTGTCCACCATCTTCTCCGCCAGCGCCGTCTGGATATCGGTCGACAGCCAGAAATCCATGAACTGCAGCGCCAGGTCCTGGTTTTTCGAACCCTTGGTCATGACCATGACATTCATGCCACCCGTCTGCCCCTCCCTCGGGCTGGCCCAGGCCACGGGCACATCGAGCCTGGTAAAGCCCGCCCAGGAAAACCGGCCGATCGGCGCCGCCCAGATTTCCTCCTGCTGCATCAGTTGCACCAGTTGCGAGGATTTTTCGTAGAAGGTGACGATGCTATCCTTGTTGTCGCCGATCGCGGCAATCGGCGCCTTCAGGTCAGGCGTGTTCTTGCCCATCGCTTCGCCCAGCATGTAAAGCGCCGGCGGACCCTGGTTGGTCGTTATATTCGGAAAGGCGATGTGCCCCACATATTCCGGCTTCAAGAGATCGGCCCAGGACGAGATCTTCATCTTGTCGGGCCGATAGGCGATGGAGGTGGCATAAAACGTATAGCCGACACTCATCCCGTCGCCGTTCGGGTTCTTGGCGATGTCGTAGAGCTTGTCGAAATTGGAAAGCCTGGCAGTGTCGATCCGCTCGATCAGGCCTGCGCGCGCCGCCTGCAGCGCGTCGGTCATCGAGACGACCGCCATGTCGATCACCGGATGGGCCTTGTTGGCCTCCATCTTTGCCAGCCGCTCGACGCTGTTGCCCGTCTCGACGACCAGTTTGCAGCCGCATCTGGCCTCGAACGGATCGTAGACCAGCTTCTTGTAGTCATCCTGGGCGAAAGCATAGACGGAAATCGTCAGCGTCCTGTCGGCAGCCTTTGCCGAAAAGGACGCAAGACAGCCGAACGCGATGGATGTCGCAAGCAGCAATCTCATGGCACGAGCTCTCCGGCCCGTTCCCGATGCAGCAATCCCGGAGGACCAGCGGACTGGCGCATGATGAGCTGCATCGGCACGCGCGAGATCTGCGCGGTGACGATGCGGCTCGCGCCGGGCGTGTCTTCCAGCAATGCCCGGTCGGAAGGGCTCTGCTCGATGACGTCAACCAGCGCGCCCACCGCGATCTTGGCGATGGCCGGCATGTCCATCCGCATCGTCGTGATGCCGGGCGTGATCACCGAAGACCAGATCAGGTCGTCGAAGCCGGTCACGCTGACATGGTCCGGCACGGCAATGCCTGCCTGCTGCAATTCGGTCAGGGCACGCAGCGCGGCGAGATCGGATACGGCGGCGAACGCGGTAAAACCTTGTCGTGCCTTTTCCGCCAGCCCCAGGGTGCAGCCCCGGCCATTTTCGGCCTCCAGCTTTTCGATCCACATCACGCCGGTCGTCACACTGGCGCCGAGCGCCGACCTGATGCCGCCGATGCGGTCGTTCTGGACATTGGATGCGGGATTGTTGCCGAGGAGAATCATCTTGCGATGCCCGAGACCGTAAAGATGCTGCGCCATCTGCACGCCGCCCTGCCAATGATCGGCGGAAACGGTATTGCCCGGTGTCGACGGCGTGTCGATGACCGCCACCGGACAGCCGATATCCGAGATACGGGTGCCGCGCCGGGGAACGATGACCATGCCGTCCACGCCGCGCTCCAGCAGCCGGTTGATTGCGTCCGTCTGGTGGGAGATGTCGCCGCGCGAATCCGCAATGAGCATGCCGTATCCGGCAACCGACGCAGCATATTCCATGGCCTGGGCAATTTGCGGAAAGAGCGGATTGGAGATATCAGGCAAGACGAGACCTAGCACGGCGCTTCTGCCGGTGCGCAAAGCCCGCCCGGCCTGGCTCGGCACATAGCCAAGGGCAGCTGCAGTCGCCCTGATGCGGTCGCCGAGCTCGACAGAGACTCGCCCCTTGCCGGAAAGGGCATTGGAGACGCTCGCGACGGAGACGCCGAGGGATGCCGCGATGCGGCTGAGATTAGGTCCGGAACGGTTGATCGCCACAAGAAATCACAAGCAATGGTTAATCGTTTAATCTATAGCTACACCGGTGATTTGCGTTTGTCTATTCCAATGTGGCCCGTGCACACAATGCGTCGTGTCACGGTCACATGCAACCCGCCACGTCGCAGCGGGTTGCCTCTGTCCAAGCCTTGCTCGAGACGGCCTTACGCTGCCAGGGCGTCGAGGATCCGGATCCAGGAGCGGATGCCCTTGTGGTAGGACGCGAGCTCGTAATTCTCGTTCGGCGAATGGATGCGGTCATCGTTCAGGCCGAACCCCACCAGCAACGATTCCATGCCGAGCATTTTCTGGAAATCGCCGACGATCGGAATGGAGCCGCCCATGCCGATGACGACGGCTGGCTTCGGCCATTCGTCGGAAAGTGCCGCCTTCGCCTTGTTGAGCAGCGCCGATTCGTAAGAGAGCTGAATGCCAGGCGAACCGCCATGTCCATGAAATTCGACGGAGCAATCGGCCGGGATTTTCGATGCCACATAAGCACGAAAGCTGTCGCGGATCGCGGCCGGGTTCTGGTCGCCGACCAATCGGAAGGAGATCTTGGCCGATGCCTTCGCGGCGATGACCGTCTTGAAGCCATCGCCCGTATAGCCGCCGGTGATGCCGTTGACCTCGGCCGTCGGCCGCGCCCAGGTCAGTTCCAGGGCGGAGCGCCCTTTTTCACCGGAGGGAATGGACAGGCCGATTTCGCCGAGCAGCTTTTCGGCCGAGGCGTCGAGCTTTTCCCAGCTGGCCTTGATCTCGGCCGGCGTCTCGTTGACGCCGTCGTAGAAGCCGGGAAGCGTCACCCTGCCGGTTGAGTCATGCAGGCCGGCGACGATGTCGGCAAGGATATGGATGGGATTGGCGGCAAGGCCGCCGAACATGCCCGAGTGAAGGTCGCGGTCGGCGGCCGTGACGACGATTTCTTCGCCGACCAGTCCGCGAAGGCCGGCAGCGATCGCCGGTGTCTCCGCATCCCACATGCCGGTGTCGCAGACGAGCGCATAGTCCGCCTTCAATTCCGCAGCATTGGCTTCCAGGAACGGCTTCAGCGACGGCGAGCCCGATTCTTCCTCACCCTCGAAAAGGATTGTGATGCGGCAGGGAAGCGCGCCGTTGATGTCCTTGTAGGCCCGGCAGGCTTCGACGAAGGTCATCAGCTGGCCCTTGTCGTCGGATGTCCCACGCCCGGTGATCACCTTGCGGCCGTTACCGATATCCTTGATATCAGGCGCGAACGGGTCGTTTTCCCAAAGCTCGATCGGATCGACCGGCTGAACGTCGTAATGGCCGTAGAACAGCAGATGCGGCGCATCGGCGCTGGCCCCTGCATGGTGGGCGACGACCATCGGATGACCGGGCGTGTCGCGAACGGAGGCCTCAAAGCCGATCGAGACCAGATAGGCGGTCAGCCATTCGGCAGCCTTGCGGCATTCCGGCTTATAGGCAGGATCGGTCGAGATCGACTTGATCCGCAGCAGTTCGAACAGCTTGTCGAGGCTGACCGGCAGGTTCTGGTCGGCGCGGTCGAGAATGGGGGATATGGCAGTCATGGATGGTCCTTCTTCCGGTTTGCAAAGACGATAGACCAAAGCAGGAGCCGTTTCGAGCCGAAATCAGCCGCTCGGGCCAGCGGCGCGTAAAAGAAGGCAGGAGCCCTACAGGCGCCTGGCATTGTCGAGGATGCGACGGATATATTCCATCAGCAGTTCGCGCTCGAAGACCCGAAACCCTCTGAACAGGTCCTGATCCGCGGCCATCGCTGCCTCGACCGCCCCTTTCTGCAGGGCCGATCCCTTGTCCGTCAGGTAGACCAGCTGTGCCCGCTTGTCGGTGGGATGCGGCTTGCGCTCGATCAGGCTGTCGCGCTCCATGCGGGAAAGTGTATTGGCCATGGTGGCCTGTTCGACGTCGACACGCTCCAGCAATTGCTTCTGGGTCAGGCCGTCCTCGGCCCACAATTCGATCAGGACCGGAAACTGGCCCGGGGAAAATCCGAGACCCGCCGCGTGCTGTTGCAACGCGCGACTGAAACCCTTCGCCAGCTGACTGGCAAGGTAGGCTGCGGAGTCCGTTCGGCTGTATCCCATGACCTGTGCTTAGGCTCAATTCGGCGCCGAAACAACGGGCAATCATCGGTCGGTCCTTGCGCTACATTGCCGCAAACCGCGCCATCGACGATGGAAAAAGCCGCCATGGCCTGGAGGGCACCATGGCGGCTGAATTAGGGACAAAGGCCCGGAGAGGGGGGTAGGCCTTTGTCCAAGTCCGATGCGGCAGGGGACATGCCAGCGATCGAACCCACGACGTTGTTACGCGCCGGTAATTGATAAATGCCAATCCAAATGCGGCTTTTCAAGGGAACCGGCTGAGAGGGGCGGTTACAAATCGGTAACGTTTCAGTGACGTTTCGGCGCTTCACAGCGCGCGAAAAGCAGACGACGCGGTCTGGACCTTGGCATTGCCGCAGGCTATCCATTCGCCATGAAAAATGGTGATCATCTCTTCCTCGTCGACGGCTCGGGCTTCATCTTCCGCGCCTTCCACGCCATCCCGCCGCTCAACCGCAAATCGGACGGTTTGCCGGTCAATGCCGTGTCGGGATTCTGCAACATGCTGTGGAAGCTGCTGCGAGATGCCCGCAACACCGATGTCGGCGTGACGCCAACCCATTTCGCGGTCATCTTCGACTACTCGTCGAAGACCTTCCGCAACGATCTCTACCATCTCTACAAGGCCAACCGCTCGGCACCGCCCGAAGACCTGGTGCCGCAATTCGGTCTGATCCGCCAGGCGACCCGCGCTTTCAACCTGCCCTGCATCGAGACCGAGGGGTTCGAGGCAGACGACATCATCGCCACCTATGCGCGGCTCGCCGAAGCCACCGGCGCCGACGTCACCATCATTTCCTCCGACAAGGACCTGATGCAGCTGGTGACGCCGAACGTGCATATGTACGACGCGATGAAGGACAAGCAGATCGGCATTCCTGACGTCGTCGAGAAATGGGGCGTCGCGCCTGAAAAGATGATCGACCTGCAGGCGCTGACCGGCGATTCCACCGACAACGTTCCGGGCATTCCCGGCATCGGCCCGAAAACGGCGGCCCAGCTGCTGGAGGAGTTCGGCGATCTCGAGACGCTGCTGTCGCGGGCTGGCGAGATCAAGCAGCAGAAACGCCGCGAGAGCATCATCGCCAATGCCGATCTCGCCCGACTGTCGCGCCAGCTGGTCGAGCTGCGCACCGACGTGCCGCTCGACGTTGCGCTGGAGGATCTGACACTTGAGCCGCAGGACGGCCCAAGGCTCATCGCCTTCCTGAAGGCCATGGAATTTACCACGCTGACCCGCCGCGTGGCTGAGGCCACCGGTGCGGACGCCGCAGCGGTGGAAGCTGCGGTCATCCGGGTCGAAACAGTCGCCGAGGCCCATGGCCCGGACGTGGATACGCTCGCCTCGGCCACAGAGGGAGAGCGCTCCGAGGAAACGATCACCCCGTCGCCGACCGATCCGCTGG
>CAZZZI010000092.1:0-16745 GCA_964658415.1 uncultured Sphingomonas sp. | reverse complement strand
GCAGCGCGTGGCCCGATTGCCCGCCGCTCGAGGATGTATACCGCGCTGCCCGCGATGCCTTTCCCGGGTGCCGTCTTGGCGGCGGCATGCTCAGCTATTTTACCGAGCTCAACCGCAAGCGGGTGCCGCCCGAACAGCTCGACTTCATCACCCACTGCACCAATCCGATTGTCCATGCCGCCGACGACGGCAGCGTCATGCAGACCCTGGAGGCCCTGCCCTTCATCACCCGCTCGGTGCGGTCGATCTATGGCGACAAACCTTACCGCATCGGCCCCTCGACCATTCCGATGCGCCAGAACCCATACGGCAGCCGGACGATGGACAATCCGGCCGGCGGACGCATCGCCATGGCCAACAACGATCCGCGCCACACCGCCGACTTCGCCGCCGCTTTCGCGCTCGGCTATGCGTCGCGGGTGATTGAAGCAAATCTGGAATGCCTGACACTCTCGGCGCTGACCGGGCCGTTCGGTCTGATCGCCGGCCCCGGCGAGCCGGTCGATGCCGGGCAGATGCGGCCACTGCACGGGGTCGTAAAGGGGCTCGCCGAGCTGTGCGACGCGCGATGGACGCAATGCATCTCCAGCGCGCCCGACAAGGTGGTGGCGCTTGCGGTCACCGGGCCCGATGGCAGGACGACGCTCTGGATCGCCAACCTTACGCCAGAGGTCCAGACGGTCGATGTCGGTGCCGGGGGCTCGGGTGCCGAGGCGATGCCCGAAGATGCGGTGCAGCGGCTTGCGCTGCAGCCCTTCGCCACGCTTCGCACCGGCGTCCCGGGGTCCTTGCCGTCATCCTAGCGGATTGCCGCCTCGGTGACGGATGGGCGGCAGCGGCAGCCCGCTAACGGGCGATCCCCCGGCCGAGCAAAACAGCTGGCGGTGGTGCCGCAAGCCCTTCACCTTGCGCGGCGATTCGGTTAAGACCTTTGCATCAGCACCATAGCCTTTCGAGGAATTTGCCATGTCCCTGTCCAACCTTCCGCCGCTCGTCACCGTGTTCGGAGGGTCCGGTTTCGTCGGACGGCATGTGGTGCGGGTTCTGGCCAAGCGCGGCTATCGCATCCGCGTCGCCGTCCGGCGGCCGGATCTGGCCGGTTTCCTCCTGCCGGCCGGCAATGTCGGGCAGATTTCCTGCGTCCAGGCGAACCTTCGCTACCGCGATTCCGTCGACCGTGCGGTGGAGGGTGCGCAATTCGTCGTCAACTGCGTCGGCATCCTGTCGGAGAGCGGCCGCAATACTTTCGACGCCGTGCAGGAATTCGGTGGCCGGGCCATCGCCGAGGCCGCACGCGCCGTCGGCGCCAAGCTGACCCATATCTCGGCCATCGGTGCAAACGGCGGCTCGTCTTCCTCCTATGGCCGAACCAAGGGCAAGGCCGAGGCTTCCGTCCTGTCGATCGTGCCCGATGCCATCATCCTGCGCCCCTCGATCGTCTTCGGGCCTGAGGACGGCTTCTTCAACAAGTTCGCCGACATGTCGCGGCTGGCACCTGCCCTGCCCCTCATCGGCGGCGGCAAGACCAAATTCCAGCCGGTCTACGTCAAGGACGTGGCCGAGGCGGTCGGCCGCGCCGTCGACGGCAAGCTGATCCCGGGCACAATCTACGAACTCGGCGGCCCTGAGGTGCTCAGCTTCCGCGAATGTCTCGAATTGGTCCTGAAGGTCGTCAACCGCAAGCGGCCGCTGGTGTCGCTGCCCTTCGGCGTTGCCTCGATGATCGGCAGCATCGCCTCGATGATCCCGCTGATCACCCCGCCGATCACGCCCGACCAGGTGACGCTGCTGAAGGTCGATAACGTGGTATCGCCAGAGGCGGAAGCCGAAGGACGGACGCTCGCCGGAATGGGCATCCAGCCGACGATGCTCACCTCGGTGCTGCCTTCCTATCTGGTGCGCTTCCGTCCCCATGGCCAGTTCTCTGGCACGGGCAAGGCTGCCTGACGACACCAAAATATTTTTCAGAAAACGCCGTTCGCAGATTTGCGGACGGCGTTCGCACTTGTGGCCAGAAGACGGCGCATTCCGGGCTTTCTGACGGTTATGCACCTCCCACCGTTGCCCAAAAGACGCAGCCCCAGTTTAGTCGAATTAACGGGAAATTCAGCGGGAACCTTTAATTGCTTATTTCCATTCCACTGACTAACAAAGCCGCGCACCGGACGACGTCCCAAGGGTCTCAACGTGTGCCATTTATTGCTGAAAGGTTTACTTTGATGGGCAAGTCAATCGCACTTCTCTTCGTCTGCGCAGCTCTGGTTATCGTCGCGGGCTCGTTCATGGCACCAGGCAGCGTCGCTGCCGTGAAGGGCGAATGCTCGCCGGCATACGGCGTCGATCCCTGCAGCACCGGCTCGATCGACTCCGCTTCGATCGCCCGCTAAAATGCAAAGAAGCCGGCGCATGACCACCGGCTTCCAGACTGCCAAAACTCCCGAACATCGCTAATACGCCAGTCAGAGGCTCCGCCACATTCGCGCCATCGACGGCGCGAATGGTTGTCGCGATTGATGATCAGCGCACGACGCCCGTCGCCACCAGTCCGAGCAGGGCCGCGCCGAGGATGATGCGGTAGACCGCAAAGACAGTGAACTTGTTGCTCTGGATGTAGGAGAGCAGCCACTTGACGGCAACGAAGGCGACGATCGTCGAGACGACGAAGGCGATTGCCAGCGCGCCCCAGTCCTCGCCCGCTGCCCCACCATCCTTGTAGGTCTTCAGCAATTCATAGCCACTGGCGGCATACATCGTCGGAATGCCGACGAGGAAGGCGAACTCCGTAGCGGCGGCGCGGTTACCGGTACCGGCCAGCATGGCGACGAAGATCGTGGCACCGGAGCGCGACGTTCCCGGAAAGACGCCGGCGACGATCTGGGCGATACCGACGAGGATCGCCACATACCAGGTGATGCTCTTGTATTGCGGCCTGCGGGCTGCTGCCCATTCGGCAAAGATCATCCAGATACCGCCGATGATCAGCGCCCAGGCGATGGGCGTGACGGTTTCGGGCAGTTGGAAGCCGAGCTTCTTGACGATCAGACCCAGCACTGCGGTGATGAGGAAGGCGACGATCAGCTTGGCGGAGTAGGACCGGTTGCGCGGATCGCGCCAGCCGAGCACCAGATCCATCAACCGGCGCCAGTAGATGAAGGTGACCGCGAGGATTGCGCCGGCCTGAATGACGATGTTGAACAATTCCGACCTGGCGCCGAGCCATTGCTCCGCGATGATCAGGTGGCCGGTGCTCGAGATCGGGAGAAACTCGGTAATTCCCTCTATAATGCCGAGAAGCGCAGCATTGATATAGTCCATGAATAGTCTCCGGTTGGAATTCGGTCGAATGGAATGGTGGGCGGGGCAGAGCGGCAGCCGTCATTATCGATCGGATGCGCTGGGAATGAGGCCGCCTATCGGCCGTTGATAGTTTGTTCAGCCATCTCGTGTCCTATGTCAAAGGGCGGCCGGTCCGATTCGCTTGTGTTGCCGGGGCCAAACTTCTATAGCTGCAACGAACAAGTCATGACTAGGGCCGCGATATGACAAGCCCTGCCCGACCCATTCATCAATCATTTAGTTCCGAGTTTACATGCCGACGCTCTATCATCATTCCATGTCCTCCGCCTCTCGCTTCGTGCGGTTGATCCTGTCCGAATACGGGTTTCACGCCGATCTGATCGAAGAACAGACGTGGGAGAAGCGGCACGATTTCCTCGCGCTGAACCCGGCTGGAACCTTGCCGGTCTATGTCGACGACAGCATGCGGGCGCTGTGCGGCGCGACGGTCATTTCGGAATATCTCGACGAGACGCACGGCGTGCTGAAGCGCGACCGGCGTCTGCTCGCCGAAGATCCCTTTCAGCGCGCCGAAATCCGCCGGCTGACGGAATGGTTTCTCTTGAAGATGGAGCAGGACGTGACGCGGCCACTGGCGCGCGAGCGGGTCTACAAGCTGCAGATGACGGCGGCCCAGGGCGGCGGGGCTCCGGATTCCAAGATGATGCGCACGGCCCGCGCCAATATCCGCCAGCATCTGAAATACGTCACCTGGCTTGCCGGCTCTCGCCAGTGGCTTGCCGGCGAGCGGATGAGCTACGCCGATCTCGCGGCTGCGTCCTCCATCTCCGTGCTCGACTATATGGGCGAGATCGCCTGGGCCGAGGTTCCGATCGTCAAGGACTGGTACCAGCGGCTGAAGTCGCGGCCGTCCTTCCGGCCCCTGCTGACCGAGCGCGTCCGCGGCCTTTCGCCCGTCTCTCATTATACAGACCTGGATTTCTAACGGGGCATTCCATGCCTGAGGCGACCGAACATCCGTCGGCAAGGCAGGACAAGGCGGCAGCCCGAAGCCGTAGCCTGAAGGGGTTCCTGCAGGCGGAAGCGGAACGGCTGGGCTTCGATCTCTGTCGGATCACCGGCCCGGACTCCATCCAGCACGCGGGGCCAAGGCTCGACACTTATCTCGACGCCGGTTTCCACGGAACGATGGAATGGATGGCCGAGACGCGGGAGCGGCGCGCAAGCCCTGCCGCCCTCTGGGCCGACGTCCGCTCCGTCGTCGTCTTCGGCCTGAACTACGGGCCGGACGCGGATCCGCGCGGCATACTCGACAAGCCCGACAAGGCGGCGATCTCGGTCTACGCCCGCAACCGCGATTATCACGATGTCATCAAGGGACGTTTGAAGGAGATCGCCACGCGGTTTGCGGCGCGCTCCAAGGAAGACGTCAAGGTCTTCGTCGACACGGCGCCTGTGATGGAGAAGCCGCTGGCGGCAGCAGCCGGGCTCGGCTGGCAGGGCAAGCACACCAACCTCGTCAGCCGGACGCACGGCTCCTGGCTTTTTCTGGGCTCGATGTTCACCACGGCAGAGCTTGCCATCGACGCGCCCGAGAGCGACCATTGCGGCTCCTGCACCGCCTGTCTCTCGGCGTGTCCGACCGATGCCTTTCCGGCGCCCTACCAGCTCGATGCGCGCCGCTGCATCTCCTATCTGACGATCGAGCACAAGGGACCGATCGATCCTGGCCTGCGCCCGCTGATCGGCAACCGCATCTATGGCTGCGACGATTGCCTTGCCGCCTGCCCGTGGAACAAGTTTGCCGCCCAGGCCTCCGAGATGAAGCTGGTGGCGCGCGAGGATCTGCGGGAGCCGTCGATCGACTTTCTGCTCGGCCTCGACGATGCTAGCTTCCGCTCCTTCTTCAGCGGCTCTCCCATCAAGCGCATCGGCCGCGACCGGTTCACCCGCAATGTGCTGATCGCTGCAGGCAATTCGCGCGACCGGGCCCTGATCGAACCCTGCCGACGGCTCGCCGACGATAGTGCCCCCATCGTGCGCGGCATGGCAGCCTGGGCGCTGGCGCGGCTGATGACGGCTGGCGAGTTTGCCCTATTTGCTGCAGAAAGACCGGACGATCTCGACGAGGAGGTGCGCGAGGAGTGGCGCGCCGCAAGGATAATGTCATGCACACTGTAATTTTCGGCTGCGGCTATTCCGGCACGGCCATCGCGCACAGCTTCAAGGGCCCGCAAGACACCGTCGTCGGCACGACGCGATCGGAGGAAAAGCGGCAGGCGCTCGAAAAGCAGGGCATTTCAGGCCTCCTTTTTGACGGCGACACCCTGGAGCCGCGCCTTGTCGAGGAAATGAGGAACGCCACCCATCTCGTGCAGTCGATCGCGCCGGGTCAGGCTGGAGATCCGCTGATCCGACTGGCGGGCGACCGTATCGCCACGCTGATGCCCCGGCTGCAATGGATCGGCTATCTGTCGACCGTGGGCGTCTACGGCGATCACAAGGGTGCCCGGATCGACGAGGAGACGTCGATCAGGCCCGTCTCCGCCCGCTCCGTCGAGCGGGTGGCTGCAGAGGACGGCTGGATGGCCATCGGCGAGACGATCGGCGTGCCCACCGCAGTGCTGCGGCTTTCCGGCATCTATGGCCCCGGGCGCAACGCTTTCTGCAATCTCGACAAGGGGACGGCCCGCAGGCTGGTGAAGCCCGGGCAGGTGTTCAACCGTATCCGTGTCGAGGACATCGGCGCGGCCGGCCGGTTTCTGGCAGACCGCAGCATTGGCGGCATCTTCAATGTGACCGACGACGAGCCGGCACCGCCCCAGGATGTCGTGGCGGAAGCGGCGCTGCTGATGGGCATTGCCCCGCCGCCGGAAACACCGTTCGAGACCGCAGAACTGTCGCCCATGGCGCGCTCGTTCTACGGCGAGAACAAGCGTGTCTCGAATGCCCGACTGAAGGCGCTGGGCTTCCAGTTCCGCTATCCGGAGTACCGGATGTCGCTGGCCGAACTCTGGTCGTCCGGTCAATGGCGCGGTTAGAGCCGCGCACTGTTGGACGCGAACGACGCGCTATTGCCGCCTTGGATTGCAAAAATCTCGCCACGCACGGCGATCGCTGCCCCACCATGCTCCATGAAAGTGAGCGGTTGCAGCCAGGCCTTAGGGTTGAATTTTCCTACTTTGACGTTTTTCCGGATGAAATATGCCAGCCGGAAAGGTTAACGGCCTCTAAATTTGCGCAACTAAGGCAACAAATATGACGAATGCGCAAAAGAAATTTTCCAAAAAACGTGATCTTGTCGGACGCTTTCGACCTCACAGAATAATCGTCTGATTTACCGCTGATTCCATTCGTTATTTTCTAAAAATGGAACAATTTGATTCACATCTTCCTTTGTCGGCTTCACAACGAATATTACCGTCTGTAACATTCCGTGATGGAACCAGGCACTTTTTTGCCATTTTTCCCCGGATTTAAGCCCTCGTCGTCTCCGCACGGCGCTCAACAACGTCGAGGGTAAATTAGTTTTGAATATTATCTCCCGCATCCTGGCAATCACCGCAACTATATCGGCTTGCGTTGTTATCAATCCTATCGCTGCATCTGCAGCAACGGGGTGTGGAGGCGCATCATGGTATGCAGCGCACTCCAAGACAGCGTCCGGCGAGCGGATGAATGCTTCGACGCTCACGGCCGCTCATCGCTCGCTTGCCTTCGGAACCCGTATCCGGGTCACCAACAAGAAGAACGGCAAGACGGTCGTCGTTCGCGTCAACGATCGCGGACCTTTCATTCGCGGACGGGTGCTCGATCTGTCGCGTGCCGCTGCGCAGGACATCGGCATGGTCGCGTCCGGCACGGCCAGCATCTGCTATGCAGTCGTAACCTGAACGACGCGGCTCCGCCAAAGCTTGCTCTCGGCGCCAATCGCGGCTACCTAGCCGCTTGACAGGTCCCAAGCGCAACCCGACATTCGTCGCGTACGTCGCAGGGACTGAGAGACATCCGGGAGAAGAGTACATGCGTCTGGGCGGCCGGCTTCAAGGAGCCATTGAGATCCTTGCCGACATCGAGGCCCGCAAGCGACCCGTCGCCGATGCCCTGAAGGACTGGGGCCTGGGCCACCGCTTCGCCGGATCGGGCGATCGGGCCGCAATCGGCAACATCGTCTATGACGCACTGCGCATGCGCCTCTCCCACGCCTACCTGATGGACGACGAAGGCCCGGCTGCACTGGCCCATGCCGTTCTGTTTCGCCAGTGGGGCGTTACGCCGGAAAGCCTCGCAGCAGAGACGGAAGGCGACCGTTTTGCACCGCAGGCGTTGAGCGACGCCTGTCTTTCTGCCTTCGCCACGCGTTCGCTGAACGATGCCGAAGGTTATATCCAGGGCGATATCCCGGAATGGACGCAGGCATCGTTCGAGCAGGCCTTCGGTCCCGATTGGCTTGCGGAAGCCAAGTCCCTGGCCGAGCGCCCGACACTCGACCTGCGCGCCAATGCGCTCAAATCCTCCCGCGAGAAAGCCGCCAAGGCCCTTGAGCGGGTGGGCGCCCATCCCGCCAAGATCGCCCGATACGGCATCCGCATCGCCGCTGGTGAAGGGGCATCCCGCCTTCCGAACGTCACGGCAGAGCTTTCCTTCCAAAAGGGCTGGTTCGAGGTCCAGGACGAGGGCTCGCAGATCGTCGCCGATCTCGTCATGCCGGCCGAGGGCGACCAGGTGCTCGACTATTGCGCCGGCGGTGGCGGCAAGACATTGGCCATGGCTGCGGCGATGAACAACAAGGGTCAGGTGCATGCCTACGATTCCGACCGGAAGCGGCTGGCACCGATCATCGAACGCCTGAAGCGCGCGGGCACCCGCAATGTTCAGGTTCACGACGACAGAAGCAGCCTTGCCGCGCTGAGCGGTCGTTTCGACAAGGTTCTGGTCGACGCTCCCTGCACCGGCACCGGCACCTGGCGGCGCCGGCCGGACACCAAATGGCGGCTGACGCAGAAGAACCTCGACGAGCGCATCGGCCAGCAGCAGGATGCCCTGCTCCAGGCATCCGAATTCGTGCGGCCCGGCGGCATCCTGATCTATGTGACCTGCTCGGTGCTGCCCGAGGAGAACGAGGCGCAGGTCCAGCGCTTTGTCGCCGACAATCCGCAATTCGAGATCATCGAGTCCCTGAGCTCCTGGACGGCACTGTTCGGTGCGGAAGCGCAAGCGCCCCGCTCCTCGGACGGCAAGACGATCACCCTCACTCCTGCCTCGACGGACACGGACGGCTTCTTCTTCTGCCGCATGCGCCGCAATCCGTAATCAGTCGACCCGCAGCGGATACTGATGTCGCGGCGGGATGGCATGGTGGATCACGGCGATGGCAATCAGCGCCAGGGCGCCGACGATGACGACGGTGAACAACAAGGCCGCCGACAGATGCGAGGCGAAGGCCACAAGCGGTACGGCACCCGCCGGAGGATGGGTGACGCGCAGCAGCTGCATGAGGGCAATCGTGATGCCGACGGCGATGGCGGCGGCCCACCAGAGCCCCGGCGCCAGCGACATCAATATAACGGCGACCACAGCCGCGATCAGATAGCCTCCAAAAACATTGACGGGCTGTGCGAGGGGACTTTTCGGTTGTCCGAAGATCAGCACCGCCGTCGCACCGAAGGGCGCGATCAGCAGCGGAATCCCGGTCATGATTGCCAGCCCGCCGACGGCCAGCATGCCGATGCAGGCGCCGATCCCCGCCTTCAACTGTCCGTGCCAATGGCCCTTGGGTTCATGGCGACGCACAAAGTGCCTGAAATGGCGATGGATCATGGGGGGACTTCCTGGCATTGACGGCGCGTGGAGCGGTTTTGATCCGCGCAAGCCGATTTGGCAAGCAATCCGGTTCTCATTCCGACCGTCACGGAGATCGATCGATTAAAGTCATTCCAAACTAGAGTATTTGACACTAGTTTGGATTTCAGCCATGAAACTCATCGCCCAGTTTTCGATGGCGCAGCAATCGCTGCAGAGGATCACGACATTGAACATCAGATTTTACGCCGCCCTGGCGCTCGCCGCCACCTCCATGACCGCCTATGCGCTGCCGGCCAAAGCCGCCGTCGACGAGGCTGCTATCGTCAAGCATTACACCGAGGTCGCCCATGCCAAATATGAGGATTCGCTGATCCTCGCAAAGGCGCTCGACAAGGCCATTGATGCCCTGATCGCCACGCCGAGCAAGACGACCCTGGAAGCCGCGCGTGCCGCCTGGATCAAGGCCCGCGTTCCTTACTCGCAGTCGGAAGTCTACCGCTTCGGCAACAAGATCGTCGATGACTGGGAAGGCGATGTGAACTCCTGGCCGCTCGACGAGGGGCTGATCGACTATGTCGACAAGTCCTATGGCACCGAGAGCGACGAGAATGCCCTCTACGTTGCCAACGTCATCGCCAACAAGTCGATCAAGATCGACGGCAAGGAGGTCGACGCCTCGCATCTGACGCCTGAATTCATCACCTCGCTCAACGGCGCCGGCAAGGTCGACGCCAATGTCGGCACCGGTTACCACGCCATCGAATTCCTGCTCTGGGGCCAGGACCTGCACGGCACCGGCCCGGGTGCCGGCGAGCGCCCGGCCACCGACTACGACCTGAAGAACTGCACCGGCGGCAATTGCGATCGCCGCGCCGAATACCTGAAGTCGGCCTCGACCAAGCTCGTCGCAGACCTGCAAACGATGACCGACGACTGGACGCCGGACGGCCCTGCCACCAAGGAAGACGAAAAGGATCCGAAGGCCGGCATCGTTGCCATCCTGACGGGCATGGGATCGCTTTCCTACGGCGAGCTTGCCGGCGAACGCATGAAGCTCGGCCTGCTGCTGCACGATCCCGAACAGGAGCACGATTGCTTCTCCGACAACACCTACAACACCTATAACAACGACATCATCGGCATCCAGTCGGCCTATACCGGCAATTACACCCGCATCGACGGCACCAAGATGAAGGGCCCGTCGCTGCATGAGCTGGTGGCCGAGAAGGACAAGGCCGTCGACAAGGAAATGATGGCCAAGTTCGCGACCACCCAGAAGGCATCCGATGTCATGGTCAAGCGCGGCGAAACGGTCGAAAAATACGACCAGATGATCGGCGAAGGCAACACCAAGGGCAACGCCGTTGTCCAGACCGTCATCGACGGCCTGCTCGACCAGACCAAGAGCATCCAGCGTGTCATCGCCGCGCTCGACCTCGGAACGGTCAAGCTCGAAGGTTCGGAAAGCCTGGACAACCCCGGCTCCGTTTTCAAGAAGTAATGAAGGAGGGCGGCGGCTCTTTTGCCGTCGCCCCTTTGCCGCCGATGATGCACAGGCTCAGCCGCTCCATTCTCCCTCTCGCGTTGCTGGCTGCGGCGCTTGGCAGCACCGGCACGCCGGTCGCAGCCGACGGGCTCGGCATACCTGCGGTCCGCACCGACCTGACGCCCGAGCAATTGAAGCGCGTCCACGCCGTGACGCGACCGACTACGGATTTTACCCGGCCCGAGACCTACGAGACGATGGAGGGCGGTGCAGGCACCTCGACGGCCGCCGTCAATACACAGGCCTTCTCGCAGCCCTCGACCAATCTCGAGGCGGCACGCGGGCTCGACTTTCACCTCGGCAATGCCCTGTTTCGCCAGCTCTGGGTGTCCTCGCCGTCGTCGACCCAGGCAACCGATGGTCTTGGACCGCTGTTCAATGCCCGGTCCTGCCAGAGCTGTCACATCAACGACGGGCGCGGACATCCGCCGGAGGCGACGGGCCGCGCGGCAACGATGTTCCTGAGGCTGGCACGACCGGCACGGACCGAAGAGGAGCGCCAGGCCGTCGCCAGCGCCCATGCCGTGAATTTTCCCGACGCGACCTATGGCACCCAGCTTCAGGACATGGCGGTACCGGGGCTTGCCGGAGAGGGTCAGGTGGCCGTCAGCTACACGGAACACAGCGTGACCCTTTCAGGCGGTGAGACGGTATCCCTTCGCCAGCCCAGTTACTCCATCACCGATCTCGCCTACGGACCGCTTGAGGCCGACACCACGCTGTCGGCGCGCGTCGCTCCGGCAATGCTGGGGCTGGGGCTGATCGAGGCCATCCCCGAGGCCGACATCCTCGCCCATGCCGATCCCGAGGATCGCAACCACGATGGGATAGAAGGCAAGGCGGCCATCGTGCGCGACAACAGGACCGGCAAGCTCGCACTCGGGCGCTTCGGCTGGAAGGCGCAGAACGCCTCGGTGCGCGATCAGTCGTCGGCAGCGCTCGAGGGCGATATCGGCATTTCCAACCCCGACCGGCCGAACGCCTATGGCGACTGCACCGCCCGGGAACCGCAGTGTCTCGCCATGCCGAACGGCGTCCAGAAGCGCCTCGGGCCGACGGAGGCCCCGGAGGCGGTGCTCGACCTCATGACATTCTACTCGGAGAACCTGGCCGTGCCGGCACGCCGGGCGGTGAGCGATCCCGCCGTGCTGCATGGCAAGCAGATTTTCTACCAGTCCGGCTGCATCGCCTGCCATACGCCGAAATTCGTCACCCGCAGCGATGCCGGCGCGCAGGCGCAGTCCTTCCAGCTGATCTGGCCCTATTCGGATTTCCTGCTGCACGACATGGGCGACGGTCTCGCCGACGGCCAGCCGGTCGGTGTCGCCAGCGGCAGGGATTGGCGCACGCCGCCGCTCTGGGGCATCGGATTGACGCAAACCGTGAGCGGCCACACCTTCTTCCTGCATGACGGCCGGGCGAGAAACCTGACCGAGGCCGTGCTTTGGCACGGCGGCGAGGCAACAAAGGCCCGCGACGCATTTGCATCCCTGTCGAAAGACGATAGGCAAGCCCTGATCACCTTTGTGGAGTCCCTGTGATGCGACCCTGGAAATTTTTAGCCGCCGCCCTCACGCTGGCAAACGCCACAATTCCCGCGCACGCCGAACAGCCGGCAGCGGCATCCGGCCCCATGAACGACGCGGCTGTGCCCGGCGTCATGCAGAAGGCCGTCGACGACGTCATCCGCCCCGGCTACGCCCGGATGCACATGTCGGCGGAGACGCTGACCGCCGCCATGAAGAGCCTTTGCAGCGCGCCCTCCGCGCAGACCCAGATGTCGGCAAGAACAGCCTTTGCCGATACCGTCAAAGCCTGGTCGACGATCGAAATAGTCCAGGTCGGTCCGGTGCTCGAAAAGAACCGCTTCGAGCACATCCTGTTCTACCCCGATCGCAAGGGCATCGGCATGAAGCAGGTCCAGGCCGTCATCGCCAAGGCCGACGAAGCCGATACGACCGTTGCCAATGTCGCATCGAAGAGCGTCGCGCTGCAGAGCCTGACAGCCCTGGAATATGTGCTCTCCGGAAATGGCTCGGCGACGCTTGCGACCGACAAGGACAGCTTTCGCTGCCGCTACGGGGCGGCCGTCGCCGGCAATATTGCCCAGGTCTCGAAAGACCTCACGGCAGAATGGGACGATCCAAAGGGTGTACAGGCTTCCTGGAAGACGCCGGGCAAGACGAGCGACGACTTCATGGACAACAAGGAGGCGATCACTGCCCTCCTCGGCATAATGGTGCATGGCGCGGAGAACGTCCGCGACCAGCGGCTGGAGACGTTCTACAAGGGCGATCCTGCGGCGGCGAGACCACACATGGCCATCTACTGGCGTTCCCGCAACACCTGGCTGTCGTTGACCGCCAACCTGCAGGGACTACAGGCGCTCTGGCAGAAGGCCGGCATGGCGGACCTGTTGCCGCCGGCCAAACGCGATATCGCCACGAAAATCGATGCCGAACTGGACCGGCTGATCGCGACTGCCGGCTCGATCGACCCCGATGTCGAAGCCGCCATCGCCAACCCTGCCGAACGCGCCAAGATAGACACGCTGCTTGCCGATACCCGCGCGCTGACGACAGATCTGTCGGACGGCTACGGCGTGGATATCGGCCTTTCGGCAGGCTTCTCGTTCGCCGACGGAGACTGACATCGTGCGCAGCGCGCTGATCGATCGCCGAAGTTTCATGAAGGCCGCCGGCATCGGCTTCCTTGCATGCCTGCGACCGGGCGCATTGATGGCGCTGG
Organism: uncultured Sphingomonas sp.; assembly: GCA_964658415.1. Classification (GTDB taxonomy): domain Bacteria; phylum Pseudomonadota; class Alphaproteobacteria; order Rhizobiales; family Rhizobiaceae; genus Rhizobium. The sequence goes on along the minus strand of CAZZZI010000092.1, from coordinate 3,349 downwards.
AGCGGGCCGACGCGGTCTTTGCCTCCGGCATCCGTGCAGCCGACGGCTCCTTTGCCGTGGCAACGGTGACGGAGCGCGGCGAGATCGTCGACCGCGTAGCCCTGCCCGCCCGCGCCCATGGGATGGCCTTCTCCAAGGTGACCGGCCACACGGTTGCCTTCGCCCGCCGACCCGGCACCTACGCGATGATTTTCGACCCCTTCGGCAAGGGTGAACCTGTCGTCATCACCTCTCCCGCCGGGCGCCACTTCTACGGCCACGGCACCTTCTCGCCCGATGGCCGGCTGCTGTATGCCAGCGAAAACGATTTCGACAACAATCGCGGCGTGATCGGCCTTTACGACGCCCGCAACGGCTTTGCCCGGATCGGCGAATACCATACGTTCGGCACCGGCCCGCACGACATGACCGTTTCGGACGACGGCCGCCTGATCGTCGTTGCGAACGGGGGCATCGAGACGCATCCGGAATTCGGCCGCACCAAGCTCAATCTCGACCATATGGAGCCGTCGCTGGTGCTGATCGACGCGGCGACCGGGGCCTTGGTCGAGAAACATGGCCTGCCGCCCGAATATGCACAGGTCTCCACCCGTCACGTGGATATCGATGCCGCCGGCAGGATCTGGTTTGCCTGCCAGTATGAGGGCCCGCGCAACACGCTGCCGCCCCTCGTCGGTCATTTCAGCAAGGGCGAGGATCTCGCCTTCGTGACGCTCCCCGACGAGACGACCCGGGCGCTCGGCAATTATGTCGGCGCCATCGCGGTCAATCGGCCTGAAAATCTCGTCGGCATCACATCGCCGGTCAACGGAACGGCCGTGACGCTCGATGCGCGTACCGGGACCGTGCTCAAGGTCGCAAGCATCGACAATGCCGCCGGCATCGCGCCCAAGCCGCACGGCTTTGCTGTGTCTTCCTATGACGGCACCTTCGATGGCACGGGCAGCGATGTCGCCTGGGACCAGCATATCGTGCGGATCGGCAAGTCGGTCTAGCCGGCTGCCGGGGGTCGCACGGGCTTAACCAGCCGCCGCATACTCGGCCTGCTCCGCGACAATGGCTGCCGCTGCCGCCTTCGCGGCCAACCGCAACCAAGCGTCGCCGCGCGCGTCGAGATCCCCGATAATATCAGGAAGAGCGGCTGCGTCGTTCGCATGGCAATTGGCGATCTCGAACCCCATGAGATCGAGCATATCGGGCGACAGCAGCGTGTCGAGATCGCCGTCCACTTCGATCTTCCGGCTGTTCGGCGACAGGCGGCGAACGAGGACCTCGCCGGTGACCTTGTATTGCGGATCGGGAGAGCGCGCCCGGCCATCGGCGATCGCCCCGGCATGGATGACCGTGTCGGAGGGATTGTGACGCAAAGACCAGGCGGACATCGTCAGCGCCTTGGCTTCCCTCAGGATAGGGCCGCCGCGCCAGCAATCGACCATTGCGACATAGCGGGGTCGACCGAGGCTTCCCGTGCCGGCAACGCGCGGCTTGATCACAAACCCGATCGAGGGATCTGGCAGCGAATGGCGCAATGCCAGTCCATACCTCTCTGCCGGCGGCGTGTTGCAGCAGGGCAGTCCGGCAAACTTCGACCAGAATTCCTTTCGCTGGCTATTGGACAGCATGACGGTCTTGCGTAGCCACTTGTGGTCCCGCTCGAGGATCACAGGCATCGGCTTGTCGAGGCCGCGCCGGTAGCCGGCGAGGATGGCAGCGGCGATAGCGGTGGCTGACGGCGAGCCTGAACCGCGGGCGAGAATGGCGCTGGTCGTCAGGCGGACGAGATCGAGCGCATAGGGCATCGTCGCCGCATCGTCGAAATCGTTGGCACCCCAGACCAGGCGGCCTTCGCAGTCACGCCAGGTCCCGAAATTTTCGAGATGGGTATCGCCGATTGCCAGCACGGCGGGCGCTGGCGCGAGGTCGGGGCAGATGTCCAGGATGATCTCAGCCCAGCGCCAATAGGTGGCACGAAGGAAGGCGAAGCTGCCGGACTTCATCTTCTCATGTTTCAGCTTGAGATCGGCCTCCACAAGCTCCCCGCCGAGCGCGGCGCGCAACCATTTCTTAAAGGCTTTCGTCGACTGCAGGATGTTGTCCATGACGCGCCTATTCTATCTTGGGTATGGTTAATTATTTTTTGCAACCTTATCTTCAATCCTGCGGATTGGCAAGGGATCGCGCTTGGCTGGGAAGAACGGCTGCCCTATGCTGGCGCCCATGAACAAAGCAACGACCTATCTCGTCTTCATCGTCGCCGTCCTCGGGATCGGACTTGCGATCGGCTATTTCAATCTTCCGGGCGCCTGGTACCAGTCGCTCGCCAAGCCGCCGTTCAATCCGCCGAACTGGCTGTTTGGCCCGGCCTGGACCACGCTCTACGTCCTGATCGGCATCGCCGGCGCCCGCACTTGGCTGCAGGGAGCAAGGACCGAGGGCATGAAGCTGTGGTTCGTGCAAATGGCGCTCAACTTTCTCTGGTCGCCGTTTTTCTTCGGCCTGGAAAAACCGCTGATCGCGCTCGTCATCATTCTCGGGATGCTGATCGTGATCCTCGCCTTTATCGCCAACCGCTGGAGCCGCGACAGGATCGCAGCGCTGCTGTTCGTCCCCTATGCCGCCTGGGTCGCCTTCGCGATGGTGCTCAACGCTTCCATCGCCTATCTGAACTGAAATCGGCCGGTCGGCGCTTGTCTGACACCGGCAGCCATGCCACTTTCCCGTGACCAACGAGGGCGTGGCATGAACGATGGAAACAGCGGCGATTTCAGGCAGCGGATCCGCGACAACTTCGAGAAGCAGGCAGCGATGGAAACCATCGGTGCGGAACTCACGCGTGTCCAGCACGGCATGGTCGAGATCGAGCTCCCCTTCGACATCAAGCTGACGCAGCAGCATGGCATCCTGCATGCCGGCATCATCTCTGCGGCACTGGATTCGGCCTGCGGCTTTGCCGCCTACAGCGTCATCGATCCGGAGGCCTCGATCCTCACCATCGAGTTCAAGGTCAACCTGATGTCGCCCGGCCGGGGCGAGCGCTTCCTGTTTCGCGGCGAGGTCACCAAGCCCGGCACGACGATCATCGTCGCCGACGGGCGCGGCTATGCCATCGGCGACGGACCGGCCAAGCTGATCGCCTCGATGACGGGAACGATGATGGTGATCCGCGGCAGGGAAGGAATATCCGGATGACGTTCGAACTGAAATCCGTGTCCGGCAAGACCATCCTGTTCGTCATGGCGGCCGAAGCCGAATACGGCCCTTTCCTGCGCACCCGCATCGACCCGCTGATGACCGGCGTCGGCCCGGTCGAGGCGGCGATTGTGCTCACCCGGACGCTGGAGCAGCTGGA
>CAZZZI010000091.1:0-17309 GCA_964658415.1 uncultured Sphingomonas sp. | reverse complement strand
GCCCCAAGGATTTTTCGGACCTGATGGTCGGCCAGGAGCCGATGGTCCGCACCCTCACCAACGCATTCGAGACCGGCCGCATCGCCCAGGCCTACATGCTGACCGGCGTGCGCGGCGTCGGCAAGACGACGACGGCGCGTATCCTTGCCCGTGCCTTGAATTACAAGACGGCCGAAATCGACACGCCCACCATCGACCTCAGGATGCTCGGCGAGAACTGCCAGGCCATCATGGACGGTCGCCATGTCGACGTGATCGAGATGGACGCCGCCTCGCACACCGGCATCGACGACATCCGGGAAATCATCGAGCAGGTCCGCTACCGCCCGGTGTCCGCCCGCTACAAGGTATACATCATCGACGAAGTGCACATGCTGTCGACGGCGGCCTTCAACGGCCTCTTGAAGACGCTTGAGGAGCCGCCGGAGCACGTGAAGTTCATCTTCGCGACGACGGAAATCCGCAAGGTGCCGATCACCGTCCTGTCGCGCTGCCAGCGTTTCGACCTGCGCCGCATCAGCGCGTCGGATCTCGTCGGCCTGTTCACCACCATAGCAGCCAAGGAAGGCATCGAGGCCGAAGCCGAAGCGCTGGCAATGATCGCCCGCGCCGCCGAGGGCTCGGCCCGTGACGGATTGTCTTTGCTCGACCAGGCAATCGCCCATGGCGGCGGCTCGGTGCAGGCCGATACCGTGCGCTCCATGCTTGGCCTTGCCGACCGGGCCCGTATCGTCGATCTCTTCCAGCATGTCGTCAGAGGCGACGTTGCCGCTGCCCTTGCCGAATTCAATGGCCAGTACGAGGCCGGCGCCAATCCGGTTGTCGTGCTCACCGATCTTGCCGATTTCACCCACCTGGTGACGCGGCTGAAATATGTGCCGGATTCGGCGAGCGATTCGTCGCTGAGCGAGATAGAGCGCGTCCGTGGGCTCGAATTCTCGCAAACCATCGCGGTCACCACCCTGTCGCGCATCTGGCAGATGCTGCTGAAGGGCATCCCGGAAACGGAGAACTCATCGCGAACAGCCGGTGCCGCCGAGATGGTGCTGATCCGGCTCGCCCATGCCGCCCACCTGCCCTCGCCCGAGGACGCCGCCCGGCGCCTGGCCGAGATCGGCAGCGACAGCGGCGGTAGTCCGCGCCCGGCACCATCGGGAAACGGTAACGGCAACGGCGCTGGCGCTTCCGTTGCCTATCAGCCAGCCACGGCGAGAAGCACGCCCGACATCGCACCGAGGTCAAACAACGGTGCCGCCACCATGCTGCGCGCGGTGCCCGATGCCGCGCCGCAGCCTCTCGCTGCCGGCCGCACCGAGGCAAAGCCTGCGGAAGCACCGAAGCCGAGCGTCGCCATTCGATCGATCGGCGACATCGCCGATCTGTGTGGCGTCAAGCGCGATCCGAAACTCAAGGCGATGGTGCGGACCTTCCTGCGCCCGGTCAAACTCGAGCCCGGCCATCTCGATGTCAGCCTGGCACCCGGCGCGCCCGGCACGCTGCTGAACGAGTTGGCGCTGAAGCTCAAGGACTGGACCGGCATCCACTGGATCGTCAGCCTCAGCCGCGACGGCGGTGCGCCGACCGAGGTCGAGGCCGAAACCAAGGCGCAGGCCCAGCGCCTGATCGATGCCAGCCAGGACCCGGACGTTGCCGCCATCCTGTCGCAGTTTCCCGGTGCCAAGATCATCGACGTGCGCGTCCGCGCCGATGCCGACGACGCCGGCGACGACTCTCTCCCGACACCCTCCGTTGCCGAATCGGAAGACGGCGATATCTTGCCGGGCGACGACATCGAATTCTGATCGAGAATTAAAAGACAGCAGAGAAGGAACGACAACGATGCGCGACATCATGGGAATGATGGGCAAGGTCAAGGAAATGCAGTCCAAGATGGAGAAGATGCAGGCGGAAATGTCTGACATCCATGCGGAAGGCAAGTCGGGCGGCGGTCTCGTCACCGTGACCCTGAACGGTAAGGGCGAGATGATCTCGCTGAAGATCGACCCGTCGCTTTTCAAGGAAGACGATGTCGAGATCCTCGAGGACCTGGTCGTTGCCGCCCATACGGACGCCAAGGGCAAGGCCGAGGCCATCGTTGCCGAAAAGACCAAGGAACTGACGGCTGGCCTGCCGATCCCTCCCGGCTTCAAGATGCCGTTCTGAGCCGCTACTCTTGATATTGAGGCGCTTTCGCGCACCAAACCGCTTCGCGCGGCTCTTTACGGCGGCTATGCGGCAACGGCCAGGAACGGTCGCGCGATGCGCGACCGTCGTCTTGCAAGATTAGGCCTGCGCTTCGATCGTCTCGCGAAACTGCTTGTGCAGCGGCGTAGAGAGGTAACGCTGGCGGTCTTCGGGCGTCAGCTTCCGGCCGAACGTCTTCATCATTTCCGGCATCGTCACCCGCTCGCCGGAAAACGGCTGGTATTCGACAGTTACGCCTGATTCCAGAGACGCCGGTTTCAGCACCCGGCAGTAGATGCCCGGCAGGCCCGCCTTCATGTAGCGCTTGACGAATTTCGGGTCGCCCATCTTGGCGGCGAAAGTGGCGCAGGGGATGCGCGGCGAGGTGACCTCGAGAACGAGATCTCCCGCCACGAAACGGTCGCCGACGGCAACCGTCGCATTGTCGAGACCGTCGATGACGACATTTTCCCCGAACAGGCCGGGCGGAACGGGCTGGCCGAGTTCGCGGGCCCACCAGTCGAGCGTGACCGATCCCTCGACATAGACGGCCTGGCAGGGCCCGCCATGGTGCTTGCGATTGCAGACGGCGTCGCCGATCAGGCCGTTTTCATCGATCATGACGGCGCCCGAAACCGGGTGCTTGTTAATGCCGGTCTTGTAGCTCTTGCCGGGCAGCTTTTCGGCATTGCCGGTGCAGACGGCGAGAATTTTCATGGGATGGTGTCTCCTGACGCGATTCCGTTTCTCTAGCATATGGTCTAAGAACGCCCCATGGCAAAACGAGTCACCGGTCCCGAAATCGAAAAACTGATCCAGCTGCTGGCCAAGGTGCCGGGTCTCGGGCCGCGTTCGGCGCGTCGTGCGGCGCTGCATCTGATCAAGAAAAAAGACCAGTTGCTCGGCCCCCTCTCGGTGGCGATGGGCGAGGCCCACGACAAGGTCAAGATCTGCTCGCACTGCGGCAATGTCGACACCGTCGATCCCTGCACCGTCTGCACCGATGACCGCCGCGACCAGGCCGTCATCATCGTCGTCGAGGATGTCGCCGATCTCTGGGCGCTGGAACGGGCAACCGCGATGAACACCGCCTACCATGTGCTGGGCGGCACGCTGTCGCCGCTCGACGGCGTCGGACCGGACGATCTCAACATTCGTGGCCTCGTGGCCCGCGTCGCCGAAGGCGGCATCCGCGAGATCATCATTGCCGTCAACGCCACGGTCGAGGGCCAGACGACGGCCCACTACATCACCGACCAACTCGCCGGCCTGGACGTCAGGATCACCCGGCTGGCCCATGGTGTACCCGTCGGCGGCGAACTCGACTATCTCGACGAAGGCACGCTGACGGCAGCATTGAGGGCGAGGACGCTGATATGATGGAGAGATCGACGATGCGGACGCAGACCCCCCTCTGTCACTGCGTGACATCTCCCCCACAAGCGGGGAGATCGGGAGCGCGGGGCAACCTCTTCCGATCTCTCAGGCTTATTTCAGGCTTGGCACGATCCATCCGTCATTGGTTTGGCAAAGAGCCCACGGCCAATCTCCCCCCTTGTGGGGGAGATGCCCCGATAGGGGCAGAGGGGGGTAAGCTGCGGCATATTCTGAAGCTCGCCGCCCTCCTCTTCACCCTCCTCCCGCTCCCCGCCCTCGCCGCCCCCTCGAAGGCCGATGTCGAAGCGCAGTTCCAGTCCTGGGTCAAAGCCGAGATCTATCCGGAAGCGAGAAAGGCCGGTGTATCCGAGAAGACGCTGAACGCGGCCTTTGCCGGCGTCCAATTGAACTGGAACCTCCCCGATCTGGCACCCCCCGGCTTCCCGCCGGTCAAGCAGCGGCCGCAGAGCCAGGCGGAGTTCTCCTCGCCCGCCCCTTACTTCAACAACGACCGCCTGCAGCGACTGGCCGTCACCGGCCGTGGCTTTGCCTCGCAATACGCATCGACCCTGAAGCGCATCGAGAAGACCTACGGCGTGCCCGGCTCTATCGTGCTTGCCATCTGGGGCCGCGAGACCGGCTTCGGCGCGGCGACCCTGAAGAACTCAGCCATTGCGATCCTCGCGACAGACGCCTTCATGTCGACCCGCAAGGAGATGTTCCGCAGCGAGCTCATCACCGCGCTGGGCATCCTCGAGCATGGCGACATCGGCCCCGACCAGTTCAAGGGCTCCTATGCCGGCGCGCTGGGACAGCCGCAGTTCATGCCGTCGAGCTACATCAAATACGCCGTCGATTTCGACGGCGACGGCCATCGCAACATCTGGACGTCAGTGCCGGATACGCTGGCCTCGATCGCCAATTACCTCGTGCAGAAGGGCTGGCAGCGCGGTCGCGGCTGGGGTTACGAGGCGAGCATTCCTGCCAAGGTATCCTGCGCACAGGAAGGCCCGGACCTGGCACGCCCGATCTCGAAATGGGCCGCCGACGGCATTACCCGCGTCAACGGCAGCGCCTTCCCGGCAGCCGAGTTGAAGGCGTCAGGCATGATGCTGGTGCCGGCCGGCCGCGATGGACCCGCCTTCATCGTCACGCCCAATTTCTACGTCATCAAGGAGTACAACAACTCCGACCTCTATGCCCTCTACATCGGCAACCTCGCCGACCGCATCGCCGACAATGCCGGCCCGTTCAAGGGTGCCTGGGGCGATGTCGGCAAGATGCTGCGCTCGGATGTTGCGGCCATGCAAAAGGCGCTGCAGCACAAGGGATACGATGTCGGCGGCACCGACGGTCTGCCCGGCTACAAGACCCGGCGCTCGATCGGCCAGTGGCAGGCGAAATCGGGCGAGCAGCCCACCTGCTATCCCGAGGCAAGAATGATGGGTGTGCTTAAATAGCCGGCGACGATTGCAGACCTTGCAATTTGGTAAAAACGGGGCTATATCGCATTCAAATTCTTGATCGTCTGATGAAGGGTGGGCCGCGAGGACCCGCTCTTTTTTATTAGCTCGACCATGGAATACACAAATTTCCAGGAGCGCATGCTTGTCGGACCTGACACCAGCAGAAGACCCCAACGAACCTCGCCTGATCGTCGAAACCGGTCTGGACCAGCGCGTTGCAGCCATCATCGAACCCGTGATCGTCGACCTCGGCTACCGCCTCGTGCGCGTTCGTCTGATGAACCAGAACGGCGCGACGCTGCAGATCATGGCCGAGCGTCCTGACGGCACCATGAACGTCCAGGATTGCGAAGCTGTATCGCAGGCTGTTTCTCCGGCTTTGGATGTGGATGATCCGATCGATAAGGCGTATCATCTCGAAGTGTCGTCGCCGGGCATCGATCGCCCCATGGTGCGCAAGTCGGATTTCAGCCGCTGGCAGGGCAACCTCGTCAAGGTGGAAACCTCGATCCTGGTCGACAACCGCAAGCGCTTCCGCGGCAAGATCATTGCCGTGGACGCCGATGGCTTTACCATCGAACGTGACCAGCCGGCCTATGGCGAAGATCCCAAGGTCGTCATTCCGTTCACGACGCTGGCCGAAGCAAAGCTTATTCTGACGGACGATCTCATTCGTGATGCGCTGAAGGCCGACAAGATGGCCAAGGCAGCGAACCAGAACGAACAAGAAGCAGACGAAGATACTTCACCGATAGACTAACCGCCCACGGGACGGGAACCCGGGCAGGAAGACGGAGAAATTAATATGGCAGTCAGTGCGAACCGCCTGGAACTTCTGCAGATCGCAGATGCCGTGGCGCGCGAAAAGGTCATCGATCGCGAGATCGTTCTTGCCGCAATGGCAGACGCGATCCAGAAGGCCGCGCGCTCCCGTTACGGTTCGGAATCGAACATTCGCGCCGACATCAACCCGAAGACCGGCGAGATCCGTCTGCAGCGCTTGCTCGAAGTGGTCGAAGTGGCCGAAGACTACGCGATCCAGATCCCGTTGGAACTGGCCCGCGACCGCAACCCGGACGCAGCCCTCGGCGACTTCATCGCCGATCCGCTGCCACCGATGGATTTCGGCCGTATCGCCGCCCAGTCTGCCAAGCAGGTCATCGTCCAGAAGGTTCGCGAAGCCGAGCGTGATCGCCAGTACGACGAGTTCAAGGAACGCGTCGGAGAAATCATCAACGGCACCGTCAAGCGCGTCGAATACGGCAACGTCATCGTCGATCTCGGCCGTGGCGAAGGCATCATCCGTCGCGACGAGATGATCCCGCGCGAAAACTTCCGTTACGGCGACCGCGTCCGCGCCTTCGTCTACGACGTGCGCCGCGAACAGCGCGGTCCGCAGATCTTCCTGTCGCGTACCCATCCGCAGTTCATGGTGAAGCTGTTCACCATGGAAGTGCCTGAGATCTACGACGGCATCATCCAGGTGAAGTCGGTTGCCCGCGACCCGGGCTCGCGCGCCAAGATCGCCGTTATCTCGAACGATTCGTCGATCGATCCGGTCGGCGCCTGCGTCGGTATGCGCGGTTCGCGCGTCCAGGCGGTGGTTGCCGAACTCCAGGGCGAAAAGATCGACATCATTCCCTGGAGCCAGGAACCGGCGACCTTCGTCGTCAACGCCCTGCAGCCGGCCGAAGTCACCAAGGTCGTGCTCGATGAAGATGCCGAGCGCATCGAAGTCGTGGTGCCGGACGAACAGCTGTCGCTGGCCATCGGCCGCCGTGGCCAGAACGTCCGCCTTGCCTCGCAGCTGACCGGCTGGGACATCGACATCATGACGGAAGCCGAGGAATCGGAGCGCCGCCAGAAGGAATTCAACGAACGCACCACCCTGTTCATGGATGCGCTCGACGTCGACGAGATGGTCGGCCAGGTGCTTGCCTCCGAAGGCTTTGCGCAGGTCGAGGAACTCGCTTTCGTCGACCTCGAGGAAATCGCATCGATCGACGGCTTCGACGAAGAAACGGCCCAGGAAATCCAGCAGCGTGCGCGCGAATTCATCGAGCGCAACGAAGCAGAGATGGACGAGAAGCGCAAGACGCTCGGCGTTGCCGACGAATTGCTGCAGATCAACGGCATGACCGCACCGATGATGGTGGCTCTGGGCGAAGACGGCATCAAGACGCTGGAAGACTTCGCCGGCTGCGCATCGGACGATCTGATCGGCTGGACGGAACGCAAGAACGGCGAGACCAAGAAATTCGAAGGCCTGTTCTCCAAGCTGGAAGTTTCGCGCGTCGAAGCAGAACACATGGTCATCCAGGCACGCCTCGCCGTCGGCTGGATCACCGAAGACGAAGCAACTGTCCAGCTTGCAGAAGTCGCTGAAGCCGAGCCTGAAGCTGAGGCAGAAGCCGACGCCGAGCAGGGAGCATGACCTCCGCAGTCCAACAGGATGTTGCGGTTGACGACGACGATGTACCGACCGAAGAAAAAAACGGCCGGATGTGCATCGTCACCCGCGAAAGCGGTGACTTGGACGACCTGATCCGGTTCGTCGCCGCGCCTGACGGCACGGTGGTTCCGGATCTGAAGCGGCAATTGCCGGGACGCGGCTGCTGGGTCAAGCTTGACCGGGCGACGGTCGACAAGGCGGTGGCAAAGAAGCTTTTTGCCCGCGCCCTGAAGGCAGACGTAAAAGCGTCGGACGATCTCGGCGCAACGGTCGAGCGGCTGCTGAAGATGCAGTTGGCCGGCATGATGCACATGGCCCGCAAGGCCAGCCAGTTTATCAACGGCTCGTCGAAGGTCGACGGGGCGATCAGATCAGGCGGCGCAATTGCCGTCTACCACGCCGCGGACGCAGCCGATGATGGCGTCCGGAAAATCGACCAGGCCCGCAAGGCCTGGCACCTCGGAATGGAAACCGAGAGTGAAATACCATCTTCTCGTCCCTTCACGGAGGCGGAAATGGACGAACTGATGGGCCAGAATGCTTTTATCCATGCCTGCGCGCTTGCAGGGCAGGCGGGTGAAGGTGTAGTGAAACGCGCAAACCTGCTCGAACGGTACCGCAACGGCGGTCAGTCCCGGGCAACGGGCGCCGCTGGCCAGCTAAAACAATGACGCGGACATCGGTGAACGCCGGACGCATCGTTAAGGTACATCGAATTAAAGACAGGGTCTGATGGTAGTCATCCGCCCTGTCCGAAGGAACAGGACCGGAATGACTGACAACAACGACGACAAGACACTGAACGCATCGGCTAAGAAGACCCTCACGCTGAAACCATCGGGCGTAAACCAGGGTACCGTGCGTCAGGATATGGGTCGGGGTCGCACCAAAGCGGTTGTGGTCGAAACCCGCAAACGCCGCCCGCTTCGCCCGGAAGACGACAAGCAGGTGATCACGCCGGTCACGGCCCCTGCCCCGGCGGCAGCCGCGCGCGTCGAGGCTGCACCGCAGCCTGCAGCCCGTCCTGCCCAGCCGCAGATACAAACCCGCGTCAACCAGCCGAGCGGCATCGCGCCGCGCGCCCAGCCCGCCGCCCCGGCTTACCAGCCGCGTCCGCAGCAGGATCGCCCTTCGCGCCCGGTCGTGCTCAATCACCTGTCGCCGGATGAAATGGATGCCCGTCGTCGTGCGCTTGCCGATGCGCAGGCCCGCGACGCCGCAGACGCCATCCGCCGTGCCGAAGAAGAAGCACGCCGCAAGATCGAAGACGAAAAGCGCCGCATCGAAGACGAAGCGGAAGCCGTTCGCCGTGCTGCAGACCTCGCCGCGCGCGGTCCTGAGATTGCAGCAGCCGAAGCCGCAGCAGCTGCTGCTGCCGAGGAAGCTGCTCGCGTCGAGGCTGCCAAGCCGCAGCCGGTTGCAGCGCCGCTCGTTCGCCGCACTGACGCCGGTGCACCGGCTGCCCGCCCCGCTGCTGGCGACGTTGCCGGCCGCCGCAAGCCGCTTGGCGAAGAAGAAGAGAATCGCGGACCGCCGCGCACTGCCGTCATCCGCGGCAAGGTCGTTCGCGTCGAGCCGCCGAAGACACCGGCTCGTCCGAAGACCGAAGAAGAACGCCGTCGCGGCAAGCTGACGGTCACGACCGCCAATGTCGACGACGACGGCACCGGTCGCGGTCGCTCGCTGTCGGCCATGCGCCGCCGCCAGGAAAAATTCCGTCGCGGCCAGATGCAGGAAACCCGCGAAAAGGTCCTGCGCGAAGTCATCCTGCCGGAAACCATCACCATCCAGGAACTCGCACAGCGCATGTCTGAGCGCGCCGTCGATGTCATCAAGTTCCTGATGAAGGAAGGCCAGATGATGAAGCCGGGCGACGTCATCGACGCCGATCTGGCTGAACTGATCGCGGTCGAATTCGGCCACACCGTCAAGCGCGTGTCGGAATCCGACGTCGAACTCGGCCTGTTCAATGGCGCCCAGGAAGACGAAGAGCTGGTTTCGCGCCCGCCGGTCGTCACCATCATGGGTCACGTCGACCACGGCAAGACCTCGCTGCTTGACGCCATCAGAAAGACCAGCGTCGTGTCCGGCGAAGCCGGCGGCATCACCCAGCATATCGGTGCCTACCAGGTCGAACAAAACGGTCAGAAGATCACCTTCATCGACACCCCGGGCCACGCGGCGTTCACCGCCATGCGTGCCCGTGGCGCCCAGGCCACCGACATCGCCATCCTGGTGGTCGCGGCCGACGACAGCGTGATGCCGCAGACAATCGAATCCATCGCCCACGCGAAAGCTGCCGGCGTGCCGATCATCGTGGCCATCAACAAGGTCGACAAGCACGAGGCCGATCCGCAGAAGGTGCGCAACCAGCTGCTGCAGCATGACGTGTTCGTGGAAACCATGGGCGGTGAAGTGCTCGACGTCGAAGTCTCGGCCAAGACAGGCCTCAACCTCGACAAGCTGCTCGAAGCGGTTCTTCTTCAGTCGGAAATTCTCGACCTGAAGGCTAACCCGAACCGTCCGGCCGAAGGCACGGTCATCGAAGCCCAGCTCGACCGCGGTCGTGGCTCGGTTGCGACCGTCCTCGTCCAGAAGGGTACGCTTCGTCCCGGCCAGATCATCGTTGCCGGCGACCAGTGGGGCCGTGTCCGTGCGCTGGTCAACGACAAGGGCGAGCAGGTCAAGGAAGCCGGTCCGGCAACCCCGGTCGAGGTTCTCGGCCTCTCCGGAACGCCTTCTGCCGGTGACAAGTTCGCGATCGTCGACAGCGAAAGCCGCGCCCGCGAGATTTCCGAATACCGCCAGCGCCTCACCCGCGACAAGGCCGCTGCCCGTCAGTCCGGTCAGCGCGGCTCGCTGGAACAGATGATGACGTTGCTTCAGAACAACGTTCTCAAGGAATTCCCGCTGGTCATCAAGGGCGACGTGCAGGGTTCGATCGAAGCCATCAACGGCGCGCTCGACAAGCTCGGCACCGACGAAGTCAGGGCCCGCATCGTCCATTCGGGCGCTGGTGCCATCACGGAATCGGATGTTTCGCTGGCCGAAGCCTCGGGTGCTGCGATCATCGGCTTCAACGTCCGCGCCAATGCCCAGGCCCGTACGTTCGCCGAACGCGAAGGCATCGAGATCCGCTACTACAGCATCATCTACGATCTCGTCGACGACGTGAAGCAGGCGATGTCCGGCCTTCTGTCGCCGGAACGCCGCGAAACCTTCATCGGCAACGCCGAGATCCTCGAGGTGTTCAACATCACGAAGACAGGCAAGGTGGCAGGTTGCCGCGTTACCGAAGGCAAGGTCGAGCGTGGAGCGGGCGTCCGCCTTATCCGCGACAACGTCGTTGTCCACGAAGGCAAGCTCAAGACGCTCAAGCGCTTCAAGGACGAAGTCTCCGACGTGCCGATGGGCCAGGAATGCGGCATGGCCTTCGAGAACTACGAAGACATGCGTGCCGGCGACGTCATCGAGTGCTTCCGCGTCGAACACATCACGCGCACGCTCTGATCGGACGCGCAATTCCGTCACGATATCGAAACCGCCGGGGCAATCCGGCGGTTTTTTGTTGAATTCGGCCGGCGAACAGTCGAATGCTGCGCGACGTTATCCTCAAGGCTTCTTATATGCTGACATCACCGCTGACCCAGGGCGACCGTTTCACGCTCGTCTATATCCGCCAGCCCGGTGAAGAGGCAGACGTCATTCATGAAGCCATCGCCCGCCACGCACGGACGGCCGGCGAGCGCGGCGGAATGACCGGTTGGTACCTGATGATCGGCATCATCGGCGGCGCGGCGCTCTCGCTGTTTCTCAACATCTACCGCAGCATGATCCTGCTGCCGACCTTCGGCATGACGCCGCTGATCGACGTCTCCAACCTGATGCTGATCTGCTCGGTGCCCTGCCTGGGCGTCTACGTGCTGGTCACACTGTCGCTGCGACGCGAAGCCTATAGCCAGCGCATGGCGATGGCCGGCCGGATCCGCCCCGATGCGACCGTGACGGTCACCGTATCGCCCGAGGGGGTTGCCTGGGAGCGGCCGGGGGCTGTGACGCGCTTCGCCTGGTCGGAGATTTCAGCCATCGACGAGCGCCATGGCCGTATCGAGTTCGACAGCGACGCTGCCGTGCACTACATACCGGCCCACGCCTTCCACAATCATCAGGAACAGGTGGCCGTGCTCGCCTGCATTCGCAACCTGTGGAAGCCGCCTGCCCTAGCCAAGCCTTGACCTTTTGCCCATATCAGGGCATTGGAACGGCTTTATAGCGTCCCTTTGGACGCGCTGATGGAAACACCATGACCAGACCCACTACCTCCGCGCCCTCGCAGCGCATGCTTCGCGTTGGCGAACAGGTTCGCGGCGCCATCACCCAGGTGCTGCAGCGCGGCGAAGTGCGCGAGCCCGTGCTCGAGCGCACTGTTATTGCCATTTCGGAAGTGCGCATGTCGCCGGACCTGAAGGTGGCCACCGCCTATGTGTCGCCGCTCGGCGTCGCCGACCACGATGCGATCATCGACCTCCTCAACAAGCACGCCAAGTATATACGCGGCCGCGTCGGCCCGCTGCTGCGCCAGCTGAAATACATGCCGGAGATCCGCTTCAAGGACGACACGAGCTTCGACAACTACAAGAAGATCGACGATCTCCTGAAGTCGCCGGAAGTCCAGCGCGACCTCGGCCCCGATACCGACGACACCCAATCATAGTAGAGACCGATGTCCAGACCCAGAAAACCAAAAGGCCGCCCGGTTTCCGGCTGGTTGATCCTCGACAAGCCGGTCGACTTCGGCTCGACCGAGGCCGTCGGCAAGATCAAGTGGCTGTTCAATGCCCAGAAGGCCGGCCACGCCGGCACCCTCGATCCGCTGGCATCGGGCATGCTGCCGATCGCCCTCGGCGACGCGACGAAGACCGTGCCCTACGTCATGGACGGCCGCAAGATCTATGAATTCACGGTCAGCTGGGGCGAGGAGCGCGCCACCGACGACCTCGAGGGCGAGGTCACCCAGAGCTCGGACAAGCGTCCGACCGAGGAAGAGATCCGCGCCCTGCTGCCGAACTATACCGGCGTCATCAACCAGATCCCGCCGCAGTTCTCGGCCATCAAGATATCAGGCGAACGCGCCTACGATCTCGCCCGCGAAGGCGAAACCGTCGACATCCCGTCACGCGAAGTCGAGATCTTCCGCCTGACGCTGCTCGCCTGCCCCGATGCCTCCACGGCCCATTTTGAAGTCGAATGCGGCAAGGGCACCTATGTCAGGGCGCTCGCCCGCGATTTCGGCCGCGACCTCGGCTGCTACGGCCACGTCTCCGGCCTGCGCCGCACCTTCGTCGCACCCTTTGCCGAAGAGACGATGGTGCCGCTGGCAGACCTCGTCGCGCTGGAAGCGATCGAGGACCAGGACGAACGGTTGGCCGCTCTCGACGCCTTCATGATCGACACCGCCGAGGCCCTCTCCTCGCTGCCGCATCTGGCCATCACCGACGACCAGGCCCACCGCCTGAAGATGGGCAACCCCATCCTCGTGCGCGGCCGCGATGCGCCGGTTGCCGAGAGCGAGGCCTATGCCACGGCGCGCGGCAAGCTCATCGCCATCGGCGAGATCGGCGAAGGCGAGTTTCGGCCGAAGCGGGTGTTTGTCTGAGTCTCAGGCCACAAACTGAAAATTAGCGAGATCGATGCCACCGGAGCCTTCCGGTGGCATTTTTCGTTAGTGACAGAGGGTCGATGGGCCAAGGCGCTTCCAACAGTCGCTCCGCCCTACGCCTAAAGCATGTTCCTGAATCGCCCCGGCGCCAGGCCGACAAATCTCGCGAACACGCGCGAAAAATGCTGCTGGGTTTTGAACCCGGACAGTTGCGCGACATCGAGGAGCGTCAGATCGGGCCGGCTGAGCAGATCCTTGGCCAGCTCCATCCGCATCCGAATGATGAAATCATGCGGCGTCGTCCCGAAGGTCACCCGGAAACTACGCGAGAAATGCGATGGGCTCATCTCGGCGATCCCGGCCAGTGCGGCGATGGACAGGTCGGTGTCCAGATGGGCTTTGACGAATTCGACAATCCGTCTCCCGATGCGCGGCGAGATACCGCCCCTTGCGAACACGGGATCGCGTTCCGAACGCGCAAAGTTCCCCACCAGATAGGACGAAATCGCCTGTTCGATGCTGCTGACGAACAGCTGTCCGGTCGGGAAACCCAGCTGGTGTTCCGTTTGGAGAACCTCCAGCAGGCCCGAGAGACGGGCGTCGTTGATGTGGGGGTTGGGCGTGATCTCGGCATCCGACCGGCCGAGCAACGCCTCTGCGGTATCACTGAGGACCTGATCGTCCAGCTCGACTGAAAACACCGTGTTACTGGTGATCCACTCGATCGATTCCCGCCGGTTTCGCAAGGCGGCGGCGACCGCTCCCCTCGGGATATCGATGCGTCGGGTCTCGACCGCGTCGAGCGAATGCCAGATGGACGCCTTGTCTGGAAAATACGCCAGCACCTGGCGCTTGTGCTCGAGAACCCCGGTCATTCCGCTATCGGCGCGATATTCGCGGAGCCGCAGAGATGAGTTCTGGCTCAAAAAGGTCATTCTTCCACCGTGCAATGGGAGTGAGGCGTGAAATGCCGCAAGCTGCGAGGTTTTCCTCTTTCTCGCAGGATCAGATAATGACCGGCATTAATCGACAAAACCGCTTTTCAAATATTTCTTAAGTATCCGTCAGTCGTCTCAAAGGGAGCTCCCATGACCGACATCGGTATATTCAACACATCATCCAATCGAAACTATGTCCTGTTCGGCGTTCGAATGCGGATCCTGCTGTCGCCGGCTGAGACCGGCGGACAGTTCGGCTTGATCGAAGGCATCATGCCCCCCGGGGCGGATGCCGGCCTGCATGTGCACCACCGGGAAGACGAGGCCATGGTCATCATCGAGGGTTCGCTGGAAGTGACCATCGGCTCCGAAACGCGGCAGCTTGCCGCCGGTGACTCGTATTTTGCCCCAAGGGCCGTGCCGCACCGGCTGCGCAACACCGGCACCGGCGCGATGCGCGCGCTGATGATCGCCACGCCAGGCGGCTTTACCGAATTTCTCGCCGAGGCCGGAACGCCGGTCACCGGTGAAGCCACCCCGCCCCTCACGCTACCCACTGCGGAAGATACGCGCAGGATCGGCGTGCTGATGGAGACCCACGGGCTCGGCATGGTCCCTCCCCCGGCATCCTGATCGACCTCCCCCTTCCCGCGTCGGGTTCGATGCCACTGCAGCTCATACGAAAGAACATCAACATGTCCTCCATCGCCATAGTACCGCGCAACCGAAGCATGCTCGTCGGTCGGGCCCTCAGCGCCCTCGTATCCCTGGCTCTTCTCGCGGACGCGACAGTCATTCTCGTCTATCCTGAACTCATGCAGGTCGAGATGGACGCAATCGGCTTTCCGGCGGCCCTTTCAGTCAGACTAGGACTGATCATTCTCGTCTGTGCGTCGCTCTATACCATTCCACGCACCGCATTGTGGGGCGCCGTGCTGACGACAGGTTTCCTGGGTGGGGCCATCTGCATGCATTTTCGCGTCGGAGAATTTGGATCGCCACCGCAGCTGGTCGCCCTTGCCCTCGGCATCGCCGCGTGGGCGGGACTGTACCTGACCGATGACCGGGTAAAGTCGCTTCTTGGCGGACATGTCCCATTGGCGAGCGCGGCCCAGGAGCGCAGCTGACAACCTTCGTTAGCTATCGCGAAGGCGGAGTGCAGCAGGCATGAAGGATCCAAAGCCGACAATAGGCTGACGGCCCTGAAAAAGCCCGCCGGCATGTTTGGCAACGATAATGATGGCGACATGTCGCCGTCGCTGCCGATAGACATCGGGCGTTATGGTCCCGCCAACGGATACCCCATGCCATCGGCGAGATGGGTTTTACACCGATCCCCCTAGAAAAAGGATGTCGACAGAAGCGGTAACATTCCGTTAAGCATCGTTATGGTAGAATATGCTATGCCAGATGCCCCTCTAGGTTTAGAGAGGCATATGTGGGGGCGGAAGGCACGAGGTTCCTGGGGAGGACTTTGCAGTGACATTTCTATCTTCCATTTCCGGCAGTTCGACTGCGTTGCTCCTTCTTCAGCCAGGCGGCGTTTCGTCGACGGCGAAGACACCGAGTTCCTCCGACGCTATCACCGCAGTCGCAAGCGGCCAGACCTCGCATGGCAAAGTCTCCGTCGCCAAGCAGCCGAGCCCGGGAGAATCGAAGGTTGCCGAGGCAATGTTCGGCATCAACCATCCCAGCATAACCAAGCAGAAGCTCGATATCATCGACCGGACCGCAAAGGCCCTTGGCGTCAATCAGGATGACTACGCCTCGAGGGACGAATTTGTCGCCGCCTTTCAAAAGGCTTTCGGGCGCTTGAAAATCGATGGTGGAGACAGCGCTGTTCATGGCCTCGAAAAGGAGCTCGGCCTCGACAAGCTCGGTATCTCCCTGCAGGATGTCATCGACAGTGCCAGCAACCCGGAAGCCAATGACAGGCTGACGAAAGCCTTGAAGCGGAAAGCCGGGATTTATGGTGATAATACCGACGGCAACGATACGTCCCCTTCCCTGGCGACACCGAACTACGCGACAGGACTGTACGGATCTTCCAACCAATAGGTCGTGCTGTACGGCATTTGCGACGGGGTTGTTTTCGGAATGAGGCCGCCAGCTTTGCCGGCGCGTTCATCACTCTGCAGGGAGAGAGGGCAACGGACCTCTGACCTCGCGTCCTCCTCGCCGCCCACCCTGCACCCCTCTTCCCTTCCCCCCCCAAATAGTCTATAGGCACCCGCAGCACTGGGCATGCCCATTTGCTTTCGCGGCCAAAGCTGGACGACATCCCGGCTTTTGGCGACTTCTTCCTCTTCATCGAAAGGACCATCCGATGTCGATTACTGCTGAGCGCAAAGCCGCTCTCATCAAGGAATACGCAACTGTCGAAGGCGACACCGGTTCTCCGGAAGTCCAGGTTGCGATCCTGACCGAACGGATCAACAATCTGACCGGCCATTTCAAGGACCACAAGAAGGATAACCATTCCCGCCGTGGTCTGCTGACGATGGTTTCGAGCCGCCGTTCGCTGCTCGACTATCTGAAGAAGAAGGACGTATCCCGCTACAGCAAGCTGATTGCTGCTCTCGGCATCCGTCGTTAACATTTCACGGCGGGCGTTCCTGACGGGACGCCCGCCGGACTTTTATGACGGGTCGCACTGACCCACATCCCTCTCCTGCCGCGCCACGATATGATCCGTGCGACAGGCCAGGGCGGCGAACCGGATGGGCCGGCTTCGCCAAGACATAAACCGTTGACCTGTCATGGGGCAGGATTGCCGGACGCTTTCGCCAGGACCTTTGGTCCCGGCCGTCTTCAAGGCCCAGCGCCTGAAGCCGCAATGCCGGACACGATCGTCTCCGTCCCCGCCGCAAGGCGACACGGAAACGCCGGAAAAAGCCTCCCGCTGTCTTGCCCGTGATCTGTCACACAATGCGGTCGACGATGCGCCTTGCCGAAACCGGCGACGGCGCGTTTTCCCGCATCAGGCAAGGACTATAATATGTTCGATACGCACACAGTCGAAATCGAGTGGGCAGGCCGCCCGCTGAAGCTCGAAACCGGCAAGATCGCCCGTCAGGCTGACGGCGCCGTTCTCGCCACCTACGGCGAAACAGTCGTTCTCGCCACCGTCGTTTCGGCCAAGTCGCCGAAGCCGGGCCAGGACTTCTTCCCGCTGACTGTCAACTACCAGGAAAAGACCTACGCAGCCGGCAAGATCCCCGGCGGCTACTTCA
>CAZZZI010000090.1:0-17370 GCA_964658415.1 uncultured Sphingomonas sp. | reverse complement strand
GCAACCTCTCGGGCAAAGCCGATCTCGTGGGTAACGAGCACCATGGCACGTCCTTCGGCTGCCAATTCCTTGATGACGGTCAGGACTTCGCCGACCAACTCCGGATCGAGCGCCGACGTTGGTTCATCGAACAGCAAGAGCTTTGGCTGCTGCGCCAGCGCGCGGGCAATGGCTACGCGTTGTTGCTGCCCCCCGGAAAGACGATGGGGCATCTCGTCCACCTTTTGCGACAGATGAACCTTGGCCAACAGATCACCGGCGAGCCTTTCGGCTGCATCGCGTTTCATGCCTCTGACCTTGCGTGGCTGAAGTGCGACGTTGGCACGGACAGACAGATGCGGCCAAAGGTGAAAATGCTGAAAAACCATGCCGATCTCGGCCCGTTGCGGCGCCATCTCGCGGTCCGTCATCCGTTGGCCATTAAGCCTGCGACCGATCGTCTGCCCCTCGAGACGTATCTCACCCACGGTCGGCGGCTCCAGATAGTTGATGGCGCGAAGGCAGGTTGACTTGCCGGAGCCGCTCGGACCGATGAGCGCGACGCGCTCACCACGAGCGAGGCTGAACGAGATGTCTTTGAGCACCGTCAAGTTGCCGAAGGATTTGCCGAGATTGCGAACCTCGAGAAGATTTGGGGTGACCATCACGGCCTCTCTCGCTGGAGTGCAGGGGTTAAGATAAGACGATGCGGATCTCTCAACGGCCGCAGATGGGCGGCGTCCAGTCGACCGCACGGTCGACGCCAGCCCGAAAGTTGTCTGCAGCGGGCGTATAGTTCGCCTCGCTGATATTGCCGTAGCGTTTGCCGATCATCTTGACCTCGCACGAGGTCCACACTGCACGGATTTGACCGCTCAAATCCGCCGCAAGCTTCGCATTCTCTTTAGAAAGGCCGAAGACATATTGGCGACCCAGTCCGGTCAGCAACGGGAAGTTCGGGTCATTGTCAGTAAAGGGAAGATTGACGAGGCCCCAATCGGAGTTCTTCGAGAGAGCGTAGTCGATCACCGGCGGGTCTCCGACCAGCGCCTCGATACGACCACCGTGCAGATCGCGAAGGGCAGCGTCCGTGCTGTCGTAGAGCGTCAGTCCCAGCCCGGAGATTTTACGGAGTTCCGGTAGGAACGAGAAGCCGGTCATCGAACCGACCTTGCGATTTTCGAGATCCCTGAGCCTGTGCCATCCCGCCTCCTTGCGCGATGTCACCCCGTTTTGAAAATAGCCCGTGGGATCGGTGAGCGCGAGCGTATCGGCACGCTGCTTCGTCCAGGCGACATTACCGCCGATTATGTCAACGCGACCAGTTTGGACTGCGGCGATGGCGCCTGACCATTCCATGGGGACCGGTTTGATCACCAGCCCCAGCTTTTCGGCGGCAATCTGCAGGATGTCACCGTCATAGCCTGCGAGCTTGCCATCACGAACCACCAGTCCCGGCATGTCTCCGGTAATGGCGACGGACAGCACACTTGGTTCACTGAGATGATAGGCTGCATCGTCCGCATGAGCCGGGCTCGATGAGAGGTTTGCTACAAGCGCCACTGCACTTGCGAAGACCTTATAAAGTAAAAAACGCATGTCTGTTCCCTTCCTTTTTGTCAGTGTCAGTCGCGCGCAACCAAGGCGTGATCCGTGGTGAAACGGGTCATAGCGAGGCCCGCGATCGAGGTCGTGGTGTGACCATCAAGGCTGAGTTCGGCGAGCACCGCGCCAACGGCGGGGCCAAGCTGGAACCCGTGACCCGAAAAGCCAAAGCCGTGGACAAGGCGATCAACGGTCGGGCTCGGTCCGACCACCGGCAGGCCATCAGGCATGCGTCCCTCGATGCCAGTCCAGCTTCGAAGAAGCAGGACGTTCTTCAGTTGGGGCACCATGCGAATGGCAGCCGCTGCTGCGTTCATTGTGGTTTCTGCGAGCGGCCTGGCACGAAGACGTTCGCTATCAGCGGTGCCAAGGCCGGCCCCGAAGATGACGCTGCCATTGGAAGCCTGGCGAATGTAAATGCTGCCCCCGCAAATTCCGAGATTGGGCCCGATCAGCGGTGCAATCGGCTCGGTGACACACATATTCGGTGCCATGACTGCTTCTTCCACATGATCACCGAATTGTGCCGCAACCGCAGCTCCCCAGGCTCCAGCCGTATTGACAAGACGTCTGGCCGTGATCGGGGTCGGGTTGCCGTCAACCCAAATACAAAATCCACCCATGCCCAGCTCGGCAGCGATCACCTGTCGATTTTCAAGTATATCGGCACCGAGCGAGCGGGCGGCGCGCGCAAATGCCGGGGCGACCAACCGCGGGTTGGCTTGCCCATCTTCGGGGCAGAAAGATCCTCCAACATAATGGCCAGACAGGTACGGGAACCTGCGTTTGAGATCGGCGGCGTCCAGCAGGTCGGTGCGCACACCGTGGTCACGCAGCAGCAGTTGGTGGGCGCTCAGTTCGTCCAAATCGGCGTCGTCACGCGCCAGCTTCAGGTGACCGGTTGGCGTGAATTCGCAATCGGTGCCAATAAGGCTGGTCAAATCACCCCAGATCGCTCTGCTGCGCCGCGCCAGCGGCAGCTCGGCAGGATGACGCCCTTGCTGTCGAACGCCTCCATAGTTGACACCGCTTGCCTGCCCCCCGCACCGGCCCCTTTCGATCAACACGACGGAGGCACCTTGAAGGCTTGCGTGCAAGGCCGTTGAGCAACCAGCAAGCCCGCCGCCGATGACCGCCATATCGTAGCGTTTTGTCATGGCCTGCCTCGCACCAGATCGCCAAGCGTCAGAGGCTTGATAGGAGCCTGGCCGCGCAAGCGCCCCACCGCCTTGATGTCCACGCCGCCGGTTGCGGCAATAAGTTCGGCCGTTGCCGTTCCGCAGAGCCGACCCTGGCAGCGCCCCATTCCGACCCTGCAGAAGGCTTTTATCCTGTTGATTTCTGCTTCTCCGGTAGACAACACCGTCTTGCGTATCGTTCCCGCCGTGACCCCCTCGCAACGGCAGACGACGACGTCGTCGGGCAAGTGGGCAATAGAGTCGTGCGGCAACGGGAAAGCCAGGTTCAAAGCCTTTCGGAAACGCGAAGACCTGTCGATGACACGCCGGTCGCGGTCGATCTTTATGGGGACGCGGTGGCCGTGATCTTCGAGAAGAGCAGCTGCTGCCAATCGTCCGCTGGCCTCCGCCATTTCACTACCCCGGATCGACAGTCCGTCACCGGCGAGATAGACGTTCTCCATGGAGGAACGACCGTCTGGGTCGGCAACCGGCAACCATTGTCTCTGAGCAGGGTCAAACCAGAACTCAAGCCCGAGCAGATCGGCCAATTGGGTTTCGGCCTTTAGGCCGACGCCTATGGCGGCGCCATCGCATGTTGCAACCCGCTCACTGCCCCGCCAAAGGTAGGCCACCCCGGTAACACGATCATCTGAACCGCGCAGGACTTCGAGCGGTCGGACGCCTGTCATCACGGGAACACCGCGCGCCAACAGTGCGGCGACGTAGAACAGTCCCTTGGCAAAAACAGCGCGTCCAGAGGCCAGCGCGGGAAGCAGCGTAAATTGTGTGAAAGGAGCGCTGGTCTCCAGAACGCCGGCGACCGTGGCCCCTGCCTTCGCATACTGGTAGGCAACGAGATAGAGGAGCGGACCGGTGCCTGCAACGACGACGCGGCGGCCGATCAACGATGCCTCAGCCTTTAGCGCGATTTGCGCTCCTCCAAGACTGTAGACGCCGGAACCCGTCCATCCCTTGACTGGCAAAAGCCTGTCCATGCCCCCCGTTGCGATGATGAGTTGCGACCATTCCTGAACAGCACCACCCGTTTCGCCAAGGATATGCAGCTCGCCTTCACGCCCACCCCAGACCTGGGTTCTCGGACGGTAATCCACTGCCTGATCGAGCGCCTCGGAATCTCTGCGAAACCTGGCTGCCCGTCGCGCATCGAAGCCGTATAGATGGCGTGTCGATCGTGCCAGCTCTGGTTCAGGGCGGCGGAAAATCTGGCCGCCGGGATAATGGGCCTCGTCAATGACAACGGGACGCAGTCCCGCAGCCGTGAGTACCGCCGCAGCGGAAATACCTGCGGGCCCCGCACCGATGATGACCACGGGCGTGTCCATCAGATTGCCCCCGGAGCACGGGTGCAAAGAGACATGCCTGCTTCAAGGCGACTGGAACACGCGCGCAGACGCTGTCCATCTGAACGCCACAGCCAGCAGTCCTGGCACGACCCCATCAGGCAAAAGCCGAGCCGCAGCGTGGACCGGGACGGCAATTCAGTCGATCCATAGGCCAGACGCAATGCGCTGAGAACCGTCTCTCCCTGCCGCGCTGTCAACCGATGACCATCGACGGAAAATTCCACCGGCGCTGCGGGCATCTTAAGGCCGATGCGCCACTGCTCGTCTTGAGCGACCATTATCCTCTCCCATTGATCCAATTTCCAAAACGCTAGACTTCCATATTGTGGATGTCAACGCTATGCTTAATCCAGCAATCAATATTCACTTGGAGGATGTTCGAAACATGAATACTACCAGAGAGAGCATGCGGATTGATCCCGACCAACAGTTCATGGCAGGGGTCCTTGCCGGGTCTTGCAAGGAGATTGAAGAGATTTCGGGAGACACTTTGCAGGCAGCGCGACGCACGGTTCTCGACACCCTTGGGGTGGCGACAGCAGGCGCGGCGACATCGGCTGGCCAAGCGTCCAGACGGGCCGCAGCCGACATATGGCGCGCCGGCAGCGCTACCGTTTGGTTCTCGAAGGAACGGCTGGCACCTGCCGGCGCTGCATTCGTCAACGCGACCTATGCTGCGGCGCTGGATCTCGATGACGGTCACAGACAGGCATCCGGTCATCCGGCTGCGGCCATCGTTCCTGCCGTGATTGCAGTCGGCGAACAGATCGGTGCAGATGCCACCCGGATTTTGACGGCAGTGACCCTGGGCTACGAGGTTGCGGTGCGCATTGCAGCGGCGCGTGAGATCTCTCTTCTGCGCACCACCGATACCGGCCTATGGTGCGGTCCCGGTGTGGCCGCCGCCGCCGGCTGGCTGATGGGAGCACCGACCGATATTGTCGCCAACGCGATTGCAATCGCTGCCCACACGTCGACGTCGCAATCTGCGACAGGCTGGACAAGGGTCGGCCATACGGTGAAGGAAGGCATTCCATGGGCAACAGCCAATGGATTGCAGGCCCTCATCCTTGCCACAGCCGGCCATCGGGGACCGGTCGATATCCTGGACGACGCTTCCCTGTACGATCGCCGGCGGCTGATCGAAGGCTTTGCCGAGAGCTGGGCGATCGAGCGAGCCTATTTCAAGATCTATAGCTGCTGCCGCTGGGCGCATGCCGCCATTGATGCCGCACTCATCCTTGCCGGGCGCAGGGACATCTTATCAGACACTATAGACCATGTTCTCGTAGAAACATTCGACCGGGCACTGTCACTGCCAAACCAAGGCGAGCCTCAATCGCTGGAAGCTGCACAGTACAGCATTCCCTTCTGCGTCGCCCTTGCATTGGTGCATGGTGCCTCTTCGTTGTTGCCCATGGAGAATAGACATTTGAGCGACCCGCGTGTGACCAGGCTTGCCCGCTGCGTCGACTTGAAAGCTTCACCTGGCTACCGCGATAGCTTTCCAGCTGCTACCCCGTCTCGGGTGACGATTGCTGCGGGAGTTTGGCGCGGAACGGCTGAGGTCCTTTTGCCCAGAGGCGAGCCAGACAATCCTTTGACATCGGCAGATCTGCAAGCAAAATTTATGACGCTATCGGCAGCACTGCCGCATGACACCCAGCGCTTCGAGCTTCTGCGGGCCGCGCGCGACCTTGGCATTGGTCAACGGTCGTCGAACCTATATGCGGCTCTACGCGATCCGACCTAGACGTTTACTTTGCCCCAGCGATGTATAAGGAATGCGCTCTCAACTGGCGTTTGGGAGCGGGCATGGCGAGCGACGAGATTGCAACCACAGGAACTCAGCTCCTCGACAGAGCAGTTGCGATCTTGAAATTCCTAGGCGATGCCGGGCAAGGCGGCGCATCAATGGCGACCATCGGAACGGCCTTGAGTCTGAAGCAGCCAACGGTCCACCGGATCGTTACCGCGCTGGAACGCCATGGCCTTGTTGACCGCGAGCGGGAAACGAAGCGCTACCGGCTGGGATTGGCGCTTTTCGCGATGGGCGTTTCGGCTGCCGATGGCACGGGGCTTCGCCAGCTTGCCCGGCCGGCGCTGTTAAGGATTGCGGCTGCGACCAGCGACTCTGTGTTTCTGATGGCGCGAGCCGGCTTCAATACGGTCTGCGTCGATCGCCAGCAAGGTACCTATATCATCGACAGCCTGACCGGCCATATCGGCGGCCAGATCCCGATGGGTATAGGGCCGGCAAGCCAGGCAATCCTTGCCTTCCTGCCGTCGGCCGAAGCCGACGTCATCCTGGAGACAAACGCCGAGCTCTACAGGAAGTTTGGTGGTCTCTCGTCACGAA
The DNA here is from genome assembly GCA_964658415.1 of uncultured Sphingomonas sp. Classification (GTDB taxonomy): domain Bacteria; phylum Pseudomonadota; class Alphaproteobacteria; order Rhizobiales; family Rhizobiaceae; genus Rhizobium. Next base: position 10,882 of record CAZZZI010000090.1, on the reverse strand, counting down.
AGCTGAGGGTCCTGCTTGATGAAATCCGCGCGCGAGGTTATGCGCTGGACGACGGCGAGCTCGTTGCAGGCATTTCCTCGGTCGCCGTGCCGATCTTACCACCGGGCCGGGATGCGATCGCCGCGATTGCCATCAATATGACAAGCCCTAGGATGGCGATCGAGCGCATTCCAGAGCTTGTAGACCTGCTGACTCGAGAAGTACGCAAGATTGAGGAACAACTCAATCCACTGGCGGATTGAGCGTCGCCTCTCAGCTCCAGGAAATACTGCGAAGCAAATAGTCCGGCACGGCCTGGTGTTTTTCACAGAGCGCCACGAGCGCTTCCGGGTCGAGTTTGCCTTCGCGCCAGACGTCGGCCTGGTGAACACCGGTCAGGACGAGTGCCGAGCGGATACCGGCGCGGTTGGCACCGAAGATATCGGTTGCCAAGTTGTCTCCAATAGCGATGACGTCCGAACGCTGCAGATCAAGCATGCGCAGCGCGCCAACATAGGCCCCGAGTTCAGGTTTTCCAAAGCGGATAACGTTGCCACCCAACTTTTCGAACGAAGCGGCAACTGAACCCGCGCATAAAACCCTATTTTCACCAATCATCACGTCAAGGTCGGGGTTGGCGCAGATCATCGGAAGCCCCCACTGTTGCGCTTGCTCCAACAGTGGCGACTGCTCCTCGCATTGGCCAGTAGCAAGGAGAAAGTCTGCCACACTGATATCTGTCGTCTGTTCGAGACTAAGCCCCGCAAGAAGATCCGATAGTTCGGGAGGGCCTACATGCAGGTAGTGCTGGCTGCTCCGCCAGGCGGCTCTTCCGAGCGCTGCGTAAACCAGCTCTCCTGACGTGATCAAACCGTTGTAGAGCTCACGTCCGAGACCCATTCCGGCAAGGCGCGAGGCTACGGCTACTGTCCGCCGGGGGGAATTCGACAGGAGGCATATGCGTTTACCGGCCGTTTGCACTCTTTGCAAAGCACCGGCGGTGGGCCCGTATAGCCGGGTGCCATCATGGAGGACGCCGAAGACGTCAAGGATGATGCCACGGTAGGGCATGGCAAGCTCTGCCAACGTCGTCTCCAGAGGCCGGTTCTTACTCTGCATCAAGTCGCTCCTTTGAATTGCGATCGCCTCGGTGCAAAATCAGCTCGATGAGCACGGCGGTCATGATGAGCCCAGCGCCAGCTACTGTTTCAGGTGCCGGCGTTTGAGCGAAGGCGAGAAATACCCAAAGCGTCGACATTGGCACTTCGGCAAGCGATATGAGGGCTGCCTCAGCAGGTGGCAGTAAACGTGAGCCTGCGGCAAAGAAGATTAGCCCGAGCGTCATCTGCACCAGTGCAAAACAGGCCAGCACAACGCCTTGCTGGAGGGAGATCGCAAGCGACGGCGAAAGCATGCTGCCCGCAAAACCTGCAAACGCATTCGAAACAACCACCAAAATGTAGATCGATGCGCGCGATCGATGGATCGCAATCGTCATCAATGCCATCAGGCAGGTCATCAAAAGCGCAAGGCAGTCGCCGGCTAGATGCGAATCAGACGATGCTGAGCCGAGGAAGATGAGGGCAGTGCCACAACTGGCTACTCCTCCCAAGCCGAGGGTGCATCGAGACAGCGGATCTTTTACCACCCACCTTGCCAGCAAGGCGGTCATCAACGGAAGAGTACCGTGAATGACGGCGACATTCGCAACGGATGTCAGCCGGAGCGCCGGAATAAAGGCAAGCATCGCTGATGCGGAGAGTATGGCTGCAACAAAGCCTGCCCGATCGAGTGTCAAAAACGAACGTCCTTCGACAACCGCCATGAACATTGAGGTGAAGACGAGCGCAAACAGACTGCGCCAGAAGATGATCGTCCAGATGCTGGCGTGCAATACCCCCATGAACAGCCCCGCCGTGCTGAAAAGTAGCGCCGCGGCCAGCAATTGCATTTGCGCCTGCCGCTGCGCGCTCACTGGCTTTTTCCGATTGCTGTGTGGTAACGACGGCTGCAGGACAACCCTGTGCGAACCATGATCTCCTGCGCAACGGAAGCCCCTGCCCGCGCCAGGGCTTCGGGCGGAGCCGTCCCGCTGATGAAGTCGACCCATGTGCCCACGTGACTGACCGCCGCTGGTATGTCTGTCAGATCAAGGGCGCAATATTCCATGGAAACCCGCCCGACCAGCGGGGCGTGATAGTCGTCGATCTCCGCCGAGATTCGATTTGCCATCTGCCAGGCAAGTCCGTGCCGATACCCGAGCGAGACGATACCGAGACGGGTCGGTCGATCTGCGACGAAGGTCCCCATATAACCGACAGGTTCACCGCGGTTAATCATCCGGATGTCGATCAGCGGGGCACTGAGCCGGATGACCGGTGCGAAGGGATTTGGTTCGAGCCCGGCGTTGTTGAGGCCGAATAAGCCGGAGCCGATGCGCACCCGGTCGAGGTGGTAGCTCGCACCCAAGGATATACCAGCCGAGGCAGCCAAACTGCGCGCTGTGGCGGGTCCAAGCATGCTGCACATGCCCAGAAAGCGGTGCCTCTGCAGCTCGTTGCGTGGGTTTGTCGCGTCATCGGCAAAAGCAAGATGGCTCATGGCCAGCGCCGGCGCCGGCAATCGCGCATGCATCAGCGAGCGAACCTCATCGAACCGCATGCCCAACCGGCCGAAGCCGGTTTCCAGGTTAAGCGCATAGCCAAGCGTGGCCGAAGCGGCTGTCTTCGCCTGACGCAGCGTGTTGCAGACCGGCGTCAGGCGGTGTATTATGCATGTCTCGATGCTCTCCGGATGCAGCCCCTCAAGGATGAATATCTCTGGCGGGGTCAACTGACGGCGCAGACGTACGCCCTCCTCAACACTCGCGACAAAGAAACTCTCGCAACCGACATGCGAGAGTGCGTTGGTCACGCGCTCAAGTCCAAGACCATAGGCATCGCTTTTAACGACCGCGCTGACGGCGACGGCCTGCCCGACGAGCGAGCAGGCCATCGCGAAATTTGCCGCGATCGCCGTCAGGTCGACGTGGAGAACCGGTTCGTATCGCATCATCGCCCCTTGGTTGCTTACCGAAAGAAAGATTATTCACGGTTGCACTATGGGCTGTCTTTTGTCATATTGCAATCTTGGGGTGTGCCCAAAGTTGAAAAATGAACCCCGAAAATGCGGAGATGGCGTGATGGGACAAACAAAACAGCGCACAAAAATATTGATACTCGGCCAAGGAGTTCTCGGAGGAGACGTGCTGGATTTTCTGTTGCAAAGTGGCGCTGACATCGAGCTTGCGGTCGGCGCACGAAACCTCGACAAGGCATTGCATCGAGTCAATCTGGCGCGTTATACCGCCATGAACCTCGGATTTTCGCCGCCTGTCGAGATCTGTGCGATCGACCTCATGGATGTGGAGGCAACAGCCGAACGAATTTTGGAGATCAAGCCGGACATTGTCTTCAACGCCACGACCTTGCACAGTTGGTGGGTTATCACCAAGCTTCCGCCAGATGCATTCAGGCGCCTCGACCAAGGTCGCGGTGGCATCTGGACACCGATGCATCAGGTCTTGATCCGCAAACTGATGAAAGCCGTGCGACTTGCGAATTCGAACGCGGTTGTCGTCAATGCGTCCTATCCGGATGTAGTGAATGCTTCACTGGCTGCCGAAGGGCTGGCGCCTGCGGTCGGCATTGGCAATATTGCCAATGCTGTCCCGGGCATTCGTCTGGCTGCGGCCTGCATGCTCAGGCTGCCGGTTGCATCGATCGACGTCCGTTTCTTCGCTCATCACTACCTCAGCTATCGGATGCCAAGTACCGGTGGGACGGACGGGGCGCCATATCACCTGAGCATCTATGCCGATGGACTGGAGGTACCGCGTGACGCAATCGATCACGCCGAGCTCTTTTCCCTGGTCGCCGGACGGTTCCGTCGCGTGAAAGGTCTCGCCGGCCAATCCGTCACGGCTTCGTCGGCCACCGCAATGCTTTTGGCGCTCACTCGCCGAAAGGGAGAGGTTGTCCACGCCCCCGGTCCGCTTGGCCTCGTCGGTGGATATCCCGTACGCGTCTGCCCTGACGGTCTGCTTGTTGATCTGCCCGCCGGACTGACGCTTGACGATGCCATCGCTATCAATCGCGAATGCCAACACTACGATGGGATAGAAAGTGTTGACGACGACGGCACTGTGCACTTCACAGATGCGGCTGGCGATGTTCTCAAAAAGGTCCTCGGTCTCGAGCTTCGATCCTACCCTCTTGAGGAATGCGAGGCTCGTGCAGAAGAACTTGGAGCCCATTTCGCACAATTTGCTGCTCAGAACGGTATCGTCGACTTAAAAACAAACTGAAGGCAATCAAGTGCCGGGGGCATGCTACACGCCGATGCGCCGATAAGCAGACTGGTCCGGGCGGCCGATGGCGATCATGGCCTCGTGCCGCCCGCAATCGAAGACTACGGAGAAGGCGGTTGCAGTTTGCTCGCGCGCCGACGGCGACTTGGAAATGGCGTCCGGTGCACCCGAACGATCGCGAAGCAAGGACTTGAGGTCGCGGGCGTCAGTCAATGCGAACTGGCGCGCCGCTCGAAGACGGGATCGGCTCGTAGGGTAATGACGGGCGCTAGCTTCAATGTCTTCCCACATTGCAAGCTTGGGAAAAAGCGGGTGGTTCGTGTGAACGATGGAGTGGACTGCGCGATCCGTAACGCCTGCAGAGGGCCCGACTTCGACCATCCGCAAGCTTCCATTTTCGTCTCCAACCAGGAAGGAGCGACCGGACATATGTGGATGCGCACGCAGCACGGCGATCGCTGCAGCAACGCTCGCCTGGTTCAGCATCATACGCCGGATGACGAGGCTCGGCAGACCGTCGTGCGAGCTATCGAGCAGGAGATCATTGTTGACGAAGGCAAGACCCTCTCTATTCATGCCGACCCATCCGAGCGTACCCGGCGAGGCAATTGTGATAAATTGGCAATCCGGACCCTCGTGGACAAACGCAGCGAGATGGCGTTCGGTACCTGCTGGACCATCCCAGTTCTGGGCCACCAGCGCACCATCGTGGCGCGAGATTCCTGCCGACGTACACCCAGTCCTGCCTTCGGCAAAAAATTCGAATGCCGAGAGCAGATAGACATCGAGCCCAGTAAGGCCGGTGACTTCGGCAATGCCGTCGACCTCGGCGCGTACGTCTGCGGAAACACCCGAAAGTGCCTGGAAACCGGGAGCTGCCCGCAAGCATGCATGCTCCCAAGCTACGCTACTCGTGGAGCCTCGCAATAATCTATAGGCTTCCAGAATTGGATCGTGCATATGCATGCCGTGCTGACGGCCCCGCTGCGATGCGGTACCGCGTAGGGTGATGACCGGGATATGAACGCTGCGCATAGGTAATCCAAAGCCGTTGAGCCGCATCATCCATATTGTGGATATCTTGACCCGCCTAGTGATTGCCCGCGAGGATTGTGCGAAACTTGGATGCAGCGTGGCGTAACCTTGTCGTGCTAAAAAAGCTGCAAGGCCGGTAGGCCAAACATAATGGGATGGAATGACGACAATGGACGGTCTCGATCACCTGCCTGCGCGCAAGCAAGAGGAGTTGGCGGAGGTCGCAAGAATCCTTTTTGAGGAGTTCGATGCAGCCCGACAGTTCAAGCTCAAAGGTGACCTTAAGGGTGCCCGCATCTTGAAGATCATTCTCTTCGGCTCCTACGCCCGCGGCGGATGGGTCGAAGACCGGCTGAGCGGCTATCGCTCAGACTATGACCTGCTGATCGTCGTCAATTCGCACTCGGTGGCGGAAGCCGCCGACTGCTGGGAGAGCGCCTCCGAGCGTTTTGTCAGGGAACTGACGATTAACAAGCATCTTGAAACGCCCGTGAATTTCATCGTCCATTCGCTTCATGAGGTGAACGACCAGCTTGCCCGTGGGCGCCCATTTTTCATCGACATCGCCCGTGACGGCATCGCGCTCTACGATGCGCCGGGCCATCCGCTGGCCTCACCACGGCAGCTTTCTGCGCAGGACGCGCGCGAGGAAGCCCGGCAAAACTTTGATCAGTGGTATCCGAGTGCTGAACGGTTTCTGAAGTTGGCGGAGGTGGCTCTGGAAAGTGGCTTCAGGAATGAAGCAGCATTCTTATTGCACCAGACGACCGAGCGGCTATATCACTGTGTTCTTCAGGTCATCACGCTCTACAGCCCTAAATCACACAGGCTTTCGGTCCTGCGATCGCACGCCGAGCGGGTCGATGAGCGCCTTACCGATGCCTGGCCGCGTGACACCAAATTCGCGCGCCGCTGCTTCACCAGCATCGACCGTGCCTATGTCGAGGCCCGCTATTCCGCCAAGTACTCGATTGCCGAGGATGAGCTCGAATGGGTCGTACAAAGGGTCTTGGCTCTCCAAGAGATCGTTTTAAGCATTTGCCGAGAGCGGCTGGGGGAGGAAGAGCTACCATAAGGGGGCGGGGTCGCCGCCCTCTTCGAAAGCCGAGCGCATATTAGTTTAAAGATCGGCAAGCTCGGAGCTGCCGGTGCCGTCGAACGCTGCGCCCAGGCCTGCTCAACAGCTGAGGTCAACGAATTGCTTGGATAGCGTGGCGCGGGGTGGCATTGGCGTTTCTGCACGAGAATAAACCGAACCACGATTGCACGCTAGAATTGCGGTGAAGATGAGTACAGCGTGGCGTAACCTTCTGTGCTATAAAGCCTGCAGGGCCGGTAGGCCAGATATGAAGGGACGGAATGACGACAATGGACGGTCTCGATCACCTGCCTGCGCGCAAGCAAGAGGAGTTGGCGGAGGTCGCAAGAATCCTTTTTGAGGAGTTCGATGCAGCCCGACAGTTCAAGCTCAAAGGTGACCTTAAGGGTGCCCGCATCTTGAAGATCATTCTCTACGGCTCCTACGCCCGCGGCGGATGGGTTGAGGACCGCATGAGCGGTTATCGCTCAGACTATGACCTGCTGATCGTCGTCAATTCACACTCGGTGGCGGAAGCTGCCGACTGCTGGGAGAGCGCCTCCGAGCGTTTTGTCAGGGAACTGACGATTACCAAGCATCTTGAGACGCCAGTCAATTTCATCGTCCATTCGCTTCATGAGGTGAACGACCAGCTTGCCCGTGGGCGACCGTTCTTCATCGACATCGCCCGTGACGGCATCGCGCTTTATGATGCGCCTGGCCATCCGCTGGCCGCACCACGGCAGCTTTCTGAGGAGCAAGCCCGCGAGGAAGCTCAACGAAACTTTGACCAATGGTATCCGAATGCAAGTCACCGGTTTGACCTTGCAAAGGAGGCAATCAATCGAGGATATTCAAAAGAGGCAGCCTTCGACCTTCATCAAGTTGTTGAAAGATTATATCACTGCGCCCTACAGGTCATCACGCTCTACAGCCCAAAATCGCACCGGCTTTCGGTCCTGCGATCGCACGCCGAGCGGGTCGATGAGCGCCTCACCGAGGCCTGGCCGCGTGACACCAAATTCGCGCGCCGCTGCTTCACCAGCATCGATCGTGCCTACGTCGAGGCCCGCTATTCCGCCAAGTACTCGATTGCCGAGGATGAGCTTGAATGGGTCGTGCAGCGCGTGGCTATCCTACGAGACATCGTCGCCGGCATTTGCCGAGAACGCCTTGGCTCGCCGTAGCTTCCCGGCACGCGTCTCCCCCCGCTCGCTGCTGCGCGACCAAACAGCATTCCCGGCTATTCGCCGCTGCTCAAATACCAGGACTTGCGTCGCTTGATCGGTATTCCCGAGTTCTATTTGAACTGCCCGCACGATCAACCTTTTATGATTCTCTAATTCTGCAACCGGGGCGAATCCAGGAAGGCAAATGGATAATGTAATTGCAGATATACTTGTCGAGTTTCTAGGTGCGAGTGAAGGGGCGATCAACAAGGGTCAACTTCTCGGTGCTGTAGAAACAGTCAGTCGGCAGCTGGGGATCGACCATTTCGCAATGGCGCTTTTTCCCCTTGCACACGAAACGCTCGACGATTTCTTTATCTGGGAGCGCTGGCCCTCCGCATGGCGGGAGCGGTATCTGAAATACAATTATTTCCAATCTGATCCCGTCGTGCACCTTGTCAGAGCCTCAGACTTACCGATTGTCTGGTCGAAATCCATCAGGATCCAATCCCTTGAGAAAAAATCAAAACGGGTCATGTACGAAGCCGGGGAATTTGGCCTTCTAGACGGTGTGACCATACCCCTGCATTCGCGACGTGGTCTGGATGGGCTTTTTTCAGCCGGAGGAAGACGGGAACCCATGCGACCAGGCGAGGTACACCTCCTGCAAGTCGTGGCCGAAAGCGCCCATCGACGCCTACGAGAATTGAATTCCCCGCTGCTTTCGCACCTCGAGAACCTCAACATTACCCGCAGCGAGAGCGAATGCCTGACATTGTGCGCCGCTGGCAAGACGGACAGGGAAATTGGCAAGGTCACCCGTCGCTCCCCAAGGACAGTCCAGGCGCATCTGCGAAACATCCAACAAAAGCTTGGCGCCTCCAATCGCGCGCAGCTCATTGCCGAGGCCTTCCGTCGGGGCCTCCAGCGCTAAAATTACGACATTTTACGAATAGATTTTGCTGATCTTCGGTTGCATGCTCGCCAAAAACACCTGGAGATTTAGCGATGCTGCAGATAATGTATGAAGATGATGATCCTGACTTGATGAAGCGTGTCTGGGCGTTCAGACATCGGCGATTTGTCGACCAAATGGGTTGGATGGAATTGGCTCGAAATGACCATCTTGAGCGCGACAGATTCGATACGGCGGAGGCGTTGCATCTTGTGCTTGAGCACAAGAATGAAGTGGTCGGCTATTCTCGTTTACTTCCCACGACAAGACCTCATTTGGTCAAAGAGTTCCTCCCGGCTACAATTCAGGCCCATTGCGGGCCGCAGATTTATGAATGGAGCCGTTGCGCCACCGCCCTTGAGGCGCCGCAGATCGACGGATGTCCCGTCGGGTACATTCTGATGACGGGCGTGCTTGAATGTCTCACCGCAATGGGTGCAGAGGGAATCTCCTTTTTGACTTACCCTGCCGTGGTCAGATTAATGCGGCGGAGAGGCTATCCGGCGTCAGTGCTGGCGAACCTCACAGTCGCAAACGGTAGCCATGTACAGGCAGTCTTTTCACGTTTGCCAGCAGGACTGCTTACTCGACAGAGGCTAGCAGCCGGCATCACGCATTCTCTCGTGACATGGGCCCATGGGAGGTCGCGCTTTGTGGGTTGCGAAGCTGAGGTTGCATAGCGGAGATGGGCAGTGGTACGGCGAAACAAATCGCTGATGGGCTCCAGTGATGCCACCAGCTTCATAGTTGAGATGATTCACTTGGAGACTTCTGCGTTGCTGAAGATTGCCGAAGAAACTTGTCAACGCTATCCGCCTGCGACCAACCTGCATTTCGTCCGTTACCTGTTGCGGATGATCGTGCTCGAAACCGAACAGGAGATGGAGAAGCGCGACCAGTAGCGGGCCGCGTGGATACTCGATAAGCCAATGTTAAGACAACGTCTTAAAGCTCTTTGCAAAAGTGAAACGCGTTGCTAGGATACAATCAGGACGAACATCGTCCCGGGGCGTAGAAACCCCATTCGGTACAACGCACATGAGCAATTCTTCGCGACCATTCTCGGTCGGGGAGCCTGTGGAGCATGCAAGAGGCGCTTGCGCTAAAGTCCACGGGGGGCCGCCGAAGGTCTTTCTAACTCCCCGGCTCTTAATGCCAGACATCTGGCAAGTGGGAGCGTTTCATGGAGCAAACTCGAAATTCGAACGCCGTGCGGCCAGTCGGGTCCACGGATGACCAAAGTCAGATCGATCGTGTGGTCGGCAAACGCATCAAAAAGCGACGCCAGCAGTTGCGTATATCGCAAACGGCTCTGGGTGCCTCCGTCGGCGTTTCCTTCCAGCAAATTCAGAAATACGAGCGGGGTACGAACAGGGTCAGTTCGGCCATCCTCTATCGGTTTGCCGGGACGCTCGGCGTACCGATCACATATTTCTTTGAAACATTGGCGCCCCCGGAGGCAAGCAGCACAGAGCTCGATCGCAAAGCAGCCATCCGGGAAGACTTTGTGGCTACAGACGAGGGTCAAAGGCTCGTTGACGCCTTCATGGCGATTCCCCAGAAAATGCGCCCCAAATTCATATCGTTGCTGGCCACTTTTTCCGTTGAACTTTGACGGATAGCCGTGGTCGCGCTTCGCCGGAACCGCGCTGGCAGCCTGCCCGGCACATAGGGCGACACCTGAGATGAACCGCTAAGAGAGAACTGGCGCTTGCCGCCAAGCTGGTGGGCGGGGCGGCAAGCGTCAACTATTGGCTGGCACCGACGCAATACAAAGGGGTGCGGGACCAACCGTAGATCGAGACTGTTAAGAATATGCCAACAATTTCAGCATTTTTCCGGTTGAGTTCTGTCGGTGGCGATAGCGTTTGCCAGAGATCCTGGTCGGACACTGCCTATTGTGACTGAGGAGAGGTGTTCCGTAACGCTAGCATCGCCTCCAGCAATGTGGTCACGGTCTCAAGGCTGTCCGGCGGCAACTGCTGGGCTAGTTTGGTGATGCGGCGGCGCTTTTGTACCTCATCCGGATCGTCCCCCCACAGATGCGGTGCCGCATTGAAAAACAGATCGTCGGGCACGATCCGAAGAACCTCGCATAGCTGGATAATGCGCGTTGCCGTCAGTTTCGTAATGCCGTTTTCATACCGTCCATAGGCGGCTGGGGCAGAGCCAAAAAGAATTGCCAACTCGGCTCGCGTGAGATTTCTCGAGACCCGCGCCTCCTGGAGCGCTGCGACAATTCTCTGGTCGAGTTCATCAGGTGTCAAAAGTTCATTGAAGCCCGGTCGCCTATAGACCGGCCGGTCTATTTTTGGGTC
>CAZZZI010000089.1:0-17689 GCA_964658415.1 uncultured Sphingomonas sp. | reverse complement strand
GTCGATACGGCGGTGCGCAAAGCCGCGCACCGCTGGAGACTAGCGTTTAGATCGAACCGAGATCACGGAGCCGGATGAGCAACGCCGCCCGGTCCGGGACGAAGTTTTCTGCTACCCAGCGACGTTCTAGGTCCGCCAGCACTTCCCCCACTTTGGGACCCGGTTCCAGCCCGGCCTTCAAGGCATCGGCACCGCTGATCGGGAAGACCGGCTTTTTCCAGCTTTCCGTGCGCTCAAGCAGTTTCCCAACGCGCGCCGTGCGCGCCATCTCCGCTAAGTCGCCTTCGGCCTTGCCGCGCGCCACGGCTAGGGCAAGCTTCAGGCGGGTGCGGATACCCTCAGGTCCGTACTCGTACAGCAGGCGCTGAAACGCCGGCCCGGACATCTCGTCATCGATAACGGGCGCCTGGGCCCAGACCGCGAGCCGCGTCGCCTCTCCCTTCGACAACCGAAGCCGCACTGCGAGCTTCGCAAGCCTCTCCGCATCCGGCGGCACGATGGACGCCAAACGCAGCAGCGCATCCGGCGTCCAGCCGAGCGCCTTCTCCGTGGCGACGAGCCCCGGGATCGCATCGATCCCCCATTTCTCGGTCTCCGGCAGGATGTCGGTCAGCACGTTGACCTGCCGCATCCACAGCAGCGCCCGGCCCGGATCGGGTGCCGCCAGCAACTTCTTCATTTCCGACCAGACCCGCTCGGCCGACAGCGACGCCAGCGTCGCGCGCGCGCCAGCGCAGGCCCTCAGCCCCGCCGCATCCGGGCGTCCGCTGCCGTAATAGGCAAAGAAACGGAAAAAGCGCAGGATACGCAGGTGATCTTCGGCAATCCGCGTCGCCGCGTCGCCGATGAACCGGATGGTCCGCGTTTCGAGATCGGCCAGACCGCCGACGAGGTCGATGACCTCACCGCTCTCGGTCGCATAGAGCGCATTGATCGTCAGGTCGCGACGTTCCGCGTCGGCCTGCCAGTCCGTGCTGAAGGCGACTTCGGCATGGCGGCCGTCGGTCTCGACGTCGCGGCGCAGCGTCGTCACCTCGAACGGCTTGCCATCGATCACCAGCGTCACGGTGCCGTGCGCGATTCCTGTCGGCACCGACTTGATGCCGGCCGCTTGCGCCCTTTCCACGACCGTTTCCGGCAGCAGCGTCGTCGCGACGTCGATATCGGCCACATCGAGCCCCATCAGGCTGTTGCGGACCGCCCCGCCGACGACCCGCGCCTCGCCGCCATCGGCATTCAAGAGCGCCAGCACCCGGCCGAGCGCCACATCCCTGAACCAGGTCTCGCCTGCAATGGTCGTCATGCGTAAAGCCTCTCGTACAAAGTCCGGACGATGCCGGCGGTTATGCCCCAGATCATCCAGGGACCATAAGGCATGCGGTAGAAATGTCGCTCGCTGCCCTTCCACTCCATGCTGTCGAGCAGGTGGTTTTCAGGGTCCATCAGAAACGACAGCGGCACCTCGAACGTATCCTCGACCTCGGTCGGGCTGAGCGTCAGCTCGAACCCCGGCTTGACGACGGCAAGGATCGGGGTGATGCGGAAGCCGGTCGCAGCGAGGTAATGCGGCAGGCGGGCCACCGGTTCGACGAACAGGTTGGCAAGCCCGATCTCTTCCTCCGCCTCGCGCATGGCGGCCGCCTCCGGCGAGGCATCCTCCGGATCGATCGCGCCGCCGGGAAAGGCGATCTGGCCCGAATGCTTGCGCAAGGTGGTCGTGCGCTGCGTGAAGATCACGCGCGCGTCGTCGCCCTCGTCGATGACAGGCACCAGCACCGCTGCGTCCCGCAAGGTCATGCCCTCGACGTCGAGTATTCGCTCGCGGTTCAGCAGGTGATCGCCGTGCTCGCGCCAGGCAAGTTCGGCCGGATTGCCCGATTGGTTCAGGGCCCGACGCCGGAATTCCGACGCCGAATAAAGGGGAAATTCACGCATCCGTCAGCGCACTCAGCGTCTGAGCCGGCATGATCGGAAAGGTCGCATCGCCGGAACGGACGCAAAACATATCCACGCCGTCGACATCGAGCGTCTCCCCGAGCGCCACCAGATCGTACATGACCGGCCGCGACACCAGCGCCTCGAGCCGCCCGCGCACATGCAGATAGGGCTTCAGCTCATTGTTTTCGCCATGGACGACGAAGCGCAACGGATGGGTGTCACCGGCCTCGACGACATCGCCGACATTGGTCCGGAACGTCAGCAGCGGACGGTCGCCGACCTGCGTGACCGTCATCTCGACCGCAAGGAACGGCGCATCGACGACGCGGATGCCGACCTTTTCCACGGGCGTGACCAGATAGGTCTTGCCATCCTCGTCCTTGCGCAGCACCGTCGAGAAAAGCCGCACCAGCGGCGCGCGGCCGATCGGCGTGCCCATGTAGAACCATGTCCCGTCGCTGCGGATCTCCATGTCGAGGTCGCCGCAGAAGGGCGGGTTCCACTTCTCCACCGGCGGCAGTCCCCTGGCATGCTCTCCGGCATCGCCGGCGGCACGCGCGATCAGCGCGGCAAGGCCGGCTGCATCGGTTGTCGCTTTGATTTCCTCGGCTGCCATTCTTCCGTCCCGGTTCGTCGCTAGGGCTTGCTGTCTCACGAGATAGTCATTCGGGGCGCGCTTGTCAGCATCGGCGTGGGGGATAAATTCTCTTGAGTATGGGGCAAATCTGTATGAACTGCGAATCGACACTGCCGTCCTTCAGCCACCGGAGATGCATATGGGCATGATCAATTCGACAGAGGCAAGCCTCGACGACAAGGCCATGATCCAGTCTGCCGAGCGGGCACTTGCCGATATCGCCGCCATTCGCGGCCAGGTTTCGAAGGTCATCTTCGGCCAGGAAAGCGTCGTCGAGAAGACGCTGCTCGCGGTTCTGGCCGGCGGCCATGCGTTGCTGGTCGGCGTTCCCGGGCTTGCCAAGACCAAGCTGGTGACGACGCTCGGCGACGTGCTCGGCCTCGGTGCCAGTCGCGTGCAGTTCACCCCCGACCTCATGCCTTCGGACATTCTCGGCTCGGAAGTGATGGATCAGGACGAGACCGGCCGCCGCTCCTTCCGCTTCGTCAAGGGCCCGATCTTCGCCCAGCTGCTGATGGCCGACGAAATCAACCGCGCCTCGCCGCGCACCCAGTCGGCGCTGCTGCAGGCGATGCAGGAATACCACGTCACCATCGCTGGCCAGCGCTACGACCTGCCGGCGCCCTTCCACGTGCTTGCCACCCAGAACCCGCTGGAGCAGGAAGGCACCTATCCGCTGCCGGAAGCCCAGCTCGACCGCTTCCTGCTGCAGGTCGACGTCGGATACCCGGAACTCGCCGACGAGCGCCGCATCCTGCTCGACACCACGGGCATGTCGGAGGCCAAGGCCAGCGCCGCCATCGATGCCGGCAGGCTTTCGGAAATCCAGAAACTGATCCGCCAGATGCCGATCAGCGACAGCGTCGTCGACGCCATCCTGGCGCTGGTCCGCTCGGCACGCCCCGGCCAGGGCAACGCCACCACCGACAAGCATGTCGCCTGGGGTCCAGGCCCCCGCGCCGGCCAGGCCATGATGCTCTGCACCCGCGCCCGCGCCCTCTACCAGGGCCGCCTTGCCCCGTCGCTGGACGATGTCCACGCGCTGGCAGAGCCGATCCTGCAGCACCGCATGGCGCTGACATTCGTCGCCCGCGCCGAAGGCATGTCGGTGCGCGATGTCATTTCCGACCTGGTCAAGCAGGCCAGGACCTAGGGAGAGCGCACCGCGTGGCATCCATCGGACAGATCGTCAATCCGACATCCGGCAGCGATGCCCTTTCCCGCGCCCGGCAGCGCGCAGCCCTCGTGCCCGATTGCCTGGTCGAGGCCAAGCGCATCGCCAACACCGTGATCGCCGGCTGGCACGGCCGCCGCAAGCGCGGCATCGGCGAAAACTTTTGGCAGTTCCGGCCTTACAGCGACGGCGAAAGCCTGTCGCGCATCGACTGGCGCCGCTCGGCCCGCGACGACCACACCTATATCCGCGACCATGAATGGGAGGCCGCCCACACCATCTGGCTCTGGGCCGACATGTCGCCGTCGATGATGTACAAATCGACGCTAGGCCAGGTCTCCAAGGAAAGCCGGGCGCTGGTCATCATGCTTGCGCTTGCCGAAATCCTGGCGCGCTCCGGCGAGCGCATCGGCTGCCCCGGCGTCATGGAGCCGATCTCCGCCCGCAATGCCGCCGAGCGGCTGGCGACGGCGTTGATGCATACACCGCTATCAGGCGGCCTGCCCCAGACGGAGATGATCCGCGGTTGGAGCGATGTCGTGCTGATCGGCGACTTTCTCGACGACAGCGACAGCATCATGGCGCGCCTCGGTCCTCTTGCCCGCCGTGGCCTGCGCGGCCACGTGGTCGAGATCGCCGACCCCGCCGAGGAAACCTTTCCTTACAGCGGCCGCACGGAATTCAGCGACCCCGAGACCGGCGAGAAACTGGTCGCCGGCCGCGCAGAGGCTATCCGCGAGGACTACCAGCGCGCCTATCACGCGCGCCGCGACCGCCTCGGGCAATCCCTTCGCCAGCTCGGTTGGACCTTCGTCACCCACCGCACCGATCGCCTCGCCTCCGAGGCGCTCGTCGCCGTGCACACCTATCTTTCCGGCATGCCCACCCGGGCCACCCATGGTGGCCAGCTGTGAGCGCGCTGGCCTTCGCCTATCCGGCCATGCTGGCAGCCCTGATCGCCCTGCCTGCCATATGGTGGCTGTTGCGCATGACGCCACCCCGGCCGCAGGCGGAAGTCTTCCCGCCGCTGAAGATCCTCGCAAAGGTCCTGAAGCGCGAGGAAACGCCGGCAAACAGCCCGTGGTGGCTGACGCTGCTGCGCATGCTGATGGCCGCCGCCGTCATCCTTGCCATCGCCGACCCGGTGTTCAATCCGCGCACCAACACGCTGTCGAAGGCGGGGCCGCTGGTGCTGCTGATCGACAATGGCTGGGCCAGCGCTCCCGATTGGGATCGTCGCGTCCAGACGGCCGACGCGCTGATCGGCGATGCCGATGCCGCCGAGACACCCGTCGTCATTGCCTTCACGGCCAACCAGACCAACGACGCCGTGCCCGGAACCGCCATCGCAGCGCGCGACAAGCTGCATGCGGCAGCCCCCGTACCGCTGGTGCCGGACCGCAGCCGGGCCATTCAATCGCTGCGCGCGGCGCTTGGTGGCACCCACCCGGGAACCCTCGTCTTCCTGTCCGACGGGATCGCTGCCGGCGACAAGGACGACACCGTGCGGCAACTCGCAGCACTGGTACCGGGCGACCTCCGCCTGCTCGAAGGCGATGCCAGCAGCGCCATCGTCCTCACCAAGGCCGCCAACGCCGCCGACGCCATGACCGTGACCGCAAGCCGCCTCGACAGCACCGGGCCCGCCGGTTTCACGCTGAGCGCCCAGGACGCCCAGGGCCGACCGATCGCCGCCGGAAAGCTGGCCTTTAGCGCCGGCCAGGCAGTCGCCACGGGTACGATCACCGCCCCGTTCGAAATGCGCAACGACTTTGCCCGGGTCAGCATCGACGGCCACATGACCGCGGGATCGGTGCACCTGCTGGACGACGGCTTCAAACGCCGCCGGGTCGCCCTGCTGTCCGGCCAGGCCGCCGACGAATTCCAGCCTTTGCTCTCGCCGCTCTATTACATCCAGAAGGCGCTTCTCCCCTACGCCGACCTCGTCAATCCGGAAGCCGACGATCTGGCGAAGTCGATCACCGAGCTTCTGGCCGGCAATCCGTCCGTCATCATCATGGCCGACATCGGCCGGCTGCCGGCTGACAGCTATGCGCCGATGCAGCGCTGGATCGCCAATGGCGGCACGTTGATCCGCTTTGCCGGCCCGCGCCTTGCCGCTGCTCCCGCCGACGATCCGCTGGTGCCGGTGATCCTGCGCCAGGGCGAGAGGGCGTTGGGCGGCGCCATGTCCTGGGCAGAGCCGCAGCCGCTCGCAGACTTCCCGGCGACCGGGCCCTTCGCCGGCATGCCGAAACCGCAAAACGTCCTGATCAAACGCCAGGTGCTGGCCGAGCCGACGCCTGATCTCGCAGAGCGGACCTGGGCAAGCCTTGCCGACGGGACACCTCTGGTGACCGCAAAGAATGTCGCTGCCGGCCGCATCGTGCTGTTCCATGTCAGCGCCGAGGCATCCTGGTCGGACCTGCCGATCTCCGGCGATTTCGTCGAGATGCTGCGCCGTATCGTGCAGATGTCGCGCTCCGGCGGCGTGACGGCTGCGGACGGGTCCGCCAAATCGGCAACCCAGACGCTGCCCCCCTACCGCCTCCTGACTGCCAAGGGCGCGCTGAACGGCGACACCGCCAGCGCCCGGCCGCTCGTGACCGGCAAGAAGGGGCCGCTGGTGGCGAGCTTCGACAACCCGCCGGGCCTCTATGGCTCGGAAGAAGGATTTACCGCGTTGAATGTGCTGCCTGAGGGCTCCGAGCTGAAACCCCTCGACGCGTCGGCGGACATGGCGGTCCGGCGCGAGGGACTGATCGGCGGGCAGACCTGGTCTGCCAAGCCGGTGCTGTTCACCCTGGCCTTCCTGCTATTGTTGGCCGATAGCCTGGTCGTGCTCTTCATGAACGGCGCCTTCGGCCGCATCCGGCGTTCCTCGCGATCGGCTGCAACGACGGCTGCCCTCATTGCCATCGCGCTGTCGACGTCAGCCTTCCTTTATCCCGGCGACACCAGGGCCGACGATGCGCGGCCGGGCGACGACGTCATCGAATCGCGGCTCGACAAGACGCATCTCGCCTATATCGTCACCGGCGAAGACGAGGTCGACCGTATCTCCGAGCGAGGCCTTGCCGGCCTGACAGACTTTCTCACCTACCGCACGACGCTCGAGCCGGGACCGCCCGTCGGCGTCGACCCCGCCAAGGACGAGCTGGCCCTCTTTCCCCTGCTCTACTGGCCGGTGACGTCGACCGCGCCGATGCCGAGCACGGCAACGATGAACCGGATCGACGCCTATATGCGCGCCGGCGGCACCGTGCTGTTCGACACCCGCGACGCGCTGAGCTCGGTCGGCGACAACTCCGCTCCCGGTCCCAATGGCGAGCGGCTGCAGGCGATCCTTGCCAATCTCGATATTCCGCCGCTCGAGCCGGTGCCGCCCAAGCACGTGCTGACGAAATCCTTTTATCTGCTGTCCAATTTTCCCGGCCGCTACACCGGCAGCCCGCTCTGGATCGAGTCCCACCAGGACAACCGCGCGGATCCGACGACCAAGCAGGCGGCGACATCAGACGGCGTCACGCCGATCATCATCACCGGCAACGACTTTGCCGGCGCCTGGGCCGTCGACGACAACGGCGCACCGCTTCTGCCGACGGTACCGGCCGACGAGATGCAACGGGAATATGCCTTCCGATCCGGCGTCAACATCATGATGTACATGCTGACCGGCAACTACAAATCCGATCAGGTCCACGTCCCGGATCTCCTGGAACGGCTGGGGCAATAGCATGACGCTGGATTTCCAACCCTTTCTCCCCTGGCCAGTCATCGCCGCCTTCGCTGCGGTCATCGCCATCGTCGCCGCCTTCGCGATCTGGCGTCGCCTGCGGGGCGCCTGGCTGCGGGCACTCGCCGCCCTCGCCCTCTTGGCAGCCCTTGCCAACCCGCTGCTGATGCAGGAGGACCGCGACCGGCTGTCGACCATCGTGCCTGTGGTCATCGATCGCAGCCAGAGCCAGCTGACGCCGGAGCGCATCCGGATGACCAACGAGGCGCTCGCGCAGCTGAAGGAACGGCTGGCTGCCTTCCCCAGGATCGAGCCGCGCTACATCGACGCAAAGGATCCGGCGGAAACCGACACCCCGTCCACCCGGCTGTTCTCGGCACTCTCCTCTTCCATCGGCGACGTGCCGCCGGCCCGCATCGGCGGCGCCATCTTCATCACCGACGGTCAGATCCACGACATCCCGTCCGGCACCCAGTCGCTCGGCTTCAACGCGCCGATCCATGGGCTGATCACCGGCAGGGCCAACGAGTTCGACCGCCGCATCGAGGTGGTGCGCGGCCCGCGCTTCGGCATCGTCAACGAGGAGCAGCAGCTGACCCTGCGCGTCGTCGACGACGGCCCGAGCCCGGGCGGCACGGCCCCCGTCACCGTCAAGATCAACGGCAACGAGATCGCCACGCTGCAAGCCACCCCCGGCCAGGAGACGCCCTTCAGCTTCAAGGTGCCGCGCGCCGGCAACAATGTGCTCGAATTCTCCGTCGCCGAACTGCCGGGCGAGATCACCACCGCCAACAACCGCGCCGTCCACCTGATCGAGGGCATCCGCCAGAACATGCGGGTGCTGCTGGTATCAGGCGAGCCCCATGCCGGCGAGCGCGCCTGGCGCAACCTGTTGAAATCGGACGCATCAGTCGATCTCGTGCATTTCACCATCCTGCGGCCTCCGGAAAAGCAGGACGGCACGCCGATCAACGAGCTGTCGCTGATCGCCTTTCCGACGCGGGAACTGTTCGTCGACAAGATCAAGGATTTCGACCTGATCATCTTCGACCGCTACCAGCATCGCGGCGTGCTGCCGATCCTCTATTACGACTACATCGCCCAATACGTGCAGAACGGCGGCGCCCTGCTGATCGCCGCCGGCCCCGAACATGCCGGCCAGGATTCGATTGCCATGACGCCGCTGCAATCCGTGCTGCCGGCAGAGCCGACCGGCAATATGATCGACAAGCCCTTTTATCCCCGCCTGTCGGAAGAGGGCCGCAAGCATCCCGTGACGCGCGGCCTCGACGGCTCCGATCAGGAGCCGCCCCATTGGGGACGCTGGTTCCGCACCGTTGACGTCGAGCCACCGCAGGGCCAGACCGTCATGGTCGGTGCCGACAACCATCCGCTGCTGGTGCTCAACCGCGCCGGCCAGGGTCGGGTCGCCATGCTGCTCTCCGACCAGGGCTGGCTGTGGTCGCGTGGCTTCGAAGGCGGCGGTCCGAGCGTGGCGCTCTATCGGCGCATCGCCCATTGGCTGATGAAGGAACCGGCACTCGAGGAAGAGGCGCTGACCGCGACAGCCTCTGGCCGCACCCTGCAGATCACCCGCCAGACCATCGGCGACGATCCCGGCAGCGCGACGATCAAATATCCCTCCGGCAAATCGGAGACCGTCAAGCTGGTGCAGGGCGAACCCGGCCTCTATCGCGCCGAAAAACGCACCGACGAGATCGGCCTGTTCCAGATCACCAATGGCGACCTGTCGACGCTGGTCCATGTCGGCGCGGTCGATGCGCCGGAATTCAAGGCGATGATCTCGACAACGGAAACGCTGAAACCGCTTGCCAGCCAGACGAAGGGCCTGGTCACGCGCGTTGCCGCATCCGGCGACAGCATCGTCGTGCCACCTGTTCTGCCGGTACGCGGCGCGGTGCGGATTGCCGACGACCAGCGCATGAGCATCCGCCTCACCGACGAAACGGTCCTGCGCGGCATCAACACGCTGCCGCTGTTTGCGGGCCTCCTCGGGCTCGCAGCCCTTCTCATGCTGTTCGCCGCCACCTGGTGGCGCGAAGGACGCTAGGCGATGGTCGCACCCCGTCTCGACCTGACCGACGCGCCCGTGGATGCCGACATGGCGGTGATCATGAGCGGACTGACCGGCTTCAACACGGCGGACGTCGGACCGCCCGGGCGCCGGCCGCTGGCCGTGCTCATCCGCGACGACAATGGACAGATCATCGGCGGCACCCTCGGGTTTACCGCCTGGGGCTGGCTGTTTACCCAATGGCTTTTCGTTCCCGAGCCGCTGCGCGGCCAGGGCATGGCCGGCAGATTGCTGGCCGAAGCCGAGGCCGAGGCTATCGCCCGTGGCTGCCACGGAGCCTGGATCGATACCTTCAATCCGCAGGCGCTGCGGGCCTATCGGCGCCAAGGCTACGAGATCTTCGGGGAACTGCCGGATTTCCCGCCCGGCCGCAGCCGGGCCTTCCTGCAGAAGCGGTTGGCCGTAGCGCCCGTCAGCCAACCAGCCGACAGCGGCACCGAATAGCGACCGCCTAAGCGGTCCAGCCGATCGGCCCCTTGAGCCGCGCATGCACATCCTCCGCCATCGGCACGACGAGCACCCGGCGCGGATCGACAGGACCCGGGAAGGCGAGCGCATTATACGCCACCTTCTCGAAGCCCAGCGGTTCGTAATAGGGCGGATCACCGACCAGGATCACCGCCTCAGACCCCTTGCGACGCGCCGCCTCGACGGCGATACGCACGAGTTCGCGGCCAATGCCCCGGCTCTTGTGCGACGGACGGACGGCCAGCGGACCAAGCAGATGGCCCCTGACACCGCCGGCCATGACGGCCGTCATCCGCACGGAGGCAACCGTCTCGCCGTCATCGGCGCAAATGAACGACAGGGAGCGGTCGTGCGGCCCCTGCTCGCGGATACGGGCAGCGGCGCGGACAAACCGGCCGGGACCAAAAGCTTCTTCGTTGATGAGTTCGATGACGGCGTCGTGGGACGCATCCTCGGTGAGGTAGACCAGATCGTGCTTGTGCATGAAACGTAACAAACCAGATGACAAGAATGGATGGGGCTTGGAAACGCCGAAAGCGGCGTTCGGGTCCATCAGCGTCGTCGCAGGTCTCTGGTTACGGTCATCGAGCAAGGTCCTCTAAGTGTGACGACGCCGATAGCAGGAAATATTTCCTCAGTCCAACGCAAAATGTGCCTCACACGCCAGCGACGGACTGTTCAACCTTTGCGGGCTCGAAATTTGGCCGCGCCGGCGTATCTTGCCGTCAAAGCAATTCGGAAGGACCACGGTCATGGGCATGCTGGTTGATGGCGTCTGGCAGGACGTCTGGTACGACACCAAGGAAACCAAGGGCCAGTTCAAGCGGGCGGCATCCCAATTCCGCAACTGGGTGACATCGGACGGCAGCGCCGGGCCATCCGGCACCGGCGGCTTCAAGGCAGAGGCCGGCCGTTACCACCTCTATGTCGCGCTCGCCTGCCCCTGGGCCCACCGGACACTGATCTTCCGCAAGCTGAAGAAGCTGGAACATCTGATTTCCGTCTCGATCGTCGATCCGCTGATGCTCGAAAACGGCTGGGAGTTCAAGAACCGCGACGGCGGCACGGTCGACCACCTGTTCGGTGCGAGCACGATGTGGGAGATCTACACCCGGGCGGATCCGCACTATTCCGGCCGCGTCACCGTGCCCGTCCTCTGGGACAACAGAACCGGGACGATCGTCAACAACGAATCGTCCGAAATCATCCGCATGTTCAACAGCGCATTCGGCGCTCTCACCGAAGCGACGGCGGATTACTATCCGGAGCCCCTGCACACCGAGATCGACGCCATCAACGACGTCGTCTACGATACGGTCAACAATGGCGTCTACAAATCCGGCTTTGCGACGACGCAGGCGGCCTATGAGGAGCATGTGCAAAAGCTCTTCGAGACGCTCGACAGCCTCGACACGAGGCTCGGCGAGAGCCGCTACCTCGTCGGCGACAAGATCACGGAAGCCGACTGGCGGCTGTTCACGACGCTGCTGCGCTTCGATGCCGTCTATGTCGGCCATTTCAAATGCAACATCCGCCGCATCGAGGACTACCGCAATTTGCCCGGCTATCTCAGGGAACTCTACCAGATGCCCGGCGTGCGCGAGACGGTCAGCATGGCCCATATCAAGCAGCACTACTACGGCAGCCACAAGACCATCAACCCGACCGGCATCGTGCCCTTGGGCCCCGCCCTCGATTTCGACCGCCCCCACGGTCGCGACGGAATTTAGCGGCGGTTCTACCAGAAACCCGTGGGCGCGATGTCGCCGTTGAGCTCCTGCAGCCGCCTGCGGGTGGCGGCGGTGGTGGTGGGCGGCAATGAATCCAGGGCGAAGAAGCCGCTTTCTGCGATCTCCCAATCGGGCCGGCGCGGCGCGGTCTGCTCGACCGTTGCCCTGTAGAAGGCGACGTGATCGCGGCGGCTGGCGGAGCGGTTGAAGTAGATGCCGAGCAATGTCGGCGTGCCGAGGATGGCAAGGTTTCCCTCTTCGCGCAACTCCTTGACGAGCGCCTCATCGACCGTCTCGTGCCGCTCGACACCGCCGCCCGGCATGTACCAGCCGGGCAGGTAGGCGTGGCGAACCAGGAAGATCCGTCCCTCGCTATCGAAACAGGCGGCGCGCACCCCGAGCGTCATGCCGCGCGTCCAGGCAAAATAGAGATGCACGACGGGGCCGAGGAGCCTTTGCTTCCACCCGCCTGCCTCAGGCGGCGATTGATCGTCCATGCCTTTCCTCCCTCGCCAGGCTGCCCAGACGCACCTGCCAAACTTACCGTGAGCGGGCATTTGAAGCATTTGATTTGAAACGAGACTGTTCTATGTCTCACCCATGTTCAAACTCGCGCATATCTCCGATATCCACCTCGGACCGCTACCACGCCTTTCCCTCTGGGAACTCGCATCGAAGCGCATCACCGGATTTGTGAACTGGCACCGGAACCGGCGCAAGCACCTTTTCGGCGGCACGCTCGATCTGCTCCTGGCCGACATCAAGGAAAAGGAGGCGGACCACCTTTGCGTGACCGGAGACCTCGTCAACCTCGGTACCACGATAGAGATCCGCACCGCTGCGGAGTGGCTGGCAACCGTCGGCCCCCCGTCGACGACGTCGGTCGTCCCCGGCAATCACGATGCCTATGTGCCCGGCTCCTACGAGAAATCGGTGCGCGCCTGGTATCCCTATGTGCGCGGCGATCTGGCACCGGCGGCCTGGGAAGAGGACATCCACGTCTTTCCCTATCTTCGCATCCGCGACCGCGTCGCCATCATCGGCTGCTCGACGGCCGTTGCCACCCTGCCCTTTTCCGCCAGCGGCTTCTTCGGATCACGCCAGGCGCGCGAGACGGTGCATATGCTGAGGGCTGCCGGTGAGGCCGGGCTGTTCCGGGTGCTGATGATCCATCATCCGCCGATCCGGGGCGCGACGTCCTTCCACAAGCGGATGATCGGCATCCGCCGCTTTGCCGCCGTCGTCTCGACCGGAGGCGCGGAACTGGTGCTGCACGGCCATACCCACCTCAACACCCTGCACTGGCTGCGCGGCCCGACGGGGCGCGTGCCGGTGGTCGGCATCGCCTCGGCTTCGCAAGGGGTCGGCGGCTCCAAGCCCCCCGCCTCCTACAACCTTTTCTCTATCTCGGGGTCTCCGGGCGCATGGGACGTGAAGGCCGAGCGGTTCAGCCTCAACCACCGGGGAGACGGCATCGCGGCCGAGGGAACAGACATATTTGCGGCGTGAGGCGGTCGTAACGTCAAGCGGTCCCACCTCCCCCGTTGACGCGGTCAGGCTCGGATGGGTCCGTGGCATGTTGAACTAATGGGCGAACCTTCCGGTCCACCAATCGGCTGATTTTGCCCCTTGCTGTGGTGGCCACAGTTTGCTGGAGAGGGAGATCAAGCCGCCGTCATTGTATCCGATGAAAGCGATTATTTCGTCTCTCCTGGCATGGTCTAGTTTCTCCATGATGGTGGCTAGGCTCGTTCCTGCCGGTAGTTCGCTGCGCACCGCCAGAACGTAATTTTCGGGATAACCACCCCAAAGACTTTGCGTTTTCTGATAGTAAGCCTGGATGGCGGTCGTATCGACGGGTTGACTGGCTGACCCGTCGATACGGCAATCAAATAGCAGCCAATCGCCTTTCAAGAATTCTTCAAATACGTCCACTTCCTGTCGGTCGCTATGAAAGAACTTTTCCATCGTCTCGCTCTCGCCGGATTTGCCACCGATGATATGGCGGAAAGCTATCGTAGGTCAAAGGCGGCAGGCCCGTTTGCCCTGGCCACTAACGGTAGGGATGCGCCTCGCATCGGCTCGCCGCGCCGTAAGAACGTCCAACGTGCTCTCCATCGAGAAACTGCTGGTCGCTTGTCCATGGAAGGTCGATCCCAGATCAAGTGGCAGTGAGCAATGTGGGGGCAGAACAACCGTTAAGGCTAACGGCGTGGCGCCCGCTAGAATAGCCACCATCTGGCGAGCAGGCTCGTTACTTGAGAAAGACTGCGCATACGCCGACTGAACGCTGCCGCCATTGGAAAACATCTGTGCCACCGCCCGTCAAAGCCTTTATGCCGACTTGCGAAACAAGTCGGGAAGTGGTCATATCGCTGTCATCGATGTCTTGCCGATGCGTCGACCGACATCAGCTCCGACGGGCTGGTGGGCGCGTCCTATTCATCGGATGAAGACCGCAATTCAACCCGCGTCCGATGACGGTCACTTCATCGTGGAAAGACTAATGCGCGCTCCCATTCCTGCACCGGACATTCGTCGCGACCTCGTCGGCCTCTTGCCAAAATTACGGCGCTTCGCCGTGACGCTGACGGGCGACGTGGCAGAAGCGGACGACCTGCTGCAGAAGGTCTGCCAGCGCAGCATCGTCAAGATCCATTTGTGGAACACGGAGGAGCGCCTGGACAGCTGGCTTTATGCCATGACGCGCCAGCTGTGGGTCGAGGAATCCCGCCGCCACCGTGTGCGCGCCGGCTCCCCCAGGGCCGCTGCGGGGCAGAAAGGCGAAGCCGCCTTGCAGCAGCCCCGTCCGGTCGAGCGAAGCGACGGTCTCCAGGCCATCATCGCCTTGCCCGAAGGCCTCGCCAGCGTCTTCCTGCTCGCCGATGTCGAAGGCCATAGCTACAAGCAGACCGCCGATATCCTCGGCATACCCCTGTCGATCGTCGCATCGCGGCTTGCCAATGCGCGCCTTGCCTTTGCCGCTGCGGACCGCAACATCCTGAGCCAGAGGTCGTGACAGTGCAGGACACCCGAAAGACATCGATCGAGGCTCGGCTGACCGCCTATATCGACGGCGAGGCCGGCGCGGAGGAGAAGCTGGCGCTCGAGCATCTGATCTCCACCGACCACGACGCAGGCCGCGTCTACGAAAACCTGCGGCAGGGCTCCGATATCGGCCGCAAGGTGTTCGACGACCTCTTGAAGGAGCCGGTCCCGCTGGCGCTGGTGCGCTCGATCAAGAGTGCGCCCGCCCCGAAGGAGCGGGACATCCGCCGGATCTCCCGGCCGGCGATAAAGCTCGCGCCATCGGGCAAGCAGGCGCTGGCGGCGGCCCTCATCCTCTTCGTCATCGGTGGCGGCATCGGCTATCTCGTCGGCACCCAGCCGGGCGCCGCCCGCCTCAGCCTGCCCCTGATCCCCAACCAGAACCGCACCTGGGCGGACGACATTGCCGCAGCGCAGCGCATCTACCTGCGCCAGTCCAGCCATGTCGTCGAACTCGGCGCGACCGAGAGCGACGAGATCGTCTCCTGGCTGACCGCGACCGTCGGCGTCAAATTCGCCCTGCCCGACCTGTCGAGCCAGGGCCTGGTCTTCCAGGGCGCGCGCCTGCTGGTTGCGGCCGGCAAGCCGACAGGACAGCTGGTCTATCGCAACATCGACGGCGAGATCGTTTCCGTCTGCTTCTTCAAGGATAACGCCAGCAGCGACGGCAGCGATTTCAACGAGATCATCAAGGACGACATCGGCATCGTTCCCTGGCGTCGCGCCGGCGTCGGATACGCCATCGTCGGCGCCTCCTCGGATGCCCTGCTCGACGAGATCGCCAACCGTGTGTCGGTGGAGATCTGAGCAACGGCTGGACATGAGAATGGCGGCCTTGCGGGCCGCCATCCGGAGGAGGCTATCGCTGCGAAACGCAGGTGGCTGGCGTTAGACAGACGTTTTCATCGCCAGGACCCGGTTTGCCGCCGAGACGATGGCCTCGAGCGAAGCGGCGACGATGTTGGTATTGACGCCGGCACCGAACAGCTTTCCGCCGGGATAGGAGGTCTCGACGTAGGAGATGGCGGCGGCATTCGAGCCGTGCTGCAGCGAATGCTCCGAGTAGTCCTCGACCGACATTTCGATGCCGAGATAGACCGACAGCGCATTGATGAAACCATCGATGGGGCCGGTGCCCCTGCCCTCGATGCGCTTCAGCTCGCCGCCATCGGTGATCTCGGCGGCAACGACCGTCTGGCCCTTGCGCTCGGGGCTGGCAAAGCTGTGGAAATCGACGAAGCGCAGGCGCGCATCCGTCTGGTTGACGTAGAGCTCCATGAAGCGATCGTAGATGCGCTTGGCCGGTAGCTCCTTGCCCTCGATGTCCGTGATGTTCTGGATCTCCTGGCGGAACTCCACCTGCAGGTTGCGCGGCAGGTTCAGCCCGTAATCCTGCTGCAGGATATAGGCGATGCCGCCCTTGCCGGACTGCGAGTTGATACGGATGATCGCCTCGTAGGAGCGTCCGACATCCTGCGGATCGATAGGCAGGTAAGGCACTTCCCAGACCGAGGTGTTGGCGACCTTGCTGGCCTTCATGCCCTTGTTGATCGCATCCTGGTGCGAGCCAGAAAAGGCCGTGTAGACGAGTTCGCCAACGTAGGGATGGCGCTCGGCAATCGTCATTTGGTTCGAATATTCGTAGACTTCCTTGATCCGCTCGATGTCCGAGCAGTCGATTCCGGGATCGACCCCTTGCGTGAACATGTTCAGCGCCATCGTCACCACGTCGACATTGCCCGTGCGCTCGCCGTTTCCGAACAGGGTGCCCTCGACGCGGTCGGCGCCGGCCAGCAGCGCCAGCTCGGCTGCCGCAATGCCCGTTCCGCGGTCATTATGCGGATGCAGCGACACGATCAGGTTTTCACGGTTGTCGAGGTTGCGGCACATCCACTCGATCTGGTCGGCATAGACGTTCGGCGTCGCCATCTCGACGGTCGACGGCAGGTTGATGATCAGCTTGTTGTCGGGGGTCGGCCGGATCTCGGCGATGACAGCGTTGCAGATCTCCAGCGCCACCTCGAGCTCGGTGCCGGTAAAGCTCTCCGGCGAGTATTCGAAGCGATAGTCGCCGCCGGCCTTGGCTGCCATGTCGGTGATCATCTTGGCGGCATCGACGGCAATCTGCTTGATGCCGGAGACGTCCTTGGCAAACACCACGCGGCGCTGCAATTCACTGGTGGAATTGTAGAAGTGCACGATCGGCCGCTTGGCGCCCTGCAGCGATTCGAAGGTGCGGGTGATCAGCTCCGGCCGGCACTGCACCAGCACCTGCAGCGACACGTCGTCGGAGACATTGCCCTCCTCGATGCACCAGCGGGCAAAATCGAAATCGGTCTGCGAGGCCGACGGAAAGCCGATCTCGATTTCCTTGAACCCCATTTCCAGCAGCAGCTGGAACATGCGGGCCTTGCGGTCGTGGCCCATCGGGTCGACCAGGGCCTGGTTGCCGTCGCGCAAATCGACCGAGCACCAGATCGGCGGCTTGGTCAGCGTCTTCGAAGGCCAGGTGCGGTCGGGAATATCGACCTGCGGGTAGGCACGGTATTTTTCCGCAGCAAGCGCCATGCCCTTGAAGCGGGACATGGATGTGGAAGGCTTGCTGGCGGGAGAATGGGTCTGCTCGTCCATCGTCTTTTCCTCGTGCCGTCGATTGCCCGCTCATAGCCGATTGGCTGCAGCAAGGCGATGACAAAAGCGGCTTTGAATGGTGGCCTGGAATGATTGTCGGATTAGGTCGAGGAGCAGTCGCCGGACGGGCTTGTCGGCCGCCGGGCGCTCCTCAACGGACCCGGCAACCGCGTGTAAGGCCGAGGAGAAGAAGCGAGGTGAAGGCGCGCGAGTTGTCACGCAGGGCGATGCG
>CAZZZI010000088.1:0-17814 GCA_964658415.1 uncultured Sphingomonas sp. | reverse complement strand
GCGGCCATGGCGTATCCGCCGCTTGCGCCATCGATAAAATGCATATGGTCGCGCGACAGGGGCGTCGGCACGAAGCAGGTCATCAGGGCGGAGGCCTGGCGGTGCAATCCGTAGCGGCATGTCCCCGCAGCTTCGCCCTCCTTCAGCAGCCGCTCGAGGCGCCCCAGGCGGTCGGCATCGAGGTCGATCGTCATTTTCAGGCCGTCGTCGAATTTCCGGAAATCGGAATTGGCCGCGACATCGCGTTTGTAGCGGCGCGCATCGAAGGTACCGAGCTTCAGGTTGAGTTTGTGAAGAACGAATGTCAGGCCCATCTGCGCGGCGATGGCAAGCTTGCGGCGAACGATCCGCCCATCCGCCGCCGTCGCCTTTGCCTCGTCTGCGACACCGCCGAGCGACAGGCCGAGATCCGGACCGTCCACGGGCACCGGGTGGGCATCTCGACCTTCTTCCCCCGCAATCGCGATGATGGCTGCGACTAGGGTCTGGAATTCCGGCCCGTGACCGCGGCCATCCGGCACGACGATGACGGAGACGATTTCGCCGTTGCGTGCTTCGATCGGGTTCCAGCGGCAGGAAAGACCGGTGAGGTCCGGGCGCAGTCCATCCTGGTCGGCCCGGACACCGTAGTTTCCGGACTTCATCTGCGCCTCTGCCCAGCTGGTGCCGCCCCCCGTGAACATGGCGTAGGACACGAAGTCCGTCGGGCTGAAGCGTGCCACCCGGACATCCAGGCCCTCTTTCCGGATATCGGCCATCGGCACCAGGGCTGCCCGCAAACTCAAATGCAGATCGGCGGCGACGAAGGATTGCACGGAGGCCAGCGCCTGGCGCGCACGGTCGAGACCGGCGGCGGGGATGGCGATGCAGGCACCGTCACCCCCGAACACAAAAGGATAGTCGGCGCGCCCAAGAGCGTTGAGCACGGCGGAGATCACGCTGGCTCCCGCCATGTTGACTGCCTTGTAGCGTCCGGCGGCAATGGCTTCGGTGGACGAAACAATATCCGCCAGGGCTAGGTACCAGTCGTCCGGCAAGGGACGGTAGTTGCCGTCGTCGGTCACCCCCTCGAAGCGGGTGAAGACCGGCAGGGCGCTGAAGAACGCATCGTGTTGCAAATCGTCCATGATCTTACCTACCATATCACTTCGTGTTGAACGAGTGCTGCCACAGATGAGTTGCACGTGCCACTCTCGAGGCGATCGGCCATTGCACGGTCGACGCAGCCTTTCCGACCTGCTAGGCGACATTCCACCTGCCGACACACGAGGGAAAGGCCGCCATGAGCCGCTTGGACAGTTTCATCAGACGCCTCAGCGCCCAGCGCGATATCCTCGATCATCTGACAGCCGATATCGCCGATCTCGAAGGCCCCATCCTCGAACTGGGGCTGGGCAACGGCCGCACATTCGATCACCTCAGGGAGCGCTTTCCCGGCCGTCGCATCGTGGCCTTCGATCGAGCTGCCAATGCGTCCGCCCATTCGATGCCGGCAAAGGAAGATCTGGTGCTCGGCGAAATCGAGCACACGGCACAGGCATTTCTCGGCTTCGGTGCAGCACTCGCCCACGCCGATATCGGCACCGGCTATCCCGAAAAGGATGCGATAACGCTGCGCTGGTTGCCTCAGCTGATGGCGGGCGTCCTGAAATCGGGAGGGGTTGCCGTCAGCGGCCTGCCGCTTTCAAACCCGGAACTGCGACCTCTTCCGCTGCCGGCCGGGATTCACGAAGATCGGTATTTCATCTACCGCCGCGCCTAGTCTCAACCGTAGAAAAGCACGTCGAACTGGGCGCCGGTGACGGGCAGGTCGGTGACCTGCATGTCGACCGGCCGGTCGTCGGTGAACACCAGGCAGGTCCGGTAGAAGCCTGCCAGCTGGCGCTTGAACTCGGCGGTCTGTTCGGCTCCGTAGAATTCCGGCGTGAACTCCATGTAGAGCGGCACGCGACGCGCCATCAGCGCCTGCATCGACCGGCAGGCGACGGGCTCGTAGCCTTCGATATCCATCCAGATCAGCCCGACATGACCCGCTTCGACACCGGCCTCTTCGAGGATCTGCGACACCGGCCTGACGGGCACCGATATCTTGCAGTTTCCGCCCGCCTTGCTGAGGGCGCTGCTTTTGCCGTGGTTGCTGCGATGCTGGAAGAAGTCGAGGTGGCCGGTGCGGTCGCCGGCGGCGCAATTCACCAGCGTCACGCGGTCCTCCAGCTGGTTCTGCACGATATTGCAGGCGAGGAGCTTGAGGTTGCGCGGGTCAGGTTCGACCGTGACGATCCGGCGATAGGCCTTGCTGAGCGCGAAGTAGACGGTTTGCGTTCCGATATTGCCGCCGAGTTCGAGCAGAACATCGCCGCGGCGCTGCAATCCGCGTTCGCGCAACACTGCCAGCAGGCGGTCGACGTGATCGCGCTCGAAATGGCCCTTCCGGAACACCTTGCGACCGATATAGTCGGATGGCGAAACGCTCATGATGTGATCGCCGCAGTCGACCGTCATGGTCAGCACGCGCGGTCCGAGCCCGCCGACCAGCAACCTTCGGCCGTACGGCATGTCGAAAAAGCGCGTCGCCAGCCGATCGCGCAGCTTGCTCAGGCGTCGCCGGTAGTTCTTGCGTATCCAAAGGGCGGGGTTCATCATTGCCTTCCCTACACTGGCCGGCGGCTTATGCAAAGCGGCTGCTCTCGCTCTTCGGGACGATGAACACCTGCAGCGGCTGGGCGCGGCCGCGCACCGCGATCTCGCGGCTGAGGATGCCGGCAGTGTCGATGCCCGACAGCAGGGCGACAGGCTCCGAAAACACCAGCGACGTTTCGAATTCCTTGGCAGCGCTCTCGAGCCTGCTGGCGACGTTGACGGTATCGCCGATCGCGGTCAGAGCCTTCACGTTGCCATATCCCATCGTACCGACGACGGCCCTGCCGGTGTGGATGCCGATGGCGATCTGCAGCGGCATGGCCAGCTCTTCCGCCAGCTCCGTCGCCAGCTTGTCGATCTCAACGAGGATCATGGCAGCGGCCTTGAGAGCCTGCCGACAGGCAACCTCAGGCGTGGTACCGAGGCCGAACAGCGCCATGACGCCGTCGCCGATGAATTTGTCGATACGGCCACCCTGCTCCTCGATCACCCGCCCGACGATCGAGAAATACCGGTTCAGCAGAAACACGATGTCGAATGGCAGGCGCGATTCGGTGAGTGTCGTGAAATGGCGGATATCGCAGAACAACACGACGATCTCCCGCTCCCGGCCGGGGCTGGCCGCCTGGCTGAAGGCAGGGATGGCGGTCTCGGCCATCGGCGCCAGCATGGGCACGACGGTGATATTGTGGGGCGGGCGCAGCTGGCAGGCGAGCCGCACATCCGGCGCGGCGCCTATCCGGGCCAGGGTCTTCTGCTCGAGCGGATCGGGCGGCGGAAGATTCTTGCCACCGTCGACCACCTGCACGCGGCACGTCGAGCACTGCCCCTTGCCGCCGCAGATGGAGTAGTGCGGAATTCCGCCCAGGCGGCTGGCTTCCAGTACGCTGAAGCCGCGCGGAACCTCGATGGATTCGCCGCCGGGATAGCGAATGGAGACCTGATGCGCCCTTTCGGTCCACCGCCTCCGCGCCCTCAGCATGAACACGCCTGCGATCAGGAGAGCAAAGATGCCGTAGAGGCTCGCCCGGTAGGGAAGAAGCGCTTGCGACATGCCGGGCGGGCTTGCGGCAACGCTCGCAATGCTGGAGGCTTCCCTCGCGCCGTAATAGCCGCCGGGGTAGCCATTCGGGACTTCATGGGCGAGCTGGTAGGCGATATTGCGCCCCATGGCGGCAAAGCCGAGCAGGCCGAGCACCGGCAAGAGGATTGCGAATGCCAGCATGGCAGGTGTGAGGCGGTCGTACCAGGGACGGTATCGCAGCCAGAAATGCAGGCCGATGCAGCCATGCACCCAGACGACGATGAGCGCGATGGCCTGCCGCACCCCAACGGAGGGCGAATTGACCCAGAGCGACCGCACGGTGCTGTGGTAGGTGTCGGCAAATCCGTAGAGGCTGTAGAGGATCCGCGTGGCCGTGACATGGTCGATCAGCAGCACGGGCACCAGCAAGCCGGTGATCATCTGAAAAGCCTCGCCGATCGGCATCTTGAGCGTTCGGCGCTGGTAGAGCGCCTTGAACACCAGGAGCACGTGAACGACGACCGCGCCATAGAACAGCATGGTGCCGATCGGATTGCGCCACAGCGCCAGGAAGAGCAGGCGTCCTTGCTCCGCCGCGTGCAGCGAAACCAGCCCGAGCGCATGATTGCTGAGGTGCATGAGCACAAACAGGAAAATCACCAGGCCTGAGCCCAGTCTGGCTTTTCGGATCGATCTGTCGGAGAGCAGGGTGTGTGGCGCGGCTATGGTTTCAATCCGCCTCTGGATGGCTGTTCACAAATGCGCTCGTATGGGCTAACCAAAACCGGCCACGAATATCGACAGGCGGGATTCTCCATGCTTCTTCATCTACCCAAAAAGCAGCTCCCTGTCGAGGATTCCCCCGCGATACAGGATCGTCGCAGCCGGTCTGTCGTAAAGGCTCTGCAAGGCGTTCCCATTGTTCCTCCACGATGCCGCCGGCGGACAGTCACGAAGCCGGCGCTGTCATGAGGATCGCCTTCTACGCGCCGCTGAAATCCCCCCGTCATGCCGTCCCCTCGGGAGACCGCCTGATGGCGAGGCAGCTGATCGCGGCGCTCGAAAGGGCAGGGCACAGCGTCGAAGTCGCGTCCGAACTTCGCAGCTTCACGGCAACGCCCGAACCGGGCTTGCGGGCGCAACTGACGGAAAGGGCCGGCGCCGAGATTTCACGCCTGCTGGCCATGCCGACGATCGCCAGGCCCGAGCTCTGGTTCACCTATCATCCCTACTACAAGACCCCCGACCAGATCGGACCGGCGGTGGCGCGGGCCTTCGGGATTCCCTATGTCACCGCCGAGGCTTCGTATTCCGCACGCAGGAATGCTGCGGGGTGGGGAGACAACCAGCGTCTCGTTGCGGACTGCGTCAGGCAGGCTGCGGTCAACGTCTGCCTCACCGAGCGTGACAGGTTGGGGCTCGCGAGCGCCATTCCGGAGGGCGTCTACGCGCGCCTGGCGCCGTTCATCGACGCGGCGCCGTTTCCATTGGCCGCCGCAGACGCGCCGCGCCGGCTGGTCAGCGTGGCAATGATGCGCGCCGGCGACAAGCTCGACAGTTATGCGATGCTCGCCCGTGCTCTCGAGCGGATCCGGGAAAAAGACTGGACGCTGACGATCATCGGCGATGGTCCTAAACGTGCCGAGGTCCGCGACATGTTCGCAACGTTCGGAGAGCAACGCATCGACTGGGCGGGTGAGAAAGCCGCTGCCGAACTGGTGGCCGAACTGTCGCGCGGCGGCATTTATGTCTGGCCTGGCTGCGGCGAGGCCTATGGTCTGGCCTATCTCGAGGCCCAGGCCGCCGGCCTTCCTGTCGTTGCCCAGGCGACGGCGGGTGTGCCCGAGGTCGTGGTGAACGGCACGACCGGCATCCTGACGCCGGACGGCGACCTCGCGGCATTCGCGGACGCGATCGCAGCGCTGCTCGCAAACCCTGGCCGACGACAGGGGATGGGATTGGCCGCGCGTCGCTTTGTCCAGACGGAAAGGTCGCTCGAAGCGGCCTCCACGCGCCTGGACGCGATTTTGCAACAGCATCTGGGAGAACGATATGCGCGATGACCCGACCTGGAAATCCCTGTCTGCCATGCTCGACAGGATGACCGATGCCCGCCGGACGGTCCGGTTCTGGCTGCGCGATGACGACGCCATCGAGCCGACCCCGGCCCTGGGTCGTCTTCTCGACATCACACGCCAGGCTTCGGTGCCCCTCAGCCTGGCGGTCATTCCAGCCTTCACCGGTCCGCCGCTGGCGGAAAGGTTGCAGGGCGAAGACCATGTTGCCGTCACTGTCCACGGCTGGAGCCACGAAAACCACGCCATTCGTGGCAAGAAGTGCGAACTCGGATCGGATCGCGCCGGCGCTGTCGTTCTCGGCGAGCTCGGCGATGGGTTGGCCAAGCTCCGAATGCTGCATGCGGACCGGCTCGACCCCGTGCTCGTCCCGCCATGGAACCGGATCGACCGGGCCCTGCTGCCCGCACTGGCGCCGCTCGGATTTCAGGCCGCGTCCGTCTACGGCAAAGCCGACACGGAAAGCCCGATCCGGTTGATCAACACCCATGTCGACATCATGGATTGGGCGAGCGGCCATTGCCGCCCGCATGCCGATCTGGTCGGTCTTCTCGTTACGGAACTCGAACGGCGCATCGGTGGCAGCGACGAGCCCATCGGTATCCTGACACACCATCTCGTGCACGACGAAGCCTGCTGGGATTTTCTGGCGAAGCTGTTCGAGACGACGGCCGGCAGGGCCTGCCTGCGCTGGTGTCCGCTGCGCGAGCTTCTCGGCTAGAGAAACGGAAGCTCGAAATGCGACGGCTGGCTCCCGGCAACGAGAAACCGGTTAGAATGTCACCGTCAGGCCATCATAGGCCGCGAAGGCCCCGGGCAGGCTTGCCTGGGCCAGCGCCTGCATGGCATCCAGTTCGTCGTCCGTGCGGGAGGGGGCGTGGTGGAAGAGTGCCATCCGCTCGACGCCCGCCATCTTGGCGAGCTTTACGCCTTCTTCCCAGGTCGAGTGACCGAAGCCGCGATATTTCGTCATTTCAGATTCGGTATAGGTGGTATCGTAGACCACGAGATCGGCGCCCTGCATCAAGGCGAGGGCCGCTTCGTTGACGTGGCCTTCCCGATGCTCGGTATCGTAGATGAGCGCGATGACGCGGCCCGCCCACTCCACCCGGTAGCCGACTGCTCCGCCCGGATGATTGAGCAGGGCCGTGTGGATCACGATGCCCGCATGGGGCTCGATTACATCGCCAGGATTGAAGTCGCGGAAGCCGAGTGTCGCGCGACAGATGTCAGGCTTTACCGGAAACCACGGCGGCCGCATGAACTGGTCGATCATTCCGCGCGTCGTCGTCTTGCCGGCGAGGTGCCCGGACCACAGGTTCACGGTGACCTTCGGATTGTAGATCGGTTCGAAGAAAGGCAGGCCGATGATGTGGTCGTAGTGGGAATGGGTGAAGAACAGGTCGATATCCGTCACGCCGTCCTGGCGCAGCGCTGCCGCTGCTTCGCGCACACCTGTCCCGGCGTCGAACAGCAAGTGCCGATCGCCGCATCTGATCTCGATGCACGACGTGTTGCCGCCGTAACGCTCGAATTCCGGGCCGGAGACCGGGATGCTGCCCCGGACGCCCCAGAATTTGAGTTCAAGCATATCGCTTTTCATGCGTGTTTTTATACCAGTTCCCCATCGCCTGCAACGTAACCACACTTTTCCCTTCATGCGAAGCCAGCAACTCCCATAAAAGTCTCCCTGGCGCGAAAACTAAATCTCCGGATGGGCCGGACAGCGGTTTCGAAGGTGCGCAGCGCCCTTTCGTGTTTGTGCTTTTTCAGCGGAACCTAACCACTCTCGCAACGTTTGACCTCCCGGCGGCATGGCGCTTGCCGACCAAAAATTTCGCAAACGGTGCTTCATGTTCATGCCGATACCCTATCGCATCCTGCCGACGGGCTTCCGCCCGATGGAGCGACATGACCGTTTGCCAGACCTGACAACCAACCCAAGAACGGATAGATCCTTATGAGTTTCTCATTCTCGGAACTGGACTTCATGAAGCCGGAACTCGGCGCCGAATACACCGGTGCCGGCACGCATTTTGCTGTGTTCTCGGCCAATGCCGAGAAAATCGAGCTTTGCCTCTATACCGATGACGGCAAGACCGAAACGGCGCGCATGGCGCTGCCGAAACGTGAAGGCGACATCTGGTCCGGTTACATCGCCGGCATCGGTCCGGGCACCGTTTACGGCTACCGGGCGCACGGCCCCTACGATCCGGCGAACGGTCACCGCTTCAATCCGAACAAGCTGCTGCTGGACCCCTATGCCAAGCAGATAATCGGCGATCTGAAGTGGGACGACGCTCTCTATGGCTACACGATCGGCGCCGAGGACGGCGACCTGTCTTTCGACGAGCGCGATAGCGCGCCGTTCATGGTCAAGGGGGTTGTCCAGGATTCCGACTTCGACTGGGACGGCGACAAGGCCATCCGCCGGCCCTGGACGGAAACGGTGATCTACGAAGCCCATGTGCGCGGCATGACGATGACCCACCCCGATGTGCCGGACAACCTCCGCGGCACGTTCCTCGGCATGTGCAGCGATCCGATCATCGAGCACCTGACCAAGCTCGGCATCTCTGCCATCGAGCTGTTGCCGATCCAGTCCTTCGTCGACGACCGCTATCTCGAGGAAAAGAACCTCCGCAACTTTTGGGGATACCAGACGCTCGGCTTCTTCGCGCCGATGGGTCGCTTTATGTCGACCGACAAGATCACCGAAATCAAGACGATGGTTCGCCGCTTCCATGCGGCCGGCATCGAAGTGATCATGGACGTCGTCTATAACCACACCGCCGAAGGTTCCGAGCGCGGCCCGACCATGAGTTTCCGGGGTCTCGACAATCAGAGCTACTACCGCCTGTCGCCCGACGACCAGCGGCACACCTTCGATACGACGGGCACCGGCAATACCCTGAACGTCTCCCATCCGATGGTCCTGCGCATGGTCCTCGACAGCCTACGCTATTGGGTCGGCGTCATGCACATCGATGGTTTCCGGTTCGATCTGGCCAGCACGCTCGGCCGCGAAGAAATGGAATTCGACCGGCAGGGCGGCTTCTTCGACGCCATCCGCCAGGATCCGGTGCTCGCCGGCGTCAAGCTCATTGCCGAGCCATGGGATATCGGCGAAGGCGGCTATCAGGTCGGTGGCTTCCCCTATCCCTTCCGCGAATGGAACGACAAGTTCCGCGACACGGTCCGCACCTACTGGACAGGCGAGGGCGGCCAGGTCGCCAAGCTTGCCTCGCGCATTGCCGGCTCGGCGCGCCAGTTCAATCATTCCGACCGTGGCGCCACCACGTCGATCAACCTCCTCAGCGCCCATGACGGCTTCACCCTGATGGACACCGTGTCCTTCAACGAGAAGCACAACGAGGCCAACGGCGAGAACAACAACGACGGTCACTCCGACAACCATTCCGACAACATGGGTGCCGAAGGCGCGACCGACGATCCGGAGATCAATGCTGCCCGCGCAAGACGCCGCCGCAACATGATCATGACGCTGATGCTGAGCCAGGGCGTACCGATGATCGTCGGCGGCGACGAAGTCGGCAACAGCCAGGGCGGCAACAACAATGCCTACTGCCAGGATAACGAGATCGGCTGGACGGACTGGAACGGTCTCAAGGACCCCTTCCTCGAATTTTGCCAGAAGGCCGTCGCCTTCCGCAAGGCCCACCCCGTGCTTCGCCAGGAACGCTTCCTGACCGGCGATACGTCGGAGGATGGTCGCGCCGAGATCGCCTGGTTCAAGCCCGATGGCAACCAGATGGATGACGGTTCCTGGGACGATGGCGAACTGCGTGTGCTCGGCGTCTACATCGGCAAGAGCGTGCATGCGACCGATAGCGAAGTCCTGGACGATCTGTTCATGGTGTTCAATGCTGGGGGCGACTGCGAATTCCAGCTGCCGGACCTCGGCGAAGGCGAAAACTGGTACCGTGTCGCCGACACCGGCACGGAGGAAACGTTCGTCACGCATCAGGTCGAGAACACGGTCGTGGTCTACGCCGCCAGCGTCGCCGTTTTCGCACCGACGGCCGGGGAGCTGGATATTCCGAAGACCACTGAGCGCAAGCGTTGGTTCCACTTCGGCCGCCAGGCCCAGCCCGACCGGAAGTAAAGGCAGCGTCCATGGGTGAGATGTCGATCACGGAACTCGGACTTGTCTATGTGAACGACAGCGAGCCCGGCATTCGCCGCCATCGGAGAGGCACCGGCTTCTCCTACAGGCTGCCGGACGGCAGCCTGCTCGACGACGTGGTCCATCGCAAACGGATCGCGTCGCTCGGTCTTCCCCCGGCCTATGACAATGTCTGGATCTGCCTGCAGGAAAACGGCCACCTGCAGGCGACCGGCATGGATGTCCGGGGTCGCAAGCAGTATCGCTATCACAAGGACTGGCAGTTTCACCGAAGCGAAGAGAAGTTTCACCAGCTGATCGAATTCGGCCAGGCGCTGCCGAAGATCAGGCGGGCGGTGCTGCGCCATCTCGACGGCGGCATGGACGATATTCATGGCGTGCTCGCGGCGCTGGCGACCCTCCTCGATGAGGCGCATCTGCGCGTCGGCAACCAGAGCTATGCGCGCGAAAACGGCACTTATGGCGCGACGACCCTATTGAAGCGTCACCTCAAGCTCAACAATGGCCGGATCGAGCTTCGCTTCACGGCCAAGGGTGGCAAGCGGGTTCAGCGCAGCCTGAAGCATCCGCGCCTTCAGAAGATGCTGGAGGAAATAGCGGACCTGCCGGGTCGTCAGCTGTTTGCCTGGAAGGATGAGCACGGTCTCCTGAGGCCGGTCGACTCCGGTCGGCTGAACCTCTATCTCGGAGAAATTTCCGGCCTTTCCGTTTCCGCAAAGACATTTCGCACCTGGGGCGGCTCTCTCGCTGCCTTCACCTCAGCCCGCCATGCGCTGGAGAAGGGGATACGACCGACGGTCAAGGAGATGTCGGAAGCCTCGGCCGAAGTCTTGCACAATACGCCGGCAATCTCGCGCTCGAGCTACATCCACCCCTCGATCATTGCGCTCGCCGACAAGCAGCACTCCATCGACGAGCAGGTGTTCAAGCCACTGGTCGAGCCGCTCAGGGGTCTTCGGGCCGACGAAAACAGACTGCTCGACTTCCTGATCAGACGCAGCGAGGAAAGTGAAGCATCGCCTGCGGAGAAAGAGTTGTCGATGACGTCGGGCGATGCGCGTTTCGAACCCTAGGAACAATCCGCTCCGCTGGCAGTTCCAGAACGAACCCACCCGATACGGAGAGCGGCATGACCAATGTGCAAGGCAGGAAGCGTTCGAAACAGCCCGATCCACGCGATCGCCTGATCGTCGCCCTCTACGCCCAGCTGAGGGCCGAACGCGAGACCCGCGAGGCGCTGGAATGGC
This sequence comes from uncultured Sphingomonas sp., assembly GCA_964658415.1. Classification (GTDB taxonomy): domain Bacteria; phylum Pseudomonadota; class Alphaproteobacteria; order Rhizobiales; family Rhizobiaceae; genus Rhizobium. Next base: position 6,681 of record CAZZZI010000088.1, on the reverse strand, counting down.
TGATCCACAGTGGTGCCATGTCGCCAGAGGTCCTCGAGGCCGTCGCTGGCGATGCGGTACCCGCCGTCGACAGCGACGAACTCGCGGCTGTCGAGCGGATCTTCGCCCTCGACAACCGCCGTCGCGGACACTGAAATGGCTGCGCGCGCGAGCTGGAAAGGCCAGCTGACGATCGGGGCTCTCAGTTGCTCGGTGGGGCTCTATACCGCCGTGTCTTCCTCGGAGCGCCTCTCGTTCCACATCATCAACCGCAAGACGGGCAACCGCGTCGAGCGCCAGTTCATCGACAGCGAAACCGGCAAGCCGGTGGACAAGGACGATCAGGTCAAGGGATACCGCCTGGACGACGGCGAATATCTGGTAATGGAGGGGGAAGAACTGGCCTCCGTCATTCCGCAGAGCGACAAGATACTGTCCATCGAAAGCTTCATCGGCTGGGACGACATCGACAAGCTGTATTTCGATCGACCCTATTTCCTGATGCCTGTCGATGACGACGACCGGGAGGTCATGGCGCTGGTGATAGACGCGATGCGCCGCGAAAAGGTCGCGGCCCTCGCAAACGCGGTCCTGTTCCGCCGCTACCGGACCCTACTGGTGCGACCGTACGAAAAGGGGCTCGTCGCAACCTTGCTCAACTTCGATTACGAGGTTCGATCCGAGGCCGAAGCCTTCGAGGACATACCAGAACTCGAGGTAACCGGCGAAATGCTGGAACTGGCAGGCCACATCATCGATACCAAGAAAGGCACCTTCGATGCGTCCGTCTTCGACGATCGCTACGAGGAGGCGCTGGTCGAGCTGGTCAAGGCCAAGGTCGAGGGAAAGCCGTTGCCGAAGAAGAAGCCGGTGAAGGAAGAAAAGGTTGTCGACCTGATGCAGGCCCTGCGCGACAGCGCCGGCATGGGAAAACCGAAAGCAAAAGCGAAGAAGTCAGCGGCACCCCAGAAAAAAGCCGGGTAAGAGATCCGGCGAAGGGCGATCATCCCTTCGCACTCTTGTTGGCCTCGATGCTCTTCTTGAGTGCGTCCATGATGTTGATGACGTTGCCTGACGTGGCAGGAGCCTCCTTTTTCACAGCGGCCGCCTTCTTGCCGCGTCCCTTCTTCTTCATCTTTATGAGCGCCGAAAGCTTGTCCTGGACAGGGTCCTGCGTCATATCGGGCGACCAGTCCTGTCGGCGCTTCTCGATGAGTGTCTTCATCAGTGCCAGCGCCTGCGCTTCCGGCTTTTCGGTCACGGCAAAGGATTTGTCAGGACTGCGCACTTCATCGCCATAGCGCAATGTCCAAAGGATGATCCCGTTACCGCTCGGCTCCAGCAACACCGCGCGCTCGCGCCTGTTGAGCACCAGCCGCGCGATCCCGACGACGCCGCTCGATTTCATCGCCTCCCGGATAACGCAAAACGCTTCCAGCCCGACCTTGTCCTCCGGGGCCAGGAAATGCGGGGAGTCGTAATAGATCCAGTCTATCGAATTCTTTGCGACGAAAGTATCGATGCTGATGGCGCGGTTGCTCTCCAGTGCAATCGCCTCGATTTCCTCGTCCTCCAGGAAAATATAATCGTCGTCGCCGCGCTCGTAACCGCGCACCTGGTTGTCATCGTCCACGGGCTTGCCGGTGCCGGAATCGATGTAGTGGCTTTCCAGGCGGTTGCCGGTCGTGCGATTGAGAACATTGAAGCGGATTTTCGCGTTCTCGGTGGTTGCCGGCGTCAGGGATACCTGGCAGGTCACCAAGGAAAGCTTCAGGTAGCCCTTCCAGTATCGCGGTTGTCTTGCCACATCCGTCTCCCAGCCTGATTGCAATCAGGAAATTTGTTGATCGAGCTCAGGGTAGTGCCTGAAGATCCCGTTTTCGTTGAAGGCAAGCCGGCGCTCCGATTGCAGATAGCGCGCAATGTTGGGGCGAACGGCGACAGCGTCTCGCAACGCGATCAGGGCAGGGTAGCGGGGCGAATAGCCACGCATGACGCGGGGAAACGCATATCGCAGGCCCTCGATCACCTGGAACAGCGACAGGTCCACATAGCTGAGAGCCGCGCCGACGCTATGGCCCGGACCTGACGGATTGTCCTGCAGGACACGCTCGAAATATCCGAGATACTTCGGAATGCGCTCGGTGACGAAGGCCGCAGCGCGGACCTTCGCGGCATCCTTCTGGTCCTCGTAGTACTGGGATGTGGAGAGCGGATGATGCGTATCGTGAACCTCGGAAACGAGGTCCGTGACGGTCAGTTGCAGGCCGTTCGCCACGAAACGTCCCGCCTCGTCCTTCGGCGCCAGACCAAGCTTCGGTCCAAGATACAGGAGAATATTGGCGACATGCGATATGAAGAGGTCGCCGTCCTTCAGGAACGGAGGCGAAAAAGGGATCAGCGGCGCTTTGCCACGCTCCATGATGTCAAGCATGGCTTCCGTGCCTCGCCCGGGACCCTCGCCGCGGACGACGTCGACATAGTCGGAGCCGGCTTCCTCCAATGCAAGGCGGACGAATTCGCCTCGTCCCTGCAGTCCGTTCCAGTAGTAGAGTTCGTAAGCCATTTGGTACTTCCGTTCCTGCAGGAACCGTTAGCCGTCACGGGCGGGCGGCTGCATTATCCCTCAGAGTTCGACGGATCGCAGGCGTCGGTCGCCGTCTTATGCTTTTAGCGATGCGTCTTTGCGCGCGGACCGCTTCGTCGCCATTGCCGGCGGAGGAGGCGTACCGGCGCTCTTGGTCTGCTTAGAAGCCGCCGTCCCGCTCTTTGCCTTTGGCTTGACTGCGAGGCCATGCGGCGCGGTTGTCTCCATGACAGCCCGTTCCTTGGTAGCCTGCTCCCAATGGACACTGTCGCGTCCTGTCGGATAGCCTTCCTCTTCCCAGAGTGAGTAAGCGCGTTTCATAATCCATTCGTCTCGGGATTCGGTCATCGCTCGTCTCCATTGCAACTTTGAAAGTCTAACTTTGCTGGAAATGGAAAGTTCCAGCTCGGGTCGATCACGTTGGCTTTACATCGGGTTGCGGCGCCCGGGCGGCGCTGCTGAAGGGGACACATTTACCATGGGACGTCCGCTAGTGGCGGATATCGACGCGTACCGGCATTGCCGTGAATTCAATATGAGCCGGCGCTGCTATCCATTCAATTCAAAAACGTAACCCCTCGTTTTTTGCAGTGCAAAACTCAACGCTTACGTGCTGTCACAGGACGCCTACGGATTGCACCCCAATCCGACGCCGCTATAGTCGCCCGATGTTCAATCTCCTGATCACCTACTGGCCGCATATCCTCCTTGTTCTGTCGATCGTTATGGGGGCAACGGCGGCCGTTCATGCGGCCATGACCAAGGAAGACGTGCGTGCGGCGATTGGCTGGGTCGCCGTCATCATCCTGTCGCCGATCGTCGGTGCGCTGCTCTACGCGGTGGCGGGCATCAACCGCATTCGGCGGGCGGCGCTGAGTTCGCAACGAGACATGGCGTTCAGGCGGGAAACACGCAGTGAGCTCGCCATATTCGAAGCGGACGGCGAAGCGCTGCGAAGTGCCTACGGTCAGCGGTTTGCGACGATGAAGGTCCTTGGCGACCGGGTCTCCCGCCATCCGATGACAAGCGGCAACTCCATCGAGATGCTGGAAGGCGGCGATGTCACCTATCCCGCCATGCTGGCCGAGATCGCTGCGGCCGAGCGCAGCATCATTCTCGAAACCTATATCTTTGACCGCGATCCGATCGGCCTTCGGATCGCGGATGCCCTGATCGACGCCGTCAAGCGCGGGATCACCGTGCGCGTGCTGATCGATGCGGTCGGTGCCCGCTATTCGGTGCCCAGCATCATGGGGCACCTGAAGGAGGGTGGCGTTCCCGTCGACGTCTTCAACGGCAATGTCATCATCGGCCTGCGGCTGCCCTATGCCAACCTGCGCACCCACCGCAAGATCCTGATCGTCGACGGGCGGGTCGCCCTGACCGGCGGCATGAATATCCGAAAGGGCTTCACCACGGAGTTCGCCGGCGACCAGGCTGCCCACGACGCGCATTTCCGTGTCACCGGTCCCGCCGTCGCCGACCTCTTCCACACGGCATCGGAAGACTGGCGGTTTGCCACGGGCGAAAATCTGCATGGCGACGAATGGCGCATGGCAGAGCAACAGATGGACCCGGACGCACCGATGCTGATGCGCATCGTCTCGTCCGGTCCGGACCGCAGTCTGGAAACCAACCACAAGATGCTGATCGGCGCATTCTCTATAGCGCGCACCTCGATCCTCATCATGTCACCCTATTTTCTGCCCGACCGCGAATTGATCAGCGCCCTGATCACGGCGGCGAGACGCGGCGTGACCGTCGACATCGTCGTGCCGACGGCCAACAACCTCGTCCTGGTCGACCGCGCCATGACCGCCCAGTTCGATCAGATGCTGAACAATTACTGCCGCATCTGGCGTGCGAAGGGAGCGTTCAATCATTCCAAGCTGCTGTCGATCGACGACGCCTGGGCCTATGTCGGCTCCTCCAATATCGATCCCCGCTCGATGCGGCTGAATTTCGAGGTCGATATGGAGGTCATCGACCGCGGCTTTGCGACCGAGATCGGCGACCACATTCGCGCGATACTAGCGAACTCGGAGCAGGTGGAGCAGCACGCCCTGCGCAAAAGGCCCTTCCTGGTGCGGCTGCTGGAAAAGGTGCTTTGGCTGGGATCACCTTTTCTTTAGCGTCTAACGGGTATGATGCGCTGGCAGTCGCCTTGCGCAGCCCTATAGTCTGGAGACAGCGACAGCATGGTCGCAAGCAAGCCGGTCGAGTGAAATGCATACCAAGAACCACCAGAGCCTGCACAAGAGCATCTTGAATTCCATCCGGAACAGGAATGTCGATCGGACTCAGGCCTTGACGCCGGCTGCGGCGCGTCTGCCGGGAACCCTGATTGCTTCCTATAACGTCCACAAATGCGTCGGCTCGGATCGCCGCTTCGATCCCGAACGCATCGTCCGCGTCATCCAGGAAATCGATGCCGATATCATGGCCTTGCAGGAAGCCGACAGCCGCTTCGGGGAGCGCACCGGCCTGCTCGACCTATCCCGGCTCGAGCGCGAGACCGGACTGGTCGCGGTCCCCGTCGCCGGTGCCAGCAAAGCCCATGGCTGGCATGGCAATGTGGTGCTGTTCAAGCACGGAACGGTCCGCGATGTCCATCAGATCAAGCTTCCGGGGCTGGAGCCTCGCGGCGCACTGGTGGCCGAGATCGCGCTCAAGAACGGCAGCGTCCTGCGCATCATCGCGGCGCACTTCGGTCTCCTGCGGCGCTCACGGGCGCAACAGGCGCGCGTCCTCGTCGACATCATGACCCGGGACGCGGAGATACCGACGATCCTGCTCGGCGATCTCAACGAGTGGCGGCTGGGCGATCGCTCCTCGCTCAACACGTTTCATGCGGCTTTCGGTCCGCAGCCGACAGCCGTGCCGAGTTTCCCGGCCAATATGCCGATCCTGGCGCTCGACCGCATCATTGCCAACCGCAGCGGTCTGATCTCGACGATCGAGGTGCACAATACGCCCCTGGCGCGCAAGGCATCGGATCACCTGCCGATCAAGACCACACTTGCCGCCGAGCCGATGCCAGCGGCAAGCCTCTGAGCGAAGCTGTTAGACGCCCTCGCGAAACAGCTTCCAGCGCGTCGGCCGGAAGGCGATGCGGCTGCGGTCGAGTTCGCCGACTTTCTCCGGCGGCAGTTCGATCTCGACCCTGGGGTGGCCGGCCCCGATATCGATCTCGACATGGCGCGTACCGGCGACCCGGCGGCTGGCGGTCAGCAATCCCGCTATACAGCCGCCGCACCCATCACGCAGTTCGACATCGTGAGGCCTGAAGTAGAGGTTGGCCGGGCCGTTCGGCTCGCCGGACACCGTCAGCCCGAGCGGGCGATCCTCGAACCAGATCTCGCCGTCGGTCACCTGGACCTTCAAGCAGTTTGACTGGCCGATGAACCCGAATACGAAGGGTGAGTTCGGCGTATCGTAGATATCGTCCGGTGTGCCGATCTGCTCGATGGCACCCTGGCTCATGACCACGACCCGGTCGGCAAGTTCCAGGGCCTCGTCCTGGTCATGGGTGACGAAGACGGTGGTGTGGCCGGTCCGGTCGTGAATTTCCCTGAGCCATTTGCGCAGGTCCTTGCGCACCTGTGCGTCGAGCGCTCCGAAAGGTTCGTCGAGAAGGAGCACATTCGGCTCGACGGCCATGGCCCGGGCCAGCGCCACGCGCTGCCTCTGACCGCCGGAGAGCTGCGCAGGATAGCGCTTCTCGAGACCCGAGAGCTGCACCAGATCCAAAAGCTCCAGCGCCCGCCGCTTGATCTCCGCACGCGCCGGGCGGCGGGCCGACGGGCGAACCCTGAGGCCGAAGGAGATATTGTCGAGCACCGTCATGTGGCGAAACAGCGCGTAGTGCTGGAACACGAAGCCGATGTTGCGCTGCTGCACGGTTTTGACAGAGGCGTCTTCGTTGCCGAAGTAGATTGTGCCTTCCGTCGGCGTCTCCAGCCCGGCGATGAGACGCAGCAATGTCGTCTTGCCGGATCCGGAGGGGCCGAGCAGGGCGATGAGTTCGCCGGAGCGGATGTCCAGCGTAACGTCGTTGAGCGCCGGAAAGCGGCCGAAATCCTTGCGGATGTTTTGAACGCGAACTTCCATCAGTC
>CAZZZI010000087.1:0-17903 GCA_964658415.1 uncultured Sphingomonas sp. | reverse complement strand
GCGGACATTTCAAGGCCGCCGGTCTTTCGTCTTCGAACGCCGACACGCTGGACCCCGCCAAGGCTTCGAACAGCACCGACTATGTTCGCTGCAGCTCCCTCTATAACAGATTGACCTTCATCGACGTCAGCGGTGTTCCCCAGATGGAACTCGCCGAAAAGCTCGACACCAAGGACGCCAAGACCTGGACCGTGACGCTGCGCAAGGGCGTCACCTTCCATGACGGCAAGGCGCTCACCTCAGCCGACGTCGTCTTCGCGCTGAAGCGCCATCTGGACCCCAGCGTCGGCTCCAAGGTCGCAAAGATCGCCGCCCAGTTTTCCGAGATCAAGGCTATCGACCCCAGCACCGTCGAGATCGTGCTCAAGGCAGCGAACGCCGACGTGCCATTTATCCTGGCACTGCATCACTTCATGATCGTGCAGGACGGAACGACCGACTTTTCGAAGGGGATCGGCACCGGTGCCTTCGCCCTCGAAAAATTCGAACCGGGCGTGCGCTCGCTGATGCAGAAGAACAAAAACTACTGGAAGCCGGGCCTGCCGCATATCGATACCTTCGAATTCATCGCAATCAGCGACGACAATGCCCGCGTCAACGCGCTTCTCGCTGGCGACATCCAGTTGGCCTCCGCCATCAACCCGCGTTCGGCAAAGCAGGTCGAGGCCCAAAGTGGCTTCGAATTGTCGAAGTCGACGAGCGGCAACTATACCAACCTCAACATCCGCCGCGACATGAACAAGCCGGATTTCGTGACGGGCATGAAGTACCTGGTCGATCGCGAACAGATCGTCGCGGCGGCGCTTCGGGGCTTGGGCGAAGTCGGCAACGACCAGCCGATTTCCAAGGCCAATTTCTTCCACAACGCGGACCTCAAGCCCAAGGCTTTCGATCCCGACAAGGCCAAGCACTATTTCGAAAAGGCCGGCGTTCTCGGCCAGTCGATCCCGGTCGTCGCCTCGGAAGCTGCCGGCAACTCGATCGACATGGCGATGATCATCCAGGCAGCCGGTGCCGATGTCGGCCTCAAGCTCGACGTCCAGCGCGTGCCCTCCGATGGTTACTGGGACAAATATTGGCTGAAGGCGCCGATCCATTTCGGCAACATCAATCCGCGTCCCACCCCGGACATCTATTTCTCGCTTCTCTACTCGTCCGACGCCCCCTGGAACGAGAGCCAGTACAAGTCGCCGAAGTTCGACAAGATGCTGCTTGAGGCCCGCGGACTGCTCGACCAGACCAAGCGCCAAGAGATCTACAACGAGATGCAGACCATGATCTCCGAGGAAGCTGGCACCATCATCCCGGCCTACATCACCAACGCGGATGCGATTTCCAGCAAGGTGAAGGGCCTGTTGCCCAACTCTCTCGGCGGCATGATGGGCTATGCCATGGCTGAGTATATCTGGCTTGAAGCCTGATATCAGGCTTGTCGTCCGGAGGGTTCTGCCCTCCGGACATCAGCAACGCCAGACCATTGCGCGACAGGAGGACGACCGCGATTTGCAGGCGGACCCTCGGCAATCGGTTCTTCTTTTTAAACACGTTTGATGGGAAACTGGCATGGCCGCCGGCATCGGACAACGCGGCTGGAGATCTTCCATGAACTCTGAAATCGGAAGCCTGATCTTCAGGCGGCTCGGCATCGCGATTATCACCCTTGTTATCGTGTCGTTCGCTGTATTCTTTACGACCAACCTTTTGCCAGGAGACACGGCCACCATCCTGCTTGGCCAGGCCGCCACGCCGGAAGCGATCGAAGGATTGCGCCAGGCAATGCATCTCAACGATCCCGCCATCGTGCGCTTCTTCCGTTGGGGCCTCGGCTTTTTGACGGGCGATCTCGGAAAGTCCTACGCCAACAATATGGAGATTTCGACCCTCATCGGTGATCGCTTCGTCAACACGATGGAACTTGCAGGCCTCACGACGATCATCGCAGTTCCCCTTGCGCTGACGCTTGGCATTACCTCCGCAGTCATGAGGGGAAGGCTTTATGACCGTGTCGTCAGCGTCCTGACCATCGGTGTGATTTCCGTGCCCGAGTTCGTGATCGCCTCCACGGCGGTTCTCATCTTCGCCGTCTATCTGCGCTGGCTGCCGGCGATTTCCTTCGTCAATGAAATCCACTCCTTTTCCGACCTGTTGCGGATGTATGCGATGCCGGTCGTTACGCTGACTTTCGTGGTCTCGGCGCAGATCATTCGCATGACGCGCGCCGCGGTGATCGAGACGCTCGACACACCCTATGTCGAAATGGCGCTGTTGAAGGGCGCTTCACGCAGCCGGATGGTCCTGCGCCACGCCTTGCCGAATGCGCTGGGTCCCATCGTCAACGCTCTGGCCCTGTCGCTTTCCTATCTGATTGGCGGTGTGATCATCGTCGAAACGATTTTCAACTATCCGGGCATCGCCAAGCTGATGGTGGATGCGGTCGCAACGCGTGACCTGCCGTTGATCCAGACCTGCGCGGTGATCTTCTGTGCGGGCTACCTGGTCCTGATCACCATTGCCGACATCATCGCGATCATTTCCAATCCGAGGCTCCGCAAATGACGCAGACCGCCACACCCACGACGGCTCGCCGTTTCGACTATACATTCAGCCCGGTTGGGATGGTCGCGTTGGCAGTCATCCTGTTCTGGGCGATCGTGGCCGCCTTCGCGCCGCACCTTGTGCCCTATCCGCCCGGCAAGATCGTCGATACCGACTATTTCGGTCCGATCAGCAGCAAACTCTGGCTCGGCTCCGACTATCTGGGGCGCGACATGCTCTCCCGCATCATCATGGGAGCTCGCTACACGCTGGGCGTCGCCCTTGCGGGTGTCCTCATCGCGTCGACTTGCGGCGTCGTGCTCGGCATGGCAGCGGCCGTTCTCGGGGGCTGGTTCGACACCATACTCAGCCGTTTCATGGATGCCATGCTTTCCATTCCCAGCAAGCTCTTCGGCCTGGTGGTGGTGGCAGCGGTCGGATCTTCCTTGCCGGCGCTTATCCTGACGCTTGCCTTTATCTATGCACCGGGCTCCTTCCGGTTCGCCCGGTCGCTCGCCGTGAACGTCAACACCATGGACTTCATCGCGGTGGCCCGCATCCGGGGGGAGAGCACCCTCTATCTCGTCGGCGCTGAGATCCTGCCCAACATCATCCGTCCGGTTCTCGCAGATTTCGGCCTCCGCTTCGTCTTCATCGTGCTGCTGCTCTCCGGCCTTTCCTTCCTCGGGCTCGGCGTTCAGCCACCGCTGGCAGACTGGGGCGCGCTCGTGCATGAAAACATCCAGAGCCTGTCCTACGCCTCGGCTGCTGTCATCGCACCTTCTCTGGCCATTGCCAGCCTGACCATCAGCGTCAATCTGTTGATCGACAATCTGCCACGCGCAATACGGGATCGGAGTGCCTGACCATGACCAATCTCGTCGAAATCAGAAATCTGCATGTGGAAGCAACAACGGATGCCGGACGCCGGATCGAGATCATCAACGGCATCGATCTCGACATCGCCAAGGGTGAGATCGTTGCCCTGATCGGCGAAAGCGGCTCTGGCAAGACGACTATCGCACTGACGCTGATGGGCTATGCACGACCCGGCTGCAAAATCACCGAGGGATCGGTGATGGTCGACGGAAAGGACATGACGGCGCTTTCCGAAGGCCAGCGTCAGCGGATCCGTGGAACAGAGGTTGCCTATGTGCCGCAAAGTGCCGCTGCCGCCTTCAATCCATCGGCGAAAATAATGGATCAGGTCATCGAGGTGACCCGCATCCATGGACTGATGCCGCCGGCCACGGCGCGCCTTCGCGCCATCGAACTGTTCCGCGCGCTTTCCCTGCCAGATCCTGAACATATCGGCGACCGCTACCCCCACCAGGTCTCCGGAGGACAGCTGCAGCGCCTTGCGGCCGCCATGGCCCTGATCGGCGATCCGAAGGTGATGATCTTCGATGAACCCACCACTGCGCTCGATGTGACGACGCAGATCGAGGTTCTGAAGGCCTTCAAGTCGGTCATGAAAGCCGGCGGCATTGCGGGCGTCTACGTCTCGCACGATCTCGCCGTTGTTGCCCAGATCGCAGACCGCATCGTTGTCTTGAAGGGCGGGGAGGTCCAGGAAACCGGCACCACAGAGGATATCCTGTCGACGCCGAAACATGCCTATACCCAGGAACTGCTGGCGGCCTTCGAGCCCAGGCATTTCGAATTTTCCGGTCGCACCGAAGCGTCGGCGACGCCCCTCCTGCATATCGACGATGTTTCCTCCGGCTACGGCCAGATCCAGGCGGACGGGCTACCCCTGGTTTGCGCCGTCCGTTCGGTGGGTTTCGACCTCCAGAAGGGCCGCAATCTCGGCATCATCGGCGAATCCGGCTGCGGAAAGTCGACGCTGGCGCGAACCATTGCGGGCATGCTTCCCGCCAGTGCCGGACAAGTTCTCTTTGCCGGAGAGAAAATGCCGCCCGCCGCGAAAAGCCGCAGCCGCGAACAGTTGCGGCAGATGCAGATCGTCTTCCAGTCCGCAGACACCGCGCTCAATCCGGCCAAGCCCATCGAAGACATTATCGGGCGGCCGCTGACTTTCTACCATGGCATGAAGGGAGAGGCCCGCAGCAAGCGCGTGGACGAGATCCTCGACATGGTCCGGCTGCCGAAGTCGCTGCGTTACCGGCATCCAGCGGAGCTTTCGGGCGGACAGAAGCAGCGCGTCAACTTTGCCCGCGCTCTGGCTGCGGAACCGAAACTTATCATCTGCGACGAGATCACCTCGGCACTCGATACGATCGTCGCGGCGGCCATCATCGAGTTGCTGAAGGAACTGCAGCGCGAACTGGATCTATCCTATATTTTCATCAGTCACGATCTCTCGGTCGTCAAGGCGATCTGCGACGAAATCGTTGTCATGTATCGCGGGGAAAAGGTGGAGCAGCTGACGCGCGAGGGTATCAAGGCGCCGGAGCATCCCTATTCGAAGCTGCTCTTCTCTTCTGTCCCGAAGCTCGATCCCGCATGGCTGGACAACTTGGTTCTGGAACCGGACCTCATCCGGCAATATGGCGGTCTGTGAGAGGCTAGAGCGGGAAGAGGCTGGTCAACGGAATATGCGACTTCACGATCGGCGACTTCAGCACGACGAAGCTGAAATATTTGTCGATGCCGACATCCATGTCCGTCAGCCGTTCCATGATGATCTGATATTCGCCGATCCCGGCGGTTATGAATTTCACGAGATAGTCGTAGCCGCCAGACACGAGGTGGCATTCGACCACCTGGTCGATCTTGCCGACGACCGCCAGAAACCTCGCGAAATCGACCTGACGGTGATTCTTGAGCGTGATTTCCGTGAAGACTGTCAGCGTCTGCCCGAGTTTTCCGAGGTTGATCTGCGCCGAATAGCCCTCGATATATCCCTCCGTCTGCAGCCGTTTCACCCGCATCAGGCATGGGCTCGGCGACAGGTGAACGAGCTCGGCCAATTCGACATTGGTGATGCGACCGTTCTTCTGCATCTCAGAGAGGATCCTGATGTCCGTCCGGTCCAATTTCATCACTGCCTTAACGCCTTCCTGCTGCCTTGGGCTGCAGCATAAAATGCCGCAGATATCGATGCAAGCCTAACACATCGACCGACGCTATCCACAAAGACGTCATTTCGAAACGGAGCAGAAGATTCCGGCGGATCTTGCATCCAGGACATTATCTGCCGTGCCGCAGATATTTCCGGCAGTGAATGCGTCCGGGGTGGGCCTAGTGTAGGGGTCAGAACCGGAGATGAATATGCCTGCGCCGCTGACACTGATCGATACCCCATCGGACCTGCCTGACTATGCCGACGCAGTTGTGATCGGTGGCGGCATCATCGGTGCATTCGCTGCCTATTACCTGACGCAGCGCGGACTGAAGACGGTCCTCATCGAAAAGGGTCGCATTGGAGCCGAGCAGTCGAGCCGGAACTGGGGCTGGTGCCGGCAACAAAATCGCGATGCCCGCGAATTGCCGATTTCCACGAAGAGCCTCGACCTCTGGGAGCGCTTTGCGGAGGAGACCGGCGAGGAAACCGGCTTTCGTCGTTGCGGCCTGCTTTATCTCAGCAACAACGAGGCCGAAATCGCCGGCTGGGCGCGCTGGCGCGACTTTGCGAAAACCGTTGGTGTGACGACGCACATGCTCTCGAGCACCGAAGCTGCCGAGCGGGGCAGAGCGACCGGCAAGAGCTGGAAGGGCGGCGTATTCTCGCCGACCGACGGGATCGCCGATCCAGCGCAGGCAGCGCCCGCCGTTGCACGCGCGATCGTCAAGCTCGGCGGCACGGTGGTCCAGAACTGCGCCGCGCGTGGCATCGAAACCGCAGCGGGCCGGTTGAGTGCTGTTGTCACCGAACGCGGCACGATCAAAACCAAGACCGCCATTCTTGCGGGCGGCGCCTGGGCGTCGTCCTTTTGCCGGCAGCTGGGCATCCGCTTTCCGCAGGCATCCATCCGCTCATCGATATTATCGGTCTCGGCGGGTGCCGAGGGCATTCCGGACGCCCTTCATACCGCGGGCGTTTCCATCACCCGCAGGGGCGATGGCGGCCATACCCTGGCAATCAGCGGGCGCGGCCGTGTCGATGTCACTGCGCAACAAATGCGGTTCGCGCCGCAGTTTCTGCCGATGTTCTTCAAGCGCTGGCGCAATCTCGCGCCGGGCAATTTCGAGGGCGTTCGCAGCGGCCACGAGACGCTCGGCCGCTGGCGGCTGGATGAGGTGACGCCGATGGAGCGCATGCGGATCCTCGACCCCCGACCGGACGCAGCGGCGATCCGCCTGAGCCACGAGCGGGCGCTCGCACTGTTGCCCGGATTGAGGAACACGACAGTGACGGCCGCATGGGCAGGCTATATCGACACCACGCCCGACGGCGTCCCGGCAATGGGCGAGGTCGCGGGTCTTCCGGGCTTCATTCTGGCCGCCGGCTTTTCCGGCCACGGCTTCGGCATCGGCCCGGGCGCCGGTCACCTCGTTGCCGATATAGCCACGGGCGCGCCGCCGCTGGTCAATCCCAAACCCTACCATCCGGACCGGTTCTCGGCATCGGCATGGGGCAAGATCGCAGACTTCTGAAACAGCCTCTGTCTGGAATGCAGTCGCTAAGCGAGCGATCGGTTCGAAACGATGGCAGGGCCGTGTGGCAGATGAAAAGGGCGCCGCAGCATTTCGGACGCAGGCGCTGCGCTGCCAGGTATCCATCAGCTTTTCCACCCAAGCGACCGCAACGAACAATAGCCGCACCCCGGCACGACCACGGAGACTGCAATGAAGAATGCCCTGAAGTTCTACATCGGCGGCGAATGGGTCGATCCTGCAGGCGCAGCCCGGCTCGATGTCATCGATCCCTCAACCGAGCAGCCGTTCGCCACAGTCGCCATGGGCAACGGGATCGATGCCGAACGGGCGATTGCCGCCGCCCGCGCCGCCTTCGCGACCTTCTCGCAGACATCGCTCGACGAGCGGATCGACCTCCTGCAGCGCATTCTCGATATTCTCGTCCGCCGCAACGATGAGATAGGCGACATTATCTCGAGGGAAATGGGGGCCCCGGCCAAGATTGCGCGCAGCAGCCAGGCCTACATGGGCAAAGCGCATTTCCAGAAAGCAATCGAGGCGGCACGCAGCTTCGAATTCGAATCCATGCAGGGGACGACACGCCTCCTGCGCGAGCCGGTCGGCGTGGTCGGCATGATCACGCCGTGGAACTGGCCGATGAACCAGATGGCCTGCAAAGTCGCACCGGCCTTGGCGACCGGCTGCACGATGGTTCTCAAACCCTCGGAAATTTCGCCGTTGAGCGGTATCGTCTTTGCCGAAGTCCTGCACGAAGCGGGCGTTCCAAAGGGTGTGTTCAACCTCGTCAATGGCGACGGGCCGACCGTCGGTGCCGTGCTTGCCAGCCATCCCGACATCGACATGGTCTCCTTCACCGGCTCGACCCGGGCCGGCATTTCCGTCGCGCTCGCCGCTGCGCCGACCGTCAAGCGGGTGCATCAGGAACTTGGCGGCAAGTCGCCCAATATCGTGCTGCGCAGTGCAGACCTCGCGGCGGCGGTTTCGGCGGGCGTGCGCAAGTGCTTCGACAATTCGGGCCAGTCCTGCAACGCTCCGACGAGGATGCTGGTGCCGGCAGAGCGCATGGACGACGCGATTGCGGCTGCCACCGAAACGGCCAACGCTCTCGTCATCGGAGCGCCCTGCGACATCGAGACCGATATCGGCCCTGTGGTGAGTCTGATGCAGTTCGAGAAGATCCAGGCGCTGATCCAGAAGGGGATCGAGGAAGGTGCCGAGCTTGTCGCGGGCGGCCGAGGCCGGCCAGCCCATCTCAACGCCGGATATTACGTCCGGCCAACGGTGTTCGCACGCGTCACCAATGACATGACCGTTGCCCGCGAGGAAATCTTCGGTCCTGTCCTGACTATACTGGGTTACGAAACCGAAGAAGAGGCCGTGGCGATCGCGAACGACACGCCTTACGGACTGGCGGCCTATATCCAGGGCGATGCCGAAGATGCGTGCGCGGTGGCGCGAAAGCTGCGCACTGGCCAGGTTCGCATCAACGCCTCGGCCTGGGACGGGGCTGCCCCTTTCGGCGGATATAAACAATCCGGCAACGGCCGCGAATACGGAAAATTCGGCCTGGAGGAATTCACCGAAATCAAGGGCATCGTCGGGTACGGGCAATAACGCCTCTGCAGAAAGCCCTGGAAGCGTCGACAGAGAGCGCTAACGCTGGAATCCGGATTGGCCAATGGGGCGTCCCCAAATGCGCGCAAAGCACGGGGCGCCACACGACACTGCCTTGAGGGTTAGCGCACTCCTCAGTGGTGATCGTCCTCGCCCTCATGCTCGTGTTTGAGCCATGAGCATAGCTCGGCCGGCAACAATTTCTCGTAGGCGTCGTCGCTGCCGACAAACTTGCCGAGGTCTTCCGCGCTCACGAAACCAACGTTCTCGAACTCATCCGCGGCATCGCGGAGAAACGTGAAGTCCTCGTCGCCAATTCCGACCATCACGTAGTAGATTTGCGACTCCGCATCCTGCGCTTCCGAGAGAAGCCGCCACGCCGCGTCGTGATCCGAATTGATGCCGTCCGTCAGGAAATAGTTGATCGCGGGAGTGCCGGAGCGGGTCTCCTCGCCAAACGAGTCACGCTTCTGCCCGAAGATCAAACCCAGCAGCCCGCCGGCGTTGCTCTCCTCGAGAAGACCGTAGGCCATGAGGTTGGAGCGGATGACGGGTTCATAGTCGGTCCCGCCCCATAGAATACGCTGCAGGGCCGGGTTCCCGGTGATTTCACGCTCGACGTAGCCCTCGTAGGTCGATGCCGTGACAGGGGTGAGCGACGCCGTCCTCTCCCCGTTCGAAAAGACCCATGTGTCGATCCTGCCGTCTTCGTCGAAGTAAAGCGCGACTGGAAGAACGCGCTCGAGCGCCGACTGCACGACGCCCGTGTCGTAAAGTCCCTTCATCGATCCGGAGACGTCGATGTTGAGCCCGACCTGCGCCGGGATGCGCTCGTGGATGCCCTGCTTCTCCAGCACGAAGCCGACCCTGCGGATTTCTTCCTCCGGCTTCTGAAGTCTGAATGTCGTCATTTTGAAGTCCTCCGTGTCAGCGTATTCAAGAGTTTCTCGTAAAGGCTTTGGATAAGCGAGACGTCGTAGGGCCGCCCCTCTGATTTTGCGGTCAACGCGGCAGCGCAAGCCGTTTGCCAGGTCGGCAGGTCGCTTTCGACCATGTCGTCTGCAAACCTCCGCGCGGTCGATAGCGTCGCAATCATCGTCTGCAGGACGCGTTCACCGAGAGCGACGGATGACGCAGTTGCGGCAAGCGATCCAATCCGCATTTCCAACGCATCCTTCTGCGCGCCGTGGTGGGCTGCAGCGTCGGGATCGGGCAGGGGATGCTCGTTCACATGCCGAACCAGAAATCGCCCGGCGAGAAGATATGCGTTGAGCCCGTTGGTCAATGTCGCCCATCGTCGCTTCAGCGCGGTGGCGCGGTCTTCAAGTTCGGCCAAGTCCTGCTTCCGCTCTCTCAGCACGCGAGCGGACCCGACGACGCCTGCCGAACGCTCGCGGAAGGTCTCTGTATCGGCAGAAGGGGAGAGGGCGGCCCTCATGCCACCCATAAAGCCGCGCGCTGGCGAAAAGAGGCGCTCCGGATCGAGTTCGCCGAGCCGGGCAAGCAGGTCGGCCGCCAACCGCTGTACGGCCTGCAGGCGCTCGTCGTCGGCCAGTCCCAGCTGCTCCTCGGCAAGACGGCCATGCAGTTCCTGCAGGTGGGCACCGAACCGGATAACGTCGTCGAACTCATGGTCGTCGAAGTTGACGGCATTCACGGCTCTGACCGCCTGGCGCAGGACCGGCTCCGACGCCAGCGAATCCATTGCGCGAAGATCATCGACGGTGCAGGCGATCCGACGCCTGATCACGCCGCCCCAAACGATCCGCGGGCCTTCTTCAAGAGTGCGAACAGTGCGCGCGGTACCGAAGAGAACTTTGGGCACGGCTGCGACATTTGGAACTTTCGGGGACGAATCTCCACGAAACGGCACCTTCGGTCCAGGGCACGCGTCCTTGTCGGCTGGCGTCACGCCCACCCCCTCAGCCCAAATAGGCGTTTATGACGTCGCCCAATCCGGCGTTCGATCCCGCTCCGACCGCGTGGAACTTCCACGAGCCGTCCGGCTGCCGGAGGAAAGATGCGACCTGGATTGTCGTCTTGCCCGCGAATTCCGAAGTGAGCTGGTAGCGGCAGAGCTCGTCGTCCATCGCGTCGCAGACCTCGATATAGGCGTTCTTCACCTTGCCGAAATCCTGGCGTTTGCGCTCGGCGTCGTGGATCGTCGACCACACGGCCAGTTCGGCGACGTCTGCCGGAAGCTTCGCGAGGACGATCTTGAACTCCTCGCGGAACCCTTCGCCATGATGGCCTTCCTTCTCGTCGCCGTCGTCGTCGTCCTGATGCGCGACCGCGCCGCCCCGGCCGGTGCGGTCGTCGCGCTCGTGCCACATCGCGCCGTCCTCGGTCTGGAAGGAACCGTCCGGGTTCTTCTTCAAAGAACCTTCCGGGTTTGCCGGACCGCGAACGAAGGCGTAGCAGAGCGCGTGCGAACCGTCGTTGTAAAGGCGAGCGCGAGAAGGATCACCACCGGGATGAACCAGCGCGAAGCAATGGACATCGAGGTCGAAGGCCGGGCCCGATCCTTCCGGTGGGTCCCAGACGAGGCCGGAATGTACCAGTTCCATTTCCTTCTGAATCTGGAATGATTGCCCCTTCGAGAGGTTGAACGTTGCCATGCCTGCCTGCTCCGTGTTCTTCAGATCGGTCTTTCGGTGACGAGCGCGCGGGCCTGCTCCAGCTTCGCGCGCGCTTCGGCGTATCTCTGCTTGTTCTTCTCGCCTTCGGCGACGACCTTGTCGGCTATCGAGCGGAGCCGCTGCGACGTGGCCAGCACCAGCTCGGCGTCCGCAAGGCGGTTCTCGCCCGACGCGCGCGCGCCGTTCACCGACACGTCCTCCAGCACGTCCATGCCATAACGCTGCAACGAGGCCCGCAGTTCGCGGCGCATCTCGTTCATCTGCTGGATGGACTGCATCTGGAAGAGCACGTGAAGTCGGATGAGCACCGACTTGATGTCGTTGAATTCGGCATTGGCGGCCGAGACCGTCTCGGCCAGCGTCGCCAGCGCCGCCCCACGGGCTATCCCGATCGAGTCGAGGTCGGCCGGGGCTTTCGCATAGGCGTTCTCGAGAACGAGGAGGCGGTTGCGGAAGATGTCCAGCTTCTGCGCATGGTCTCGGGCGGTCTGGACGCGGAGCGGATCGCCCGCCGCAGCCTCATGGGTGAGCCGCTGAAGGTCGCCCTCGGCAGCCTCGACGATTTTGCGGCCCGCCGTCACAAAGACCCCCAGCGAGACGATCGAGCCTCTGTAGGCGTCCGCGAGCTGGCTCATGCGCGAGACCTCGCCGACGAGTTTGGCGCTTTCCTCGTCGACCTTGGACTCCATGGGCTTCACCAGGTCGGAGAGCGACTTCGCCTTGCTCTGAAGCATGCCGCGGACCTCGTCCGAAACCCTCTTCAACCGTTCTGCGGGATCGCGCAGGCCGATTGCGACGAAGATTCTTTCCAGGAACCCGCCTTTCAGCTTTTCCCGGATGTCCGCTTCGAGGGTTTGGAGGTCGGCACCCTTCACACCGTCGCGGATCGTCCTGAAGAGTTCGAAGAGCACCGGGGACTGCGCGTTGGTGATCTGCGATAGAATAGCGTCGAGCTTTGCGCCGAATCCGGAGACGGCCTCCTGCCCGAAGGTGACGAGCGTACTTGCCTCCATTGCCTCCAGCGAGGTCCGCTCCGCCACGGCATCGGCTTCTGCCTGACGCTCGGCGGGCAGTGTCACCTTCACCGTAGCCAGGGGGCCGCCGAGCGGAATTGCAATCTGCGTCGGCGTGCCTGTGGTTGTCGAGAGCTCGTCTGAAATGGCCATGTCCTCCTACCACTGAGCGCGGAATGTAGCGGAGCCCGTCCGGGTAGGCAATACGACCACGCTCTCGCCACCAGGTATGGTCGGTCCGGCGCGACGGCATCGCAAGGCATTGTTGCTGATCATCAATCGAGTATCCTCAGGACTGCTTGCATGCGGCTCCTGACGCCGAGTTTTGCGAAAATGCTTTTGGCGTGCGATTTCACGGTGCTCAGATTGACGTCGAGTTTTATCGCGATCTCGTTGTTCCAAAAGCCCCGGCGCATGAGCTTCAGAACCTCCATTTCGCGCCGAGTGAGATCCGTGACGGTGTCGTGCGAGCGTGTGCCGGGCGAGGTCTTTCGCTTGGCGTCAGAACCGGAAGAAGTGGCATCGTGGGCTATGAAGTCGCGGGAGGCGCGCCGCGCATCTGTCGAGTTTTCCGCAGCGGGTATTATTTGCCTGGCTTCCTAGGTATCCAACGTTCCCATCAGGACGGAAATTGCCTCCCTGATTTCGCCGATGGGCACACCATCCCTGAGCTGGGTCGAAATCCCGAGCAGGAATGCCTCAAATATTGTTGCGACGGCCCGTGCATTGACGAGAGCGGGCCCGGGTCTCTCTCCAAGGGCGCGCTCGACGCATTGGGAGATGCCGAGCCTGTTTTTCCTTCGCTGTGCTGCCACGAGCGCGCTCAGTTCGGCCGAACTCGGAGGGTGCACGAGAGAGGAAAGCGCCACCATGCAGCCCGGAGGGTGGTTCGCGCCGGCCTGCATCTCCGCTGATCCCAGCAGGACGGTCTCGATTGCACGCCTCGGCGCAAGTGCTGTGTCGAAGAGAGGTTCGGTCACCTGTCCATAGGTGCGGACATACCGATCGAGCGCGAGCCGGAACAGTTCCTGCTTGGAACCGAAGGTGCCGTAGATGCTCGCGGTGGACAGGTTCCCCATGGCCATGCGCAACTGGTCGACAGACACGCCATCGTAGCCCTGTTCCCAGAACAGGAACATTGCGCCTGTGAGGGCGGCGTTGTGGTCGAAATTTCTAGGTCTTCCAGTGCGTGCCATCGGGTTCCTTTTCGACTTAAAGAATAATCGTTCCCTAATTCGTTGACAAGGGGTGACCACGCGCCTAGTTCTGCAACTATCGTTTCAGATGTGGAGTTGTCATGCCTGCTTTCATTCCGTCGCTACAGTCGGCCAGAGCCGTTGGTGAAGCCGACAGGTTGCCCGTTGCAGCGCTCCTCGCACTTGCCATGACCGGCTTCACGGCAATTTTAACCGAAACACTGCCAGCTGGACTGCTTCCCCAAATCAGCGAGGGGCTGTACGTGTCTGAAGGGCTGGCGGGCCAACTCGTGACGGTTTACGCACTCGGTTCTTTCCTCGCCGCCATCCCACTGACTGCAATGACGCAGGGCTACCGCAGGCGTCCTGTCCTCCTGTCGGCCATCCTCGGTCTTCTGATCTTCAACACGGCCACCGCATTTCTCGGCAGCTACGGGATGATCCTTGTGGCGCGTTTTCTCGCAGGCGTCTCGGCGGGGCTCGCCTGGGGCATTCTTGCTGGCTATGCGCGTCGCATGGTGGTGGACAGTCTCAAGGGCAAGGCGCTGGCCATTGCGATGGTAGGCACGCCGATCGCCCTTTCCATCGGTGTGCCGCTTGGTGCCTTCCTGGGAGGCGCCATCGGATGGCGTGCTGCATTTATGGCCATGTCGTTGACGACACTCCTGCTTCTGGCACTCGTGGTGTGGAAGGTGCCGGATTATCCGGGGCAAACCCGCTC
Source organism: uncultured Sphingomonas sp. (assembly GCA_964658415.1). Taxonomy (GTDB): domain Bacteria; phylum Pseudomonadota; class Alphaproteobacteria; order Rhizobiales; family Rhizobiaceae; genus Rhizobium. The sequence goes on along the minus strand of CAZZZI010000087.1, from coordinate 3,622 downwards.
GAACCGGATTTCGGTGCGGCAGGTCTTCATGACGCCCGGTGTGCGGACCATTCTTGCGACAATCTTCATCTGGATGACCGGGCACAACATTCTTTACACGTATGTTTCGCCGCTTGTCGCACAGGCCGGACTGGGATCTCGTATCGATATGGTCCTGCTTGGCTTCGGGGTCGCCGCCCTGTTCGGGATATGGATAACAGGCGTGCTCGTCGAGCGGATGCTGCGCCGCTTGGCAATCTTGAGCCTCGCAGGCTTTGCCTTCGTATCGCTCGTCTTCGTCGTTGCCGGCACTTCACCGGTCGCCGTTGTCGCTGCAGTTGCCCTCTGGGGCCTGGCATTCGGTGGTGCTGCGACGCAGTTGCAAACCGCCTCAGGCGATGCCTCCGGTGACGGCATGGACATTGCGAGTGCGATGGTGACGACAGTCTGGAATGCGGCCATCGCAACAGGCGGTATCCTTGGTGGTGTAATGCTCGAAAAGGCCGGCGCCTCCAGCTTCCCGATCGCCGTCCTCATCCTTTCCGTCACAGCACTGGGGCTGGTCCTATCCGGACACCGCAGCGCCTTCAAACCGGGCACGCGCTCCGCCGGTGCCCAAGCCTGATCAATCAGCGGCGATGGGCGAGGCCAGGTGTTCGCAGACGAGGGCAAAGAAGGGCATTTCAACAAGATAGTGTGGGCAACAGACCAAAACGCATTGGCACACCATCCTGATATCCGCGGAGCAGGCGAAGGAACGCAGACCAGTGCGTCGAGAGGCGAGACTGTCGCGTATCTAGCGGGTCCAACTGTTGCTCACTAAATTTAATGTATCGAAGCCAATGAAATCATTGGCATGTCGCACTTGGAAATAGAATGTACCCCGGCTACAGACAAAAAGTGGGTAAGTCTTATTATGGAACTTCGACTGGTACTCCATTGATGTAACCTCTGCAGACGTAATTCAAAATGATCGGGCTCAGGCACTAACTGCCAGCAGGCCTTCCTCATTTTCAAAGTCGATTTCCAGTTTCCTCACTGGAATTTGATAAACCCTAATGCTACCCGCGACCTGTTTCACCCGGCCTCCGCGTCTCTTTGCGACGTCTTAATTCTTCTTCGTGTCAATATGGCGCACTGCATCGGCGCGGCCAAGCTTTTGCGGAGAAAACCTTCTTCGTTCAGCAGCCGTTCATGAGGACGCACTATTTTTTGTGTAGAGAAACGGTACCTATGGAGCTCTCATGAAAAGCCATGTCCTGCTGGCCACGACATTAGCGGCCTCACTTGTTTTTGTCGCACAGGCACGTGCGGACTTCACGATTAGGATAATTGTGCCGCTTACTGGACCGGGCTCTCCCGATGGCATTAAAGCTAAGAGCGCGATGCAATCGGCCGCGGATGAGATCAACAAGAATGGGGGGATTCTTGGTGAAAAATTGAGCCTAAAATTCGGCGATAATGCCAGTGACGCTCTACAAAGTACTTCAGTTGCGAAGAGTTTTCTTGACGAGAAAATCAATTTTGTGATCAACGCAGCGGTTTTTGAACCTACCTCACCTCCGGTAGTCACAGAGCCGGTATCTGATATTCTAGCGCTTTCTGGCGCTCAGGTCTTCTATTTGACTAAGACGCTTCCACAAATTGATCTTGTGGAAGGCGGGCGAACTAGTAATTTCTCCGCCCAATGCTACGCACCGGATCCCGGGCAAGCCGTGGTTGCCGCAGATTATGTGATAAAGAATTTTGAACACAAAAAAATTGCCGTTATCGATGACCAATCAGACTATAGCAAAACTCTCGTCGAGGCCTTTAAGACTGCACTCAACAGAAACCGTGTGACAGAAGTACTTCGGATCTCGGTAGCCCCTGGGGCACGTGACCAGAGCGATGATGTTGAAAAACTAAAGCAGGCGGGTGTGGACGTCATCTACTATGGAGGCCACTACCCCGAACTCTACACGCTCGTGCGGGGGCTACGGAAAAATTCGGTCAATCCGATTATCATCGGCGGTAACGCCTTGTCCAACGTCAACTACCAAACTTCTGCCAAAAAGGAAGCAGACGGCACCATCTTCACCGACAAGCCTCACGAAACGATTGCTACAGATCTAAAGGACGCCCGCGCAGCACTCACAGTACAGCAGATCCCGGTGGAAGATTTAACACTCCGATCATACGCAGCTGTGCACATGCTTGCAGCTGGAATTCGGGATGAGTTATGCTACGGTCACAGTGAATTCAGCCTCATTACAAACGTGAAGGATGGCCGGCCAGTAGACATATATCTCGATCCGCGTGCTGTTGCAGTGAGAATGAGCTCAGACGATGGCGTTGGGGCAGAGGTCGATAAGACTACCGGTCAGAGAAAAGAACCAACCTATACGTCGTATATGTGGAAGAGCGGAAAGATCGTTCCAATCACAGACTCTCCTCAAGCTAAATAAGTGGCAACACGCCATCATTTTCCCGCTGGTGGCGCCATTTAATCGCTCAACTTATCCTAGGTCACCAGTTTCGTCTTGGGTGTTGGTAACATTCGAACCTGAGATGAAATTTGTTAGCGTCAGCAAATTTGCGAAGGTCACTATGTTTCATCTTAAAAATGTCCTGAACGCGGATGAGATAGATCACATCAGGACGCTGCTCGAAGATGCCGCCTGGGCCGACGGCCGCCTCACTGCTGGTTGGCAAGCCAAGGATGTCAAAAACAATCTGCAAATTTCAACGGGCGATGCAAAGCTTTCATCTCTCGTTGAGATAGTCTCCGCAGCTTTGGAGCGCAGCACCACCTTTCAATTGGCGGCGCGCCCGAAGAAGATAGTTCCACCGCTATTTAGCCGGTATATTTCGGGAATGGAATACGGTGACCATGTCGATGACCCAATCATCCGAGGCATCAGGACTGATTTATCGCTGACACTTTTCCTGTCTGAACCGGAAAGCTATGACGGTGGGGAGTTGGTTGTCGAGACTCCAAGTGGAGCGGAAGCAATCAAGCTGCCAGTAGGCGAAGCTGTGTTATATCCGTCAAACATGATACACCGCGTAGAACGTGTAAGTTCAGGAGAACGTCTTGTAGCTGTGACCTGGATTCAAAGCTTAGTCAGGAATGGCCAGAGGCGTGAAATACTGCTGGACCTTGACATAGCAAGGCGGGAAATAATGCAGCGATACGGGAAAAGCGATGAGTTAAATCTCATCGCCAAAGCGTCTGCTAATCTCCTTAGGGAATGGGCAGACGTTTGACACGAGACATAGACAATTGTCTGCCCTTCCGGCCGCCGTTATGGTCGCTTCATGCGAACACTGCCGTTTGAGCCTCGTCCGCCTTGCGGTCGAGCGATGCGCCAGGATTTCTATCGGCCGGTCAAAGGGCTTCCAGGTTTCTCCGACGACCTGTTCGCACGAGGCCACCGCACCCTCCGCCGCTATGCGCAGTGCATGGCACTGGATACCCATGTCAGCGGCGAATTCCCGCTTGCGCGCACTATCATAGGTAACCGTACCGTCAAGATCCTCATCGCGGGTGTCGTTAGACGCCTTGGCGGTTGCGTCGCGCGCCTCGGTGACAGCGCGGGAGTAAAACGTAAGCATTGCGAACACCCCACATTCTAATGTGGTTTCCGATCGCGCATAATTC
>CAZZZI010000086.1:0-18451 GCA_964658415.1 uncultured Sphingomonas sp. | reverse complement strand
ACATTGTTGCCGGAGAGCTGGGCCGATCCGCCAGCCTTGACGCTGGCGCCATTGAGATTGAGATCGCTGTTGTTGGCGGCGAGACGGATGTTGCCGCCGGCCGAAACCCCCGCATTCGTGTTGACCACGTTCTGACCGCCGATGGTCATTGTCTGGGCGGCAAGCGTGATGCCGTTGGAAGCGGTCAGGTTCACGTTACCACCGGCATAGAAGGTGCCGGTGGATTTGATCGAGCTGGCGGCGATGTTAAGGCCGCCGGCGGCGGCGACCGCGCCGGAATTGTTGAGGTCGCCGACGTTGAGATCGACGGAGTTGCCAGCGATCATCGCACCGGCGCCAGACCCTGCCTTGGCCCGGTCGGCAGCCGAGAGGTAGACGACGGGAGCCACCACTTGGGCCCCGTTCACCGTCTGCGTCTGGTAGAGGACGATGGATTGCTGCAGATTGGCCGCCTGCTCGGGCGTCAATCCCTGGCCAAAGGCCAGACCGTGGGCCTCGGCGTAGGCAGCGCCATTGTCGAGCAAGGTCTTCATCTGCTCGATGGCACTGTTGCCTGGAATGAAGGAACCGTTTCCGAGCCCGTCGCCGACCAATTGGCGCAATTGCGTGTCTATCAGCTGGTTGTCGAAATAGGCGTCGCCGAGGAACGGAATACTGGTCTCGGGGTCGTAACCGGCTCGACTGATGAAGTAGCTCGATCCATAGAACTTCGAGACGTCGAGGAAGGCTGCTCGGGTCTCGAATATGAAGGCCTGGCCGGGTATCGTTCCACCGACACCACCGGATTGCGGCTTCGCCAGGGCTGCCAGCTGCGCGACATTTGCTGGCGAGATCTGGGTGAGGTTGCCGAGCGCGGCGGTCAGGCCGCCACCGGCGGTCGGCACGCTGTTGCCGGCCACATTGGAGAGCGCGCTATTAACCGTGAAGAGCGCGGCGCCGGCAGTCAGTCCGCTCAGGGCGGATAGCGGATCGCTCGATGTCGAAGGCGCACTGACGGCCGCGCCGCCGCCGGTCGAACCAAGGGATGTGTTATTGACGGTGGCAAAGTTGAGGGTCAGCGCGCCGGCTGCCTTCAGGGTACCGGCCGCGCCGTCAATCACCTGCGAACCCGATTGAACAGATGCTCCGTTGGCGATATCGCGCGATGGATCGGCCGTGCCATCGGCATTATAAGCCGTACAGGCGCTCTGGGCGTTGCAGGTCGTCATCGTGGTGCGATTGAGGACGACCCCTTCGTTGATGAGTGTCGACCCTGTGAGCGTCGCGTTGCCACCCGCCTCGATCCTGCTGTAGGAATTGGTGAGATTGGTCGCATCGATGGTCAGATTGCCACCGGATCGGATCACCGCTTCGGGGGTTAGCGTGCTCGTGAACCTGTCTTCGTAAACCGACTGGCTGAGATTGCTGGTCGGATCCCAGGTATAGGTCGTGCTGGTGTCCGCGACGCCACCACGGATGACCTGGTCGACGATGAAAAACTTGGATGGGTTGGTAGGATCGAGGACCGGGGTGCCGGCGGTATCGACCGGGACACGGGCCTTGATCCAGTCGTAGATCGGTCCAACTTCGGTCGGACCGTTGGCGGAGGTCCAGGTCCAGGCATGATAGCTTGTGCCGTCCGCGAGCGTCGCCTGAGACCAGAGCAGCGGCTCGTAGTCCTGCCAGGCCGGCGGATCAACACCGGGGTAAAGCTGGTGGATATTCTGGTCGCTGGTCTCGAGATAGGCAAACGGCTTGCCGGCGACATCGGGATTGAGCACGAAGGTGCCGACGACATTGCCCGACGAGACCAGCTGACCGGTTACCCAGGTTGGCGTCGTCGACCGCTTATTGACGAGATTGGACGTCAGGATCGACATGTCACCGCCAGCCTGGATGAGGCCGGAGATGTTGGTGGTGGCAGCGTTGCGTTGGCTGAGGTTACTTCCCGCAATCGTCAGGTCATTGCCAGCGAGAACGGCGCCCTGATCGTTGGTCAGCGTCGCCGCCACGAGGAGGGAAGCGTCACGACCGGCATAGAGAAGACCGGTCGATGTATTGGTCAGATCGCCGCTGGTATTGATCGTCAGATTGTTGGCAGCGGCAATTTGTCCGCCGTTGGAGAGCGTGGGAAGGGTGAGTGTCAGGTCATGGGCGGCCAGCAGCGTCGTCGTGTCGCTGATGGCAAGGCTGCCTGCAGTGATGGCAATATCGCCGGAGCCGCCGGCATTCATGGCCGTCTTCACGGCCGCACCGGTCAAATCAGCCTGGCCGCTGAGGTCGAGCGCCAGTCCGCCGAGGACGAGGCTGCTGCCGGTGAGGTTTGCGGATGTGGCCGTGATCGACAGCGTGCCGCCGACAGCCAGCTTGGCGCCGCGTGTTCCCGAGAGATCGATCGTACCGGTATTTATCGTAAGGTTGCCGGTGACATTGGTGTTATTCGTGTAGCTGATGGTGCCCGGTGCGCTCAGGGAGGCGTTGGCAAGGCTTTGCAACAGAGCATAGCTGATACCGCCGCTTGTCGTGGCCGAGAGGTTGCCACCGGACAGCAGCGCATTGCTGGCGGTTATGTCGCCATTGGTGGCCGTGAGTGTCATTGTACCGGATTGGGCATCGCCCTGTGCCAGCATTAGCGCGCCGGTGCTTGAGGCACGCGTCGCAGCGAAATCGACGCCTGACACCAGGCTAGCGACTGAGATCGACTGTCCTCGCAGGTTGACACTGTCTGCTGCCATGGATTGGCCGGCCAGAGCGATTGTGCCGCCGGCGGTCATCGTCAGGTTCTGATGGGCAATGGCGTTGACGGGCGTCATATTGCCAATGTCGCCGCTTGCGGTGGCGGTGATATTGCCCGCCGAGAGCAGATTGCCCGCGTTGATATTGCCGGCCGTCGCCGTCAGGGTGAGTGCGCCGGCCAAGCCAGCGATAATCGCAGGCGACTGCGCTGAAAGCACAACGCTGCCGTCAGCAGATTGATTTGTAGCGGCAAAGTCGACACCCGATACAAGGCTGCCCGCCGTGATGGACGAGCCGGTGATTGCGACATTGCCTGCTGCCAGAAGCGTTCCAGAAATATTGGCGGCGGCATCGACGGTGACGTCACCATGGTCCGTGATGTTGGACGCTGCGAACGATCCAGCCGTTACATTGAGGTTCCCGGCAACAAGCAGTGCCCCGGTCGTGGCGCTGCCACGACTGCCATTGGTGGCGCTGACAGCATTGATCGTCAGGTCCGTCAGGTCGCCATCTGAGCCGATGACGATAGCGCCGGTCGAGGATTGCGCCATCGCGGCAAAATCAACACCCGTCACAACTTGCCCAGTCGAGACCGTGCCAGCCGACAACGAAACATCTTTGGCCCCGAGGGTCTGGCCAGTGACGGTCAGGCTGTTACCGCCCGAAAGCGAGATATTGTGATGCCCCGTTACATTGCCGAGGGTAAGATCCGCGCCCGTCGCCGTGATGGTTCCGGCCGCAAGCAAAGCATTTGCCGAGAGCTGACCGGCGGCCTGTAGAGTAAGGTTGCCGGTCGTGCCCAATGTGACATTGCCGCCATTGGCTTGCGTCGCGGCAAAGTCCAGACCGCTGATGACTTGATTGAGGGAGACCGAACTGCCAGAGAGCGAGACCTCCTTTGCTCCGAGAAGCTGGCCAGTGACCGCCAAGCTGGAGCTGCCGGACAGGGTAATGACTTGGTGACCGGTCACATTCCCGACGTTCAGATCTGCGGCCGTGGCAGACATCGTTCCTGCCGCAAGAAGCGTATCTGCTGACAGACTGCCAGAGGCCTGCAACGTCATATCGCCGGAACTGCCAACCACAAGATTGCCATTGGCCGCAGCGGTTGCCGCAAAATCCACGCCCGATACGATGGCGCCGGCCTGGATGGTGGCGCCTGAGATCAGGACATTGCTGCCCCCAAGGATCTGGCCGGAAACGTTGGCCGATGCATTAACAGTGAGCGTTCCGTGGGAGGTCACGGTGCTTGATGTCAGCGACGTCGCAGCCACCGTCAGATCGGTGGTCGACTGAAGGCTGACTGCCGCCATGGTGCCGGCTGCCGTTGTATTGAGCGCTCCGGCAGACAAAAGATTGCCCGTCGTGATATTGCCGCCTGTGGCGGTCAGGCTGATATTGCCAGCCGAGCCGAGAACCACGTTGCCGTTCGGATCCGCACTGGTGGCAGCGATATTGATGCCCGAGACGACCATGCCGGTCGAGACCGACCGACCCACGGCGGTGAGATTGCGCTCAGCCAGCACATTACCGGCGACAGCAATATCCAGCCCGGCATTCAGCGCGATGTTGCCGTTGCTTAACAGGGAAGCGGCCGAGAGCGAGCCGGCCGTTGCGGTGATATTGAGATCACCGACGCTGTTGGCAGCACTTGCGATCACGATATCGCCGGAGGTGGCCGTAAGCGTCGCCGCACCATTGCCAGCGGTGACGCTGCCGGCAGCGATGCCGCCGCCGGAACTCATCTGCACGGCCGTGCCGCTGGTGACGTCGCCCACCACACTTATGAGGCCGGCTCCGCTCACCAAGGCAATATCGCTGTCAGCCGCAACCGACTGCAAGGTGATGCCCTCGTCGGCCTGGACATTGACCTTTTGCTTCGACGCAACCTTTGCGGCGGTGATCTTGTGTTTCGAGGTGATGGTGACGCCATCGCGTGCTGATGCATTGCCGATCGAGATCTTGCCGTCGGCCGAGAGGGACAGTTCACCAGCATTGGCGGCCATGTCGCCGCTCATCTTGACGCCGGCACCCTTCTCGGTGACGACGATCTTGATGCGGTCGGCCTGCATGGCGCCGAGCGCCGATCCGTCGATCGCATATTCCGGTGTGCCGGACGTCGCGGTCAGCGCGGTTGCCTCGCCGGTGGCATAGTCATATTTGCTGGCGCCGCCCGTCAGTCGGATTGTCTTGCCATAGAGCGGCGCATTGACATGGATCTGGCGCGAAACGACGTCGAACAGGTCGACGGCACCTGGGGAAGCCGCAAGATTTGCCCCTGCCCCTTCGAAGGTGACATCGCCGCCATTAACGGTAAACCCTGTCAGACGACCGTCAGCGCCGATATCTGGAACCCCGGTGGTGAGCGTCGCGCGCGGGGTGTTGATGAAACCGCAGCCCGAGCACGTGATCCCGTTCGGATTGGCGATGATCACATCCGCCCTACCGCCAAAGACTTCGGTGGGACCGTTGAGCGCCGAGCGATTGCCGCTCGTCACCTCGTTGAGGATGACGGAAGCGGGGCCGGAAGTCTTCAGGTTCGGATTGCCCGGCGTGACTCCGCCGAGGTTCGATGTACCGACCTCTCCATTGTAGTTGTTGAGGATGAGGCCAGGCGTGCCGACATTGAAGTTGTCGTATTTGTTATGGGATAGACCGGTCGCGTTCGGTGTGACGATATCGACGAGCGGAACACCGTTCGGCGCTGTCCCGACGCCCGGTTGGTTGGCTGACGGTGCCGACCCGGCAGCCGAAACCGATTGAGCGTTGGCGATCGCCGGTTGCAGGAGTAAGAGCGCACTCAGAAGAGTTGCCAGGCAGCAGTGCAAAGCTTTACCAAGGCGCGGGACAAGCTTCACTCTCCCAACAGAAAGTGGGGAGGTGTATGCGGGCGCATTACGCTTGCTGTTCTTGCTCATCGTCGCGTTCCATCTTTCCAGGTGTTTGCGAACCGCTCTCGATCCGTAGCCCGCTCAGGGTCGCGTCAGCGATCCTTGGTGGTAGGTCCAGCCTTCGTACCGCCATCGAGTTTCTTGTAGACATCGACAAGCTGTGATTTCGGCATAGTGCATCCACGCGAACGGCCGAATTCGACAAGCACCTGGTTTCGATTGCGCAGGGCGTCGATCTCGACTTTTTCCGGGGACTTGGGATCCATGAAGAAGAGGGCTGGCCAGAATAGAAGAACGCCGGTTGCGCCCAGAATGACGTTCTTTCCCTCCGCCTGCGACCGTTCCTTGACGGTTGCCAGAATGTGACGCTCATTGGCTGCAAATTCGCGCGTAATCCCGCCGCAGTCCATGCCGCTGTCACCGAGATTTGTGGCTGCAATCGGATGGGCCTCACGGCCGCCACAGCCCGAAAGCACGGAGGCGCAACAGAGCATCGCCGCAATTGCAAGGGATGTGGTTTGCCTTGCGGTGCCTGAACAAAGATGAATGCCGTTCACAGTCTTTCCCCCTATTTTTGTTTACCAATGCACGGACGTGCTGACGAACAGCAATCCGGCGTCGTGCCGGTCAACCGTTCCGCCGAATATGTCCGAATAACCGATATCGAAATTGACATGGCCGCCGGCGAGCTTGGCGCCCACTGTCCAGCCAAACATGTCGCCACCATCGATGCGGTAGCGTGACTGCGAGGGGATGCGCCCATAATCAAGACCGACATAGGGACGGAACTCGCCAAATAATTTTACAAGCCCCGCGTGACTGGCGAAGGGCTGTGTGCGCCAGACCAGATCGTTGCGGACGAAGAAGCCGTTATTGCCGTAAAGCATGGTCTCGCGCGTGCCGCGCACGTTGGAATATCCGCCAATCGAGAACTGCTCTGCGCCGAACAGATTGTCCGAGGAATACTGTCCAGTGATGATCGAGTTGACCTCAAAATGCTGTTCGGCAAGGTCAAACGGCTTGGTCATCGTGATGGTGCCGGTAAATTTGGAGAAGCGCGGATCTGCGTCCCCTGCCCCGACGTCGCCGGGCTCGACGGCGTCGAATAGATTAAGCCCCTGGCTGTAAGACAGGTCGAAGACCCAGAGTCCTCCCAACATTCGGCGTGAATGCGAAACACCGAGATCGCCGACCGTATATCTGCGGCTACCAACCTCGATCTTGTTGCCGAGCAGGAAATTATTGGTTTCCTTGTAGGTCAGGCCGCTATTGAACGTCGTGATGGAATCCTTGTCGCGGAAAATCACCCGGTCTGCGCCGATACCAGCCTGTTTGCTTGTACCAGACGTTTCCAACGGGCCGAAATTGCCGGGGATGGCGCTGTCATAGCCATACCAGGAACCGTTCAGCGACACCGTCCAATAGCCGTAGGGAACGCTGACATTGCCGGAATAGCTGTTGCTCCTGCCGTGCCCGTCATGAGGCCAGGGATAGTCTGGGCCACTATGCTCGTAGGAAAAATTCCATTGATCGTTGATGCCGAAAAGGCTGTCATAGCCAACCGTGGCAGAGGATTTGGAATATCCCGTCTGGTCTTGGCCGAGGTTGCTATTGCCGACGGACAGGTGCCATGGATGGTCCGGCTTGTTCTCGATATTGAGGATCGTGGTTCCATCCGTCTTGCCGGGCAGCATAGCTGTCTTGGCGTTGTTGGACGGGAGACGGTTGATCTGGTCGAGACCCTGCTCAATATCACGCAGGTTTGTGATCTGGTCCTTCATGCCGGGAAAGGCAGTCGCCAACACACCGGAGCCGGGCGCCGGTTTGCCATTGATGTAAATATCCGACAGCGTACCTTCGACGGCGACCAGGCGCAGCATCTTGGTCTTGGCGATATCCTGTGCGGGCACGTAGACGCGCGAGGCTACGAACCCCTTGTCGAGGTAGAGATGGGTCAGGTCGCGCAGCAGTCCATTGATCTCGCCCATGCCGACACAGCGGTTCGCATAGGATGACGTGACCTTGGCAATGGCATTGGCTGGAAACTGCTTCACTCCATCGACCTCGACATGGGTGATCGCAAAGCACGGGCCAGCCTTTTGACTACTGGATGGTGCTGGTTCCTGAGAGCCTGCCGGCGTCGGATTTGGCGTCATTTGTCCCAGGGTCTCCAGACGCTTCTGTTCAGCCTCCTGCGCTTGCCGGCGCGCGAAGTCGTCATTGGGCGTCTGGGCGGCGACCGGCGATACGGCAAAAGTTGCCGCCAGCAAGGCGCAGGCGGTCAAAACGAGGTTGCTGCGGTGAGCAGTTGGTGGGGGCTGGGCCGACTTCATAACTCTGTCTGCCTCTTGCCTTAGGGAGTATCAGTCTTCCGCAAAGCATCCAAAGCCGCCGACAATCCTTTCAGCGAGAATTTGATGTTGACCTTCTGCCCATTCATCATCTGCACGTGACCGGTGGCTTCTGCTGCCTTGGAGAATGCCGCGATCATACGGGCGTCCAATTTCTGCTGCGACCAGCAGCCGGCCTGAGTGCAATTGCGGTAGGCGAGCTGCACCACAGGCTTATCGGCCGCGTCGATGCTCAGCCCAGACGGCAGATACATGTTGAGCGGCACAAGGGCGGTGAGAACGAGATCACTTGCCGGCTGCTTTGCACCCTTTTTGGCTGCTGCGGCCGGGACATCTGCCTTGGCGATGGCAAGCGTCAGCACGTTAACGTCCTGGTCGCCCTGCTTCACCGTCGCAATCTGCGCGACTTCACAATTCGTTATCGCAGAGCCATCGGCAGCCTTGCCGTCGATGCAGCGATAATACCAGTCGTCGAATTTCTGCACGCGAGCCTGCGGCGCGGGTGCGGGCTGTGCAGGTGGGGTCGCAGTGGTAGTCTGCTGGCCATTTGTGTTAGCCGGAGCGGTCGGCTGCTCCTGTGCGAGGCTGGGATAGCTGAACAAGGCTGATGAAATCAGCAGCATGGATGCTAAAGCCCGTACTGAAAATACGCGATTCAAGGCTCTTAAAGTCATTCATTCCCCACCAGCAAATGCATTTGAATTTCGAAAATGGACCCGATCAATCGAACGATCCTCAAAGTTTCAAAATTACAGTTTCAAAAATACAAGCACTCATTTGCTAATATTCGAGATAACAGACTAAAAGCGTCATGGGCATAGGCAGTCTCTGCGCTTTGGCGTCTTTGCCCCCGTTTCTGACGCGACGTGTTAATTCTACATCACCACCCCTGAAGATTGATGGGAAATTCCGCCACCGTTTGCGCATAACGCGCCCTGCCGCACTGTAAAGTAAACGTTGTGAAACCGGCATTTGAGCGTGGCAATTCCATTGTGAGTGTCGGCTATCGCTACAACACCGGCTTCGGCGTCGCCATCCTTGACCGAATGCTTGCCTGCGAAAAGCCGAAATCCGTTCGTTGCCGAGCCTCGACGGAAAAAGCCAAAGAAGCCGCCCATCAAAGACCAAACGATGAACGCTGCCAACGCCCGGGAACTGTTGAAATTTGATCCGACACCAGCGCCAGGAACTACTAAGAGCCTGCCCTATCAGTCAGCGCCCATCACCCGACAGGTTTTTGAAAGCCTCATTTGAAAGGTAAACGGTCACTGTGGGCTCGGCCAGCGGCGATAACTCTATGATTGCTGCAACAGTAACACGCATTGTATTTGGCATAACGCCGTAAGGTGTCTGGCCTACAGGGTTAATCAGGAGGATCTGATCGCCAACATCTATGGAAAGCGCATGAGCTACGCGTCCGCCAATTACAGCGTTATTGCCTGATGGAAGATGGGTCGAATCTACATTCGTCCAAAGGTTAAGGTGGCGAAGGTCTTCGATCCCAACGCCGCGAACCAGCACACCCACGTTTTTATCATTAGCGCTAGCGAGAGCCTCAGAAGAAGTTGCAACGATTTGACCAAAGGCGACCGTTTGAAAAAAAAGCAGCGGTAATGCAATCAATGCCAAGGGTCGAGCAATCTGTACCTTAAACACGAGCGATCGGCCTCCTGCGTTTATTCATTCAGGCCACATAGTTCCAAAACGTTGAAATTTGATCCCCGCACCAACGCCGTTTTCTATTTTTTGAATGATGCCTTCGTGCATGTTTTTGGCGGATAAGTCTCACTTCTGCGGTGCACGCTAAGTTAGTTTAGATTGCTCTCAGCATCAATAAAACGTGCCTTCTTTCAAAACCTTCCCGCATTCAGAACTACCTGCCCCGCGTTACCTCACTGCTCGACACTCTTTCTCAGCAGGACAAGCATCAGCGCCTCAACTCGCACCATGCCTGCCGCCGGTCTCCGCAGTGACCGTCTTGCCGCAGAGAGCGACCAGTTCGCCAAGCGCACCGACGCGGTTTGTGGTTATCCGCGCGGCAGGTCCCGCAAGTGAGATGGCCGCATGGACAGCGCCGTTTTCGTCGAAAACAGGAGCCGCGATGCAACGCAGGCCCAGAGAAAATTCCTCATTGTCGATCGAGAAGCCGCGCTGTCTGATCCCGACGAGTTCCTGGAGCAGGGCCTCCTGTGTGACAATGGTGTGTTCGGTGTAACGCCGCAGGGTATTCCCTTCGACAATGCGGTCGACTTCAGCTTTTGGCATATTCGCCAAAATGGCCTTGCCGGCGGCCGAGCGATGCATTTCAACACCGCCGCCAGGGCGTGATATCGCCCTGATTGCCTGCTGGCTCTGGACCTGTGCCATGCAGATAACCTCTTCGCCTTCCAGCATGAAGAAATTTGCCGTCTCCCCCGTCTTGGCCATCAGCCGTCGTAGGTGAGGAATTGCAAGGGCAACAACGTCGCGCGAGCGCGCAAACGCATTCCCGACCACGAAGGCTTGAACGCCAACCAGCCAGGACATTGTTGCCGGCTCGAAGCGGACGAAGCGATGGCGCTGCAGCGTCGTCAGGATTCTGTGGGCGCTGGAGGGCGGCAGCGCGACGCTTCGAGCAAGTTCCGTGAGCGTCATTCCGTCATCACATCTCGCAAGCTGATCGAGAACGGAGAGCGCGCGCATAATCGACTGCACCCCGCCCTCCGGCTTCGGGCTTTCTTTCCTTTTGTGCTCGCCCGTTTCGGCAAAAAATTCCGCTGTCATCTCGTCCGTTCCCACTGTCGAAAACGTCATCATTCCACATCGTGAAATTTATTCCAATCCAGTTGCACATGTTTTAGACATGCATACAATATGGGCAAAGATGCAGGGAGCAGACAATGCGCGTAGGTGTTCACAAGGTTGCGATGGGCAATCCGGGCGACGTGTCGGCCCTGGAAAGCATGATTGATGCGGGTAAGATCGATCCGCACGAGATTGTTGCGCTGATTGGCAAGACAGAGGGCAACGGCGGCGCCAACGATTTTACCCGCGGCTTTGCGACGCAATCCTTTTCACTGTTGCTCTCCCGCCATCTCGGGCTCACTCCGGAAGAGGTGACCAAACGCATCGCCTTCGTCTGGTCGGGTGGCACGGAAGGCGTGCTCAGTCCGCATGCGACAGTGTTCACAAGAAGCATCAGTACCACGCCGCCGACCGGCAAAAGACTTGCTATCGGCATCGCCGTCACACGCGACCTTGCGCCGGAGGAAGTCGGCACCATGGTCGAAGTTCATGAGGTCGCTGCGGCGGTGCAAAAGGCTCTGGCGGAAGCGCGCATCGCCGACCCGCGCGATGTCCACTATGTGCAGGTCAAGGGTCCGCTGCTGACGCCTGCCGCCGTGACGGATGCCGACCAACGCGGCGTCATACTGGTGACGCGCGATCCGAACGGTTCGAAGCCCTATGCCCGCGGCGCGTCGGCCCTCGGCGTCGCCCTTGGTCTCGAAGAGGTGAGCGAAAGCGACCTCAATGACGAGGTCATCGCCAAGCGCATGGATCTGTATTCCTCCGTTGCTAACACCTCGGCGGGCGGCGAGTTGCGCAACTGCGAGATCCTGCTTTTCGGCAATTCGGTCGAGGCCACGGGCGACCTGCGGATCGGCCATTCCGTGCTGCGAGACGTGATAGATGCCGCCGGCGTTCAAGCCGCAGTGTTCGATGCCTATGGTGACCAGGATGCGACATTCGACGTCGACCGCATCAAGGCCATCTTCGCCAAGGCCGAAGCCCCTCCGGGTGGGCTGTTGCGCGGTCGTCGGACGACGATGCTGTCCGACGCCGACATCAACTACGAACGCCATGCCCGTGCCGCACTCGGTGCCGTGATCGCCTCGGTCACCTTCGATGCGGCGATCTTTGTCTCCGGTGGCACCGAACACCAGTGCAAACCAGGCGAGGCGCCGATCGCCGCAATCGTCAGCGTCTGAATGGAACCAAAGGGCGAGCGCATTCCGGCTGACGCTCCGTCGAAATCAAAGGGCCGGAAGCATTCTGAGTTAAAAATCAACCAGAGGGACTGTTTCATGACCAAGACGATTTTCGCTCGCGGACGTCCGCCCGCTGCGCTTGCCGCAGCCGTGCTTTCGCTGGCCGCAGCCACGGCCGTTCCCGCCTATGCCGAGGACAAGGCTGCCATTCTTCTCCCAGGCAGCGCCAACGACCAGAGCTGGAACGCACTCGGCTATTCCATTGTAAAAAGTCTCGAGCCGCACGGCTTCAAGACCGCCTACTCCGAAAACGTCGCCGATGCCGACGAGGCGGAGGCCGTTCGCGACTACGCCTCGCAAGGCTACAACATCGTTCTCGGCCATTCAGGCCGCTTCGTCTCGGCGATGCAGGAAGTCGCTCCCGATTTCCCGAAGGTGCAATTCATTGCGGTCAGCGGCAATGAGGGCTCTGCCCCCAATGTCATGTCGATAGACTACAATAATGCCCAGTTCGGTTGCCAACTCGGCCTTCTGGCTGCCCGCATGAGCAAGACCCACAAGGTCGGTGGCGTCTACGGGCTTCAGGGTGTGCCCAACATCACGGCCCAAGCCGGCGGTTTCCGCCTTTGCGCGACCAAGGCGGGTGCTGCCGTGACGATCCTCTATATCAAGAACATGGAGGATGCGGCCGAGGCGAAGGAGGCTGCCCTGTCGTTGATCGGCAGCGGTGCCGACTTCATCACCGGCAAGCTGAATGCCGCCGAGGCCGGGCTCGTCCAGGCGGCCAAGGAAAAGCATGTCTTCGTCACCGGCCGCGGCTTCGACCAGACCGCCATCGCCCCCGATCTTGTGCTCACGAACCTGACGGAAGACTGGCCGGCAATGATCGGCAGCACTGCCGATCAGGTCAAGGCCGGCAAGCTTTTCGGGACTTTCGTCCAATACGGCTACGACACCGGTGCGGTAACGGGCGGCTCGCTGAAATATAGCGCTGACAAGGCCTTCAATCCGGTCGTTCCCGAGACAGTCGTCAAGGAAGTCAACGACATGGCAGCGGACTTCGCCTCGGGCAAGCTCAAGGTTGCCCCCACCGAGCAGGATGCCCGCAGCGGCAGCTAAAACGAGGTGCCGGCGTTCTTGCCGGCATTTAACCGCTTTCCGGATGCGTTGCGGGAAGCGGTCATATTGCATCCGCCCGCCGCTGTTTGCGGGCCAACTGAGGTTTCTATGGCTGCATTGCTGGAAATGCGCGGCATCGTCCGTTGTTACGGTACCTTGCGCGCCAATGACGGCATCGATCTCGACGTCAAGGCCGGTGAAATCGTCGGTCTGCTTGGCGAGAACGGCTCCGGCAAGAGTACGCTGATGAAGGTGCTGTTCGGCATGGTGCGCCCGGATGAAGGCGGCATCGTCTTTCGCGGCAAGGAGCTATCGGGCCACAGGCCCCGTGAAGCCATGGCGGCGGGCCTTGCCATGATCCATCAGCATTTCATGCTGGTCGAAGCCATGACCGTGGTCGAGAACGTTATGCTCGGATGGTCGGAGGCCGGGCGATGGCTGCGTCGCAAGGAAATCTCGGGGCGTATCCGGGACGTCAGCCGCCGGTTTGGCCTCGACCTTGAGCCCGAAGCCCGCATTTCCGATTTAGCGCTCGGCCGACGCCAGCGGATTGAGATTCTCAAGGCCTTGCTGCGCCAGGCCGAACTGCTCATTCTCGATGAGCCGACATCGAACCTGGCGCCGACTGAAATAGGCGATCTGCTTGCCATTCTCAGGCGTCTGAGAAGCGAGGGCAAAGGCATTGTCTTCATCACCCACAAGTTGCCAGAAGTGCTCGATGTCTGCGACAAGGTTGTCGTCCTTCGCGCCGGCCGCGTCTCCGGAAAAGGGCCCATTGCCGGCGCAAGCCGCGCCCAATTGGCCGAGATGATGGTGGGGCGCGACGTCACAACACCACAGATCGTCGCGGCTCGCGCGCCGGGCCGAGCCCGGCTGGAAATTGCTGGGCTTGGTGGCCCCGGGCTCGGTCCGATCGACATGACTGTGCGTGGCGGCGAAATCCTTGGTATCGCCGGTGTGGACGGTAACGGTCAGCTCGAGCTGGCCGAAACCTTGGCCGGGCTTCGCTTTGCCGCCAGCGGCACGGTCAAGCTCGACGGGCGCGATATGTTTCGCGCCTCCGTCGCTACCCGCACCGAGGCGGGACTGGCCTATATGCCCGCCGATCGCTCCTCGACGGCACTGGTGCGCAGCCTGTCGATCGCCGAGAACCTGATGCTCCGGGACAGCAGGCGTACGCCCTACAGCCGGCATGGCGTGCTGTCCGGCAAAGCAATTGCCGCTAAGGCGGCAGAATTGATGGCGCAGTTTGACATTCGTGCCCCCTCGCCTGCGACGCCGGCGGGCCGGCTGTCCGGCGGCAATCAGCAAAAGATCGTCATCGCTCGCGAACTCGACAGACATCCAGCGGTGCTGATCGCCCATCAGCCGACCTGGGGCCTAGATCCCGGGGCGACGCGTTTTGTGCTGGAGCGGATGATCGCCTTGCGTGAGGCGGGCGCGGCGGTGATCTACATCTCGTCAGAGCTGGAAGAAGTGCTGGCCATCAGCGATCGCATCGCCGTCCTGTCCGGCGGAACATTTGCCGGCGTCGTGGCGCGGGACGACGTCGAGATGGGGCAGATCGGCCTGTGGATGTCGGAGCGTGTCGCATGACAGAGCTGTCGCCTTCAGTCGCGCAATCCCCTCGCTTTGGCCTCCGCCTCCATTCCGACGCGCTTTTTTTTCGCATTCTCATTGCCATCGGCCTGTCTATGGCCGGGGCGGCCATCCTGGTTGCCTTCGCAGGTCACAGCCCGGTCGAAGCCTTCGTGGCGATGTTTTTCGGTGCGTTGGGATCGCCGCACCAGATCGGTGTCGCGCTCAACCGCGCCTCGCCCTATCTCTTTGCCGGGACAGGTCTGGCGCTCTGCTTTCGCGCCGGCGTCATCAACATGGGCTCCGATGGCCAGATCGCCATGGGTGGCATAGGCGCGGCGGCAACGGTCGCCTTCTGGCCCGGTGAACCCACGGTGCTCACCGCCATCGTCGCCCTCATCTGCGCGGCGGTCTGCGGCGCGGGCTGGGCCGGGTTGGCGACGGCGATCCATCTCGGACGGCGTGTTCATGAGGTGCTGGTGACGCTGTTGCTCAACTTCGTCGCTCTTCTGCTTGTCCAGCAGGTGCTTTCCGGCGCGCTCGGTCAGCGTGGCGCGGGCTTCCTGCAGTCGCCGGCCTTTCCGCGTGCGGTGTGGCTGTGGCGCATTCCGCTGTTCGACTTCCACATCGGTATCGTGCTGGCCAGCCTTTCGGCCTGCAGTCTCTCCTTCCTCCTCTGGAAGACGCCGTTCGGCTTTGCGTTGCGGGTCTCCGGCAAGTCGCGGCTGGCAACGGCCTATGCCGGTTTTTCCGTCCCTGCCATGACCTGGAGCGTCATGCTCATCGCCGGCGCCCTTGCAGGTGTGGCAGGCGGCACGGAGGTGCTTGGTCTGCATCACCGGCTGATCGAGGGCTTTTCCACCGGCTTTGGCTTCAAGGCGGTGACCGTCGCCCTACTCGGGGCGCTGGAGCCGGCGGCCGTCATTCCGGCAGCACTGTTCATCGGACTGCTCGAAACCGGTTCGCTGGCGATGCAGCGGCAAATCGGTGTGCCCTCGGCCCTGGTCGTCGTCATCGAGGCGATGACTATGCTCTTCATCCTGACCGCCACGGTGCGCCGAGCATGATCGACTTTCTCGCTGCCGCCATCCGCATCGCCACGCCGCTGATATTTGCCGCACTGGGGGGCATCCTCTCCGAGCGAGCCGGCGTCTTTGCCGTCGGGCTCGAAGGCATGATGTTGATGGGCGCCTTTTCGGCCGTCCTCGGTGCCTTTGCGGCGGGCAATGTTGCTGTCGGGCTGCTGCTCGCCGTTCTCGGTGGCGCGTCCATCGGGCTGATCGTCGCCGTCGTCACGGTACGCTATCGCGCTGACAACATGGTCACCGGCCTGACCACCAACATTCTGGCCCTCGGCCTCACCACTTATCTCCTGCGCATCCTGTCCGGCAGCGGTGCACCAGTGGCCATTCATCTCGACCCCCTGTCGCCCTGGCCCATTGCCGGTCTCGCGGATATCCCCGTCGTCGGTCCGTTGCTGTTTGTTCAGCCACCGCTCACGTACCTTGCCGTCATCGGTTGCGCCGTCCTGGCCGTCCTGTTGTTTCGCACCCAGGCGGGCCTGATGCTGAGCGCGACCGGCGAAAATCCGGAAGCCGTCTTTGCCGCCGGCCTCGATCCCATGCGTATCCGGATGATCGCGGTCATCAGCTGCGGCGGCGTCGCAGGCCTGGGCGGAGCCGTTCTGTCGCTGCAACAGGTTGGCACGTTTACAGACGGCTTGACCGGCGGGCGCGGTTATCTGGCGCTTGCCTCATTGATCGTCGGGCGCTGGAACCCTTGGGGTGCGGCAGCGGCCTGTCTGGTGTTTGGTGCAGCCGAGGCTTTCGAAATCAGGCTTCAAGGCTTTGGCGTACCGATCAGCTCATATTTCGTGCAGATGCTGCCCTATCTCATTGCCCTTGCGGTTCTCGCTGGTCTCGGCCGGGCGGGGAAACTGCCGGCGGCCATCGGCAAACCTCTGTGACGCAAAGAGAAGGCGTGAACCCAATGGAAGACCTCGCTGAAATAGCCGCCGGCCTGCGCAGCGGCGAGACGACTGCTGAAGCGCTGCTGGATCGCAGCCTCGAGCGCATTGGCAGATTGGACCCCCTCTTCAACAGCTTTGTTGCGATTGACGAAGACCAAGCCCGGGATGCCGCTCGGGAAAGCGACAGGCGACTGGCCTGCGGGATGGGCCGCCCGATGGAAGGCATTCCGCTGTCCATCAAGGATAACATTCTTGTCAAAGACATGCCCGCAACATGGGGAAGCCGCGGGCTCGCCGATTTCGTGCCCGATCGCGACGAATTGCCGGTGGCCCGACTGCGCGCCGCGGGTGCCATCATTCTGGGCAAGACTAATGTGCCGGAGTTGACCCTCGAAGGCTACACCAGCAACGATCTGTTCGGGACAACGCGCAATCCCTGGAACGCAGCGCTCACACCAGGTGGATCCTCCGGCGGCGCTGCTGCAAGCGTTGCGGCCGGCCTCGTTCCGGCCGCCCTTGGCACCGATGGCGGTGGCTCGATCCGGCGACCGGCTTCGCATACCGGTCTTGTCGGCTGGAAGCCTTCGACCGGGCATGTACCGCGGCTTTGGGGTTTCCCATCCATCCTAAGCGATTTCGAGGTGATCGGAACCCTGACGCGGACGGTCGCCGACGCGCGGCTGCTCGATGCACTCATCAACGGGCCGGACGACCGCGACCGACGGTCGCTGCGCGGTCGCCCATCGGCATGGCCGCGACGCGCAAGGCGTATCCTTTACGTGCCGCAGTTTGCCGGCAGCCCGGTGGATCCTGAGGTCGCCGCCGCAACCGCAGGCGTCGCTGACCGGCTGGCTCAAATGGGAACGGAGGTTATCACCGGAGAATTGTTCTTCGATCTTGATACCGCAAATCACATCTGGCGCGTCATTTCACGCGCTGGCGTCGCCTTCCTGATGAGCTGGCGGAACGCAAGCCTGGAGACGGCGGCGGGCGTGTCGGTTCGCGCCATGGCCGAGGATGGCCGGTCGTTCAGCGGTGCGGATTACCTGGATGCCCTCGAAGAGGTCGCGGCGCTGCGTCTGCGGCTCACCGATATCTTTGCCCAATACGATCTGGTGCTGACGCCGAGTGCCGCTGCCTTACCGTGGCCTGTAGAATACCCCTACCCCACCAGTATCGATGGCCGACCTGCCGGCCCTCGCGATCATGCCATCTTCACTGGCTGGGTTAATATTGCCGGACTTCCCGCGATCAGTCTGCCGGTTGCGCTTTCCGAGGGCGGGTTGCCTATCGGCGTCCAGCTGGTCGCAGGACTTGGCCGGGACGAAGAATTGCTGGCGTTTGCTCAGGACATGGATTTGGGCGCGCCGCGTCTTCCACAACTTAGCTGACTTTGATCCTGTGACGACGCTTAACCGGTCCATAGATCAATACGTCGCCGACGCCATATGCGCGGAGTGCTGATCATGAGCGCCGGTGACCGTACCGTCTTCGATGCGGATGATTCCTGTCCATCGTGGTATTCTTGATCTCCTGGTCGGAAACGCGCCGCTGACGTCTCGAAGGCCGCTGTCAGCGTCATCGTCAAGGCCACCGGATCCGACGATCCCATCAAATGAGGCTCCAGGACGTCGTCGCGCAGGCCTGCCCGATCTCGGCCTCCTGCTGCGGCCCACCCGTTCCAACCACAGCCATCACGATCTCGTCAAAATCGATAGCTCAGCTACCTTAATCAGAATGTGGCCATTGAAAGGCATTTTCCGCACGCTATCTGCGTCGCTGACAGGGCCGACACGCGGTCCCGAATGCCGTGCGCGCTCTCCGGTGCCGCGGCTCCCTCTCAGCGGAGATTGCTCGATG
>CAZZZI010000085.1:0-18599 GCA_964658415.1 uncultured Sphingomonas sp. | reverse complement strand
GTGCTCCCGGCCAGCCGGCACCCGTCAATGCGCGCGCGCCGACCTCCGATGCCGACTCGCAGCGCGCGGCTGGCGGCAACCAGGCACCGCCGGTGCGGATCGAAGCCGTCACCAGCGAGCAGGGTCGCCGTATGGACCGGCAGCCGGATTACGTCTCGCCACAGGGCATCCGCATCGACGAGCGGCAGGACAACCGCGTGATCGTCAACTACGGCGACAACGTCTTCGTCCGTCACGACGACACGCAGCGCTTCATCCGCGATGGCGAACGTCCCGTCTACGAGCAGCTGCCCCGCGACCGTTACCGCGAGACGATCGACCGTCCGGATGGCGACCGCATCATCACCGTGCGCAATCGCTACGGCGACATCATCCAGCGCTCGCGTATCGATGCCCGTGGCCGCGAATACGTGCTGTTCTACTCGCCTGAACTGGAGAACACGCCGGATCAGGACGACTACTACCGCGATCCCGGCGACGAACTGCCGCCGATGCGCCTGACCATTCCGGTCAACCAGTACATCATCGACACCAGCGCCGATCAGGATCCGGACTACTACGACTTCCTGCTGAAGCCTCCTGTCGAACAGGTCGAGCGGGTCTATTCGCTGAACGAGGTGCGCTACTCCGCACGCCTGCGCGACAAGGTGCGCCGTATCGATCTCGATACCATCACCTTTGCGACAGGCAGCGCCGAGATCCCGATGGAGCAAGCCAAGACGCTGCGCGGTATCGCCGATGCGATCAGCAAGATCGTCAAGAAGGACCCGACGGAAACCTTCCTGATCGAGGGCCATACGGATGCGGTCGGCTCGCCCCAGAGCAACCTTATCCTGTCCGACCAGCGTGCCGAATCCGTCGCCAACGTGCTGACCGACGTCTACGGTATCCCGCCGGAAAACCTTGCGACGCAGGGCTATGGCGAGCAGTACCTGAAGATCAACACGCCGGGACCGGAGCAGGAAAACCGCCGCGTCACCATCCGCCGCGTCACGGCGCTGGTCCGCCCCGTTGCCGCGAGGTAACGCGGGTTTCCTTCAAGAAAAAAAAGCTGGCCGCCGGAGCAATCCGGCGGCCTTTTTCGTCCGGAGCTTTGGCAGGGTCTCGGAGGCAGCGACGAAATCCGCGATGGCCGCGATGTCGTCGAGGTCCAGGAACGGCCATGGAGAGCAGTAGCTGCGGATCACACGCTTGGGCCGGGGCCGGGAAACTCCGGTGTCGCCATTCGCATCGGCACGACTGAGGTCCGCCCGTTGCCGTAAAATGCAGAACGTTTGCTGGAGAAAAGGCCGCCCGCCGTAGCAATCCGGCGGTTTCCTTACGCCTGGAGCTTTGTCAGGCCGACGGTGGCGGCGATGAAGTCGGCGATGGCCAGGGTGTCGTCGAGGTCGAAGACCGGCAGCGGCAGGGCAGCTGAGGCGTCATCGGCCACGACCGCATGATCGGCGGCGATGGCGACGATGTGCGGATCGTCAGGTGCGAGCGGCTGGCGGTTGGTCGATGCGAGCCGCCTTGCCTCGATCTTCGGGATCGGTTCGCGCTTGTAGCCCTCGATCAGCACGAGATCGCACGGGGACAGCCGGGCGAGGATCTCGTCGAAGCTCGGCTCCGGCGCGCCGCGCATCTCGTGCATGATGGCGTAACGGGTGCCGGAGACCAGCGCCACCTCGTGCGCGCCGGCCTCGCGGTGGCGAAAGCTGTCGGCGCCGACCTTGTCGATGTCGAAATCGTGGTGGGCGTGCTTGATCGTCGAAATCCGGTAGCCGCGGCGGGTGAACTCGGTCACGAGGCGAACCGCCAGACCCGTCTTGCCCGAATTCTTCCAGCCGGCAATGCCGAAGACCTTCGGTGCACTCATCGGTGCAGCGCCTCGAGCCAGAGCTCGGCCTCGGCCAGATCCTGCGGCGTGTTGACGTTGAGAAACGGGTCGATGGCGCCGCTCTCCGTTTCGATCAGCGGAAAGATCACCTCGGCCAGCCGGTAGCGCCGCTGGAAGTCGCGCACGCGGCGTTTTTCGTCGGTCATGATCCAGCGTTCCAGCGCATCGGCCAGCGCGAGAGGCCAGAGGGCGACGATCGGATGCTGGATACCGGCCGAGGAGGCGATGGAGATGGTCTCGCCATCGCCGGCGGCGGCAAGCCGTGCCATGACGTCGGGCGGCAGGAAGGGGCCATCGGTCGGCACGGTCAGGACATGGCTGGCGTCGGGATGATGGAGCGCGGTATCGCGCAGCGCCGCCAGCACACCGGCGAGGGGCCCGAGCTGGCCGGGGAGGGTATCGGGCACGCGTCTGAGGTCGTCGCCGCCGTCAAAATCCGCCGGCGCATTGAGTGCGATGGCGCTGGCCTGCGGCGTCATGCGGGCGACGATGTGCGAGAGGAGGGTCACGCCGCCCAGCGTCGCCAGCGACTTGTTGCTGCCCATCCGGCTGGATCGGCCGCCGGCCAGAATGACGCAAGGCAGCTTTGATGTCACGACCGTCATGATGTTCGTTCCTTTGTCAGACGGGAACGCGCGGATCCGATCTTTGTGCCAGCTGGCTGGCGTGTTTGCGCCGGCTCTCGCGGTAGAAAGTATAGAGGCCGGAAGCAATGACAATGGCTGCACCGGCAATGGTCCACAGATCCGGCATCTCACCGAAAAATATCATCCCGAGCAGGGTCGCGAAGATCAGGCTCAGGTATCGCATCGGCGCGACCACGGCGATGTCGCCGGTGCGCATGGCAAGGATCGCCGTCTGGTAGCCGGCAAGCACCATCACCGAGGCGAGCGCCAGATGCAGCAGCGCACGCGGCTCCGGCGTCGTCCATCCGCCCAGCGGCACGATCATGATGCCTCCGATCACAGATACGCCGATGGCCGTGCAGACGGTGACCATCAGCGACGGCACCTGCTTGTCGACGCAGCGGGTGGCGAGATCGCGGGCGGCGGTGATGAAGACGCTGGCGATGACGATCAGCGCCGCCGGCGTGAAACCTTCCGGGCCTGGACGAACGATCACGAGGACGCCGAGGAACCCGACGATGATCGCCGACCATCGCCGCCAGCCGACCGGTTCCTTGAGGAACAGCGCCGCACCGAGGGTGACCGCCAGCGGCAATGCCTGGATGATCGCCGACGCATTGGCGATCGGCATCATGCCGAGGGCGGAGATATAGGTGACGGCAGCACCGGCCTCGCAGGCAACCCGCAACAGGATCATCTTCTGGGCGATGACTTTGAACGGGCGGAGCGCGCCCATCCGCCTGGCGATAAGGTAGACGATGACGCTGGTGAGGAGCCCGCGCAGCAACATGATCTCGCCGGCGTTCATTGCCGAAATGACCGATTTCGACAGGGCGTCGCTGCAGGAGAATGCCGCCATGGCCAGCGCCATGTAGAGCGCACCTTGGGTGTTCTTCGATCGGGCCATGGGTCGGTTCCAGCGGTTTGAGAGGCTGTCTCTACGCGGGAAAACGACAATTGGGAATCGGCAGCGAGACAGTTGTCGGCAAAATCGTTTGTGCGGCGCAGCATCAGGCCCGGATGGGCGCAATGCGAAGGGGCAGGACCGGCCCGAAAATCGGCGGAATTGCGAAAAATGCTGCTAATATAAGCACTTGTCCCAATCGATTAATTCTTATTCAATCTTATTTTCAGACCCTCCCACAGTCCCGCATGAAGCAGGCGCGTTACGGCAGTGCGGCAGGGATGGGACCTGCCTTCTGCATGAACACTGTTTCATTTGGGGCACGGCATGTTTTTCATCGATCGTCTTTTGCAGTCCCGCCGGATCGTCACCAAGGTGCTGATCTTCATCGTCCCCCTCGTGGTGCTGATTGCCGGCATCGGGCTGGTCGGCTACCACACGGCCAACATTCTCAACGGTCACATGACGGTGACGCGCGCAACCATCGTCAACATCAGCGATTTCGAGGCCCTGCAGGCCGCACTCCAGGAATTCACGACGGCGCCGGACGACGCCAGCCGGACGCTGTTGTCCGATGCCACCGACGCGCAACAGGGCGGCGCTGCCCGTCTCGACGGGCTCCTCGCCGCGCCCGACCAGCGCGCCAAGCTCGGCGCCATCCGCGACCTCGCAGCAGAGATGCGCGTCCAGGAGGCGGCGCTGTGGACGCTCAAGGAGAAGCAGGATGCGAGCCTCGATGCCATCGCTCAGGCGATCCAGGGCATCAGGGCGAGCGGCGATGCCGCCGCCAAGCAGATCGAAATCATCCGCAAGGATTTCGGCGACAAGGAAACCTTCGCCAAGGAGCTGCTCTACGATGCCACGGCCTACAAGGCACTGACCGACCGGATGGGCAAGCTTCGCGTACAGGCGCAGATGGCGGCCGATTCGGCCGAGGAAGTTTCCGATGCCCGGCTCTATCTCGATGCCGTTCTCAAGCAGGTGACGGTCTCCCAGGCGCTGGTCTCCAAGCGTGCCGCCAAGATGGTGGCCGATGTCGCAACGGCCGCCAACAGCTTCGACGCCATCCTCAAAAGCGGCGACAGCGCCGACCAGAAGGTCGAGAAAATCGGTCCGCTGCTGCAGACCTTCGTCAAGCTCGAAGGCGAGATGACGCTGCAGGCCAACAAGAACAACGACACGGCCGGCGAGCGGTTCGTCAGCCTCGACAAGATCGTCGACGGGCAGAAGGAGCTGCTGGCTCGTGTCGACGACGCGTTGCGCCTGATCGACCGCCTGCAGTTGCACGGCAGCCGCATGGTCGCCGTGCGCGACGCCGGCTCACGAACGACGGTTCTCGGCGATCTCAAGGAGCTGACCGAGACGGCGGCGAAGATTTCGGCGCTCGGCCAGACCAATGCCACGATGCGCGATTTTGCCGCCCGCATCGCGCCGCAGTCGACGGCGCTCGAGGCGGCCTCGGCCGACATGCTGCAGACCGCTGCCGACTGGAAGCAGACGCGTCTTGCCACGACCAAGATGCTGTCGGACGCGATGGCATCGCTCCGGGCCTTCGTGGCCGAAGCCCAGGAGATCGGCAAGCAGGACAGCGAGCGTTCGGCACGGATCTCCGTCTTTGCCATGGTGCTCGGCACCGTGCTTGCGATCGTCGGCGGACTGATGCTGGTGGAGACGCTGCGCGGGCCGCTGAAGCGGGTCAACGAGATCATGATGCGGCTGGCAGGCGGCGACCTCGATGTCGCCATCGACGGAAGGGCGCGGGGCGACGAGATCGGCGACATGGTGCGGTCGGTGACCGTGTTCCGCGATGCCGCCGTGGAGAATGTGCGGCTGGAGCGAGAGGCGGAGGCCGCCCGCACGCTGTCTGCCGAAGAATCGGCGCGGCGCGACGCCGAGCGCGCGCGGATCGAGGCCGAGCAGGCGCAGGCGCTCGATGCCCTGTCGGAGGTGCTGGGCAAGCTCGCCGACGGCAACCTCGAGGCGGGCATGCGCGAAGACCTGTCGATGGAGTTCGTCGAGATGGCGCAGACCTACAACAATGCCATCGAGGCGCTGCGCCAGACGCTTGCCGATGTGCGCAGCACGGCGGAGGAAATCCGCGGCGGCACCGGCAATCTCGCAAGCTCCGCCGACGACCTCGCGCAGCGGACCGAGCAGCAGGCCGCAGCCCTCGAGCAGAGCTCGCATGCGCTCCGGCATCTCAGCGACCTCGTTCGCTCGACCGCCGCGCGCGCCCAGCAGACTTCCGTCAGCGTCAACGAGACGCATGCCTATGCCACCCAGTCCGGGGCGATCGTTGCCAAGGCGGTTGAGGCGATGGCGGAGATCAACCGATCCTCGGACAAGATCGCGAGAATCATCGGCGTCATCGACGAGATCGCCTTCCAGACCAATCTGCTGGCGCTGAATGCCGGCGTCGAGGCGGCGCGGGCCGGCGAGGCGGGGCGCGGTTTTGCCGTGGTCGCCCAGGAGGTCCGTGAGCTCGCGCAACGCTGCGCGGGTGCCGCGAAAGAGATCAAGGGGCTGATATCGGTGAGTGCCACGCAGGTGCGAAGCGGCGTACAGCTGGTCGAGGAAACCGGTGCGACGCTTACCGAGATCATCGGCCATATCACCGGCGTGCAGACGCTGGTCTCGGACATCTCGGCGGCGACGGCGGAACAGTCGACCGGCATTGCCGAAGTCAGCGGCGCGGTTCACGACGTCGAGCTGATCACGCAGAAGAATGCGGCGATGGTCGAGGAGAACAACGCCGAGATCCATGGCCTGCGCCAGCGGGTGGAGCTTTTGACCGACAAGATCGAACGGTTCCGGACGGGACCGGATGCGTCTGCCGGACGTCGCCGGGCAGCCTGACCGCTAACCTTGGAAAATGAGTGTCACCCGCCGGTGACGCTCATGTGGCGGGCGACGGCAGGGCGGTTGTGGGTACGGTCGATGATGAAGTCGTGGCCCTTCGGCTTGCGGCGGATGGCCTCGTCGATCGCCATGCCGAGCAGCTCGTCGTCGTCGGAGGCGCGCAACGCGGCGCGCAGGTCGGCCGCGTCGTTCTGGCCGAGGCACATGTAGAGCGTGCCGGTGCAGGTCAGCCGGACCCGGTTGCAGCTCTCGCAGAAGTTATGGGTCAGGGGCGTGATAAACCCGAGCCGGCCGCCGGTTTCGGCGACGGTCACGTAGCGGGCCGGTCCGCCGGTGCGGTAGCCGATATCGGTCAGCGTGAACTGCTGCTCCAGATCCGACTTGACCTTCGACAGCGGCAGGTAGCGGTCGGTGCGGTCCTCGTCGATCTCCCCCATCGGCATGGTCTCGATGACGGTGAGGTCCATTCCCCGGGCGTGTGCAAAGCGCAGCAGGTCGGGGATCTCGGTCTCGTTGAAGCCCTTGAGGGCGACGGCATTCAGCTTGATCTTGAGGCCGGCGGCAAGGGCCGCGTCTATGCCTTCCAGCACCTTGGCGAGATCGCCCCAGCGGGTGATTTCCTTGAACTTGGCCGCGTCCAGCGTGTCGATCGAGACGTTGATACGGCGCACGCCGCAATCGTAGAGTTCATCCGCAAAGCGGGCGAGCTGCGATCCGTTGGTGGTCAATGTCAGTTCTTCCAGCGCACCGGACTTGACCTTGTCGCCGAGGCTGCGGATCAGCTGCATGATGTTCTTGCGAACGAGCGGTTCGCCGCCGGTCAGCCGGATCTTGCGCACGCCCTTGGCGATGAAGGCGGAACAGAGGCGGTCCAGCTCTTCCAGCGTCAGCAGATCCTTCTTCGGAAGGAAGGTCATGTTCTCCGCCATGCAATAGGTGCAGCGGAAATCGCAACGGTCGGTTACGGAGACGCGCAGGTAGCTGACCATCCGACCGAAGGGGTCCATCATCGAGGTGGGACTGGCCGCAACCGGGGCGGCGTGGGCGATGGGGCCGACTATGCTGTTCACAAACTTATCTCCGTCATGACAGCATAACTGGGACGACGGGCTTGATGCGTCAAGCCAATACTGCAGAAAAGCACCTTGCGCCCGGTCCGGCCGCAGCCTAGTTCTGGCGGCCTGGAACAAGGGCAGGATGCATGATGAGCGAGATATGGCCGACCGAATTGCGCGTATCGAAGGATCGCCAGCGGCTGCTGGTCACCTTCAACGACGGTGCCAGTTTCGATATTTCGGCCGAATTGATGCGGGTTGCGTCGCCGTCGGCCGAGGTGCAGGGCCACGGGCCCGGCCAGAAGGTGACCGTTGCCGGCAAGCGCGAGGTCGGCATCATGACGATTGCGCCGACCGGCAATTACGCTGTGCGCGTCGGCTTCGACGACATGCACGACACCGGCATCTTCACCTGGACCTACCTGCGAGAACTCGGCGAGAATGCTCCGGCGCTGATGGCGGACTACGAGGCCGAACTGGCTGAAAAGGGCCTGAGTCGGGACAGGAAAGGCGCGCGCTGACGGGTGGCTCCACCCATGCTCAGGCCCGGCCGATTGATCGCGCCGCGCTTTCCTAGCTCTTGTAGATCAGCCAGCTTTTGCTGAAGTCCTTCTGCATGCCGTTCTGATATTGCGACGAGCAGTTGCGGCCGGAGTTCTTGGCCTTGTAGAGGGCGATGTCGGCATTGCTGTAGAGTTCGCCGGGATCCTTGGCTTCGGAGGCCATGCAGATGCCGAGCGACATCGTGATCGGCCCGTAGTCGACGCGGGTGCGGGAGTTTCGAAACGGCGTCGATTCCAGCGTGCGCCGAATGCGCTCGCAGATCGACATGACCTCTTCCGCCGTGTTGCCATCGATGATCAGGGCAAATTCCTCGCCGCCGGTGCGCGCCACGAACACGTCGCGGCGGACATTGGCACGGATGACCGAGGCGACGGTGGCAAGAATCTTGTCGCCGACCGGATGGCCGAAGCTGTCGTTGACCTTCTTGAAGTTGTCGATATCGGCGAGCACCAGTGCCGTGACCGAGCGGGTCATCGCATTGTCGAAGACGGAGGCGAGACGGTCGTCGAAGGCACGGCGATTCGAGAGGCGTGTCAGGGAATCGGTGTTGGCAATGCGCTTGTATTCGTCGAGCTCCTTGCGGACCTGATCCATCTCCTGCGAGCGCTGCGTGACATCTTCGACGGTCTTTTCACCGCGCGCCATCGTGTCGCCGGTGGCTTCCGTCAGGATGTCGATCGCGTTGCGCAGCAGGTCTGCGCTGTTGGCGGTTTTCGAGCTGATGCGGCTGAAGGTTTCGCTGAGGAGCTTGTTGTAGCTGCCGAGCGACGTCTGTTCCTGCCGGAGCGTCTTCAGCACACCGTCGAGTTCGGCAATGATGCGCGAGTGGGCGTTGTCGTAGATGAGGGTGGAGTGGGCAAAGTACTGGCTGCCGAGGATGTCGACCTCTTCCTGCGTCGCATTGCTGCCGAGGGCAGCGAGGTCGCGGGTCAAAGCCGGGTTGGAACCGATATAGGCCTCATAGAAAAGTTCGTAATTGCGCGGTATCGGCGCTACGCCCATCGCCCTCATGGCGTAGATAATCTGTCCTGCCACGTCGGGAATTTGCGGCTTGGACGCAACCACCGTGCTCATTGGCGAACTCCTAAGGGTTTGATTCACTATGGTTTATGTAGCTTAAATTTCTTTTGAAAGGATTAAGGGTAATCTTCCGAGAAATGAGTAACGAAAATTGCCGAATACTATCAAGTATTTGATTTTATTTGTAATTATTGAAAGAATGAACGCAGATTATCTTCTTCGGAAGAGGAAATTCAGCCGAAAATTAATATTTCTATAATCTAATGTATTATTTTGGTTGTGGTAGCCACCCCGGCGAAGGGGCCGGGGTGGCGGGGCCGGATGCTATTTCGGGCCGATCATGTTTTCGGGGCGGACCAGCGCATCGAACTCCTCGTTGCTGAGGTAGCCGCCGCCGACGGCTTCGTCGCGTAGCGTGGTTCCGTTCTTGTGGGCTGTCTTGGCGATCTTGGCGCAGGCGTCGTAGCCGAGCCGGCCGTTCAGCGCGGTGACGAGCATCAGCGAGTTCTCGACGCCCTTGCGGATATTGTCCTCGCGCGCCTCGATACCGACGACGCAATTGTCCGTGAACGACACGGCTGCGTCGCCGAGCAGCTGGACGGACTGCAGGAAATTGTAGGCCATCATCGGGTTGTAGACATTGAGCTCGAAGTGGCCCTGGCTGCCGGCGAAGGTGATGGCGGCATTGTTGCCGAAGATGTGGGCGCAGACCTGGGTGAGGGCTTCCGACTGGGTCGGGTTGACCTTGCCCGGCATGATCGACGAACCCGGCTCGTTTTCCGGCAGCGACAATTCGCCGAGGCCGGCGCGCGGGCCGGAGCCGAGGAAGCGGATGTCGTTGGCGATCTTGAAGAGCGCAGCCGCCGCAGCGGCGATGGCGCCATGTGCAAAGACCATCGCGTCGTGGGCAGCCAGTGCCTCGAACTTGTTCGGCGCCGTCACGAAGGGCAGGCCGGTGATCGCGGCGATTTCCTCGGCAACCTTTTCGGCAAAGCCGATGGGCGCATTGAGGCCGGTGCCGACGGCGGTGCCGCCCTGGGCGAGTTCGTAGAGGCCGGGCAGCGTCAGTTCGATGCGCTTGATGGCGGAGCCGACCTGGGCTGCGTAGCCCGAGAATTCCTGGCCGAGCGTCAGCGGGGTCGCGTCCTGGGTGTGGGTGCGGCCAATCTTGATGATGTGGGCGAAGGCCTTGACCTTGGCTTCGAGCGCCTCGTGCAGGTCGCGAAGGCCCGGCAGCAGGTGATGGACGATCTGCTCGGCGCAGGCAACGTGCATCGCTGTCGGATAGGTGTCGTTCGACGACTGGCTCATGTTGACGTGGTCGTTCGGATGCACGGGCTTCTTCGAGCCCATCTCGCCGCCGAGCATTTCGATCGCCCGGTTGGAGACCACTTCGTTGGCATTCATGTTCGACTGGGTGCCGGAGCCGGTCTGCCAGACGACCAGCGGGAAATGCGCA
This sequence comes from uncultured Sphingomonas sp., assembly GCA_964658415.1. Taxonomy (GTDB): domain Bacteria; phylum Pseudomonadota; class Alphaproteobacteria; order Rhizobiales; family Rhizobiaceae; genus Rhizobium. Next base: position 8,233 of record CAZZZI010000085.1, on the reverse strand, counting down.
TCGAGCTTGCCGTCGATGACTTCCTGGGCGGCGGCGACGATCACTTTACCGAGATCGGCATCGAGGCCGCCGAGATCCATGTTGGCGCGGGCGGCTGCCTGCTTGACGATGCCCAGCGCGCGGACGATCGATAGCGGCTGCTTTTCCCAGCCGATCTTGAAGTTGCCGAGCGAGCGCTGTGCCTGGGCGCCCCAGTACCGGTCGCTGGCCACCTCGATCGCGCCAAACGTATCGGTTTCCTTGCGGGTGGAAGTCATTCTGCTGCCTTTCGTGGGACCGTGGAGCTGCCGCTCCGTTCGAAAAATCTGGCGTGTTATAAGGCCGATCCGCGTCCAAGAAAACAGCAAAGAAAAGTCTTGCGCCGGTTGTGCGAACCGGGCTGGATCTGCCCCGAAAAGCCCGTGCTATTTATATCACGCCTGCCGCCAATGTTTTTGAGCCGATTTTTACGCCTCAATTGCAACGTAAAATTCCACAAAAAATTAACCAATAATTTCATAATTTTGTGTGAACTTCGGCCTGTTCGACGCGGCCGAATCCCATGCAAGAGACTGGTTTTCGTGCGTCGTTCCGACCGGGTGGTTTTCTTCCAATTCGCCGCCCGATCTTCTAGTATCGCTGAATTATTTGACATGAGCTCGGGCTGCCCGACACACCCATGACAGGGGACTGAATTGAGAACGACATTTCTGACGAAAGCAGCTGCATCCGTCCTGGCCCTTTCCTGCGGCCTGACGATCGTTGGCACGTCTGCGCATGCCATGACGCTGATGGATTTCATTCGTGGCGGCAAGGGTCGGTCGCAGCAGCAGGTAGACAGCAATCAGATCCTTCCGCCGAGCATGCCAGTGGCGCCGGTGCCGAAGGAAGGGGTTGCAAGCGGCCCGGCCCCGAAGGTCAGTTCGCCGACCTACTACACCTACAAGCCCGAGCCGATGCGCCTCGTCGCGACCAGCAAGTTTGCCGATCCTGTCGTCACCGGTGCCGTCGCCGATGTCTCGGCCGCACCTGTCGCCGTCGATCCGTCCGCCGCCCAGCGCCGCTATCTGACCGAGGCCCGCGTGTCGGCGACCGCCGATGTCGCCAAGGCCCTGGAAGACTACTATGCCGATGGCAAGAAGCCGCTTGTCTGGGTTGCCGACAACGTCGTCTCCGAAAAGGCCAAGGCTGCCATGGCGGTCCTGGCGCAGGCCGATCTCATCGGTCTCGATCCCAACGACTACAAGGTCGCTGTTCCTGTCATCGACGAGGGGAGCGTCAATCCGGCCGACCGCGATCGCGCCCTGACGCAGTTCGAACTGGCGCTGTCAGCCAAGGTGCTGGCCTTCGTGCAGGACAACCAGCGCGGCCGTATCGATCCGAACAAGCTGTCGGGCTATCACGACTTCAAGCGCAAGGACGTCAACCTGTCGCCCGTGCTCGGCAACGTGTCGCTCAGCCCCGATGTGACCGCCTACCTCAACAGCCGCAGCCCGCAAAACCCGCAGTTCGACGCGCTGAAGGCCGAGTATGCCCGGCTGAAGGGCGAGAGCGCCAACGATGCCAACGGCGTCGCCATCAACCTGACCGGTATCATCAAGCCGGGCGACAGCTCGCCGCAGATCGCCAACATCGTCAAGGGTATCCAGGTCAAGGGCTCCGATGCCCTGACGACGTCCCATGCCGATGTTTTTTCGTCCTATCAGCAGACGCCGCAATACACGCCTGAACTGGTATCGGTGGTCGAAGCGTTCCAGAAGGAAAAGGGCCTGACGGCCGACGGCGTCATCGGCCAGTCGACCGTTCGCGCCATCGTCGGCGAAAAAAGCGACGACAAGCTGCGCAAGCTGACGATCGCCATGGAACAGCTGCGCTGGCTGCCCGACCAGCTCGGCCCGCGCTACGTCTTCATCAACCAGCCGGCCTTCATGGTCTACTACTACAACGACAGCAAGGAAGCGTTGTCGATGCGCGTCGTCGTTGGCGCCAAGGGGCACCAGACGAACTTCTTCGAAAACCAGATCCAGACCGTCGAGTTCAACCCCTACTGGGGCGTGCCGCAGTCGATCATCGTCAACGAGATGCTGCCGAAGCTGAGGGCCGACCCGAACTACCTCGACAAGACAGGCTACCAGGTCGAGGTCAACGGCCGCGCCGTGGCATCGTCCAGCGTCGACTGGTACGGATCGACCAAGAACATCGCCGTGCGCCAGCCGCCGAGCAGCGACAATGCGCTGGGCGAACTGAAGATCCTGTTCCCGAACAGCCATGCCATCTACATGCATGACACGCCGTCGAAGAGCTTCTTCAAGAAGGACATGCGCGCTCTCAGCCACGGCTGCGTCCGGCTGGCCGACCCGCGCGCCATGGCGGCTGCCGTATTGAACACGACGGTTGCCGATGTCGCCAAGCAGATCGCCACCGGCGAGAACAAGGCCGTTCCGGTGCCGCAGCGCTTCCCGGTCTACATCGCCTACTTCACGGCATGGCCGGACAAGGATGGCGTCGTGCGCTATTTCAACGATGTCTACGACCGCGACAGCTACACGCAGAAGGCATTCGATGCCACGACCAAGGTCCGCGAAGCGCAGATCTGATCGCAGGTGTTTCGTCCAGCAATGATGACAGGCGGCCCTCGGGTCGCCTGTTCTGTTTTGCGGCTGGCCTCAGCGCTTGGCGAGAAGCGTCGCCACCAGTTCCGGGGTCAGTTCGTCGAAGTGCTGGATGATGTGGTCGGGCTGCAGGGTTTCGATGGCGACATCCGAGTAGCCGAAGGGCACGGCAATCGACGGGACGGCGGCATTGCGGGCGGCGAGGATGTCGTTGACGCTGTCGCCGACCATGATCGCCCGTGTCGCGTCGCCGCCGGCCTTGTCGATGGTGCCGAGGATGTGCTGGCCGTCGGGCTTGCGGACGGGGAAGGTGTCGCCGCCGACGATCGTCGTGAAATAATGGTCGAGCTGCAGCTTCTGCAGCAGCGTGACGGCGAGGGATTCCAGCTTGTTGGTGCAGACGGCAAGGCCGTAGCCTTCGCCCTTGAGGCGCTCGAGGGCTGCGACCAGGCCGGGATAGGGCTTGCTGTCGCCCGGCATGGTCTGGCCGTAGAAGGCGACGAAGCGTTCCATCAGCGGCGGAAAGGCCTCGTCTTTCAGATCGTAGCCGCCGAGCTTGCAGGCGCGCTCGATCATGATCTTGGCGCCATGGCCGACGAGATAGGTGAGGTCGTCATAGCCGACCGGTTCGAGGCCGAGGATGGCGATCGTATGGTTGAGGCTGGTGACGAGGTCGGGCGCGGTGTCGATCAGCGTTCCGTCGAGGTCGAAGACAATGGTGGGGGTTTTCACGAGCGATGCCGCCTTGGTTGAAGGGCAGGGAAAAGACGAGCCTTTCCAGTAAAAGATCGCTTCCGTCATTGCAACGCCGACCGTCTCCCGAGACCATCTTCGAGCCTCTCCAAAGAGCGTCGCAATTCTTTCGCGTCGCGGAATTTTGGCTTCCGTTTGCCGGGCGAGCCGTGTAAACAGCACTCCATCGAAACGGTGGGAGCACGTGGCGCATGGACGCCCGCGAAATGAAGATCAAGGCTGCGGAAGTGGCTCTCGGTTATGTCGAGAGCGGCATGCGGCTTGGCATCGGCACCGGCACCACCGCCGAGGAATTCGTCAGGCTGCTCGCTGAGAAAGTCGCCGGCGGCTTGAAGATCGAAGGCGTCCCGACATCTGAGCGCACGGCACGGCTCTGCAGGGAACTGGGCGTTCCGCTGAAATCGCTGGACGAGCGCCCCGAGCTGGACCTTACCATCGACGGCGCCGACGAGCTCGACCACAGCCTGCGCCTGATCAAGGGCGGCGGCGGCGCGCTGTTGCGCGAAAAGATCGTTGCGGCCACGTCCGGCCGCATGATCGTCATTGCCGACGAGAGCAAGCTGGTCGAGACGCTGGGTGCCTTCCCGCTGCCCATCGAGGTCAATGTGTTCGGGCTCGCCTCGACACGGATCATGATCGAGAAGGCTGCGGCGAGGCTTGGCCTCTCCGGCGCGCTGACGGTGCGCCAGACGGACGGACAGACCTTCACGACCGACGGCGGTCACCTCATCCTCGATGCATCTTTTGGCCGCATTGCTGATGCAGAGGCGCTGTCATTCGCACTGAATTCCATACCCGGCGTTGTCGAACACGGGCTCTTTATCAACTTGGCGACGCTTGCGGTCATTGCCGGTCCGGCAGGCGCGCACACGCTTCAAGCGCATCATACAGGAGATTGAACACATGATCAAAATAGCGGGTTTCGGCCGCCTGGCCGCTGCAACCGTTCTTCTTTCCGGCATGGCGTTCGGTTCCGTCAGCGCGCAGGAAATCTCCGACGAACAGATGAAGGCTGCGCGCGCCGCGATCAACGCGCTCGGCATCACCAATCAGTTCGATTCCATCCTGCCGACGCTGGCCGAACAGCTGAAAAGCACGATGATCCAGGCCAACCCGAATTTCCAGGAAGCCATCAGCACGACGGTCGACCAGCAGGCGCTGGCGCTCGCTGCCCGCCGCTCCGACCTCGAGAAGGAAGCCGCTGCCACCTATGCCAAGTCCTTCACGACGGACGAACTGAAGGCGATGGCGGATTTCTACAATTCGGAAGCCGGCAAGAAGCTCCTGAAGGATGGCCCGATCGCCACCCGCGAACTCTACAAGGCCGCCGACATCTGGGGTCAGGGCATTTCCCGCGATCTCGCCAACCAGAGCAACAAGGCGCTGGAAAAGATCGTCAAGGTGCCGGCCGCTCCGCCCGTGGCCGACGCTGCACCGGCTCCGGCTGCCAAGACGCCCGCAAAGCCGGCGGCTGCGCCAAAGCAGTAATCCTTGCGCATATCTGCTATTCCAAAGCCCGGTTGATCCGGGCTTTTCTTTTGCCCCATCCTCTTCCTATATCAGGTCAAGCCTTGCCGGTTCGCCGGCCTTCAATTTCCAGGAGTTCCCATGCCGTCATTCGATTTTGATCTCTTCGTCATCGGTGGGGGCTCCGGCGGCGTACGCAGCGCCCGTGTCGCTGCCTCGCTCGGCAAGAAGGTCGGCATCGCCGAGGAGCATCGTTACGGCGGCACCTGCGTCATCCGGGGCTGCGTGCCGAAGAAGCTGTTCGTCTATGCGTCCCAGTTCCACGAGCATTTCGAGGATGCCGAAGGCTTCGGCTGGACGGTCGGCAAGAGCACCTTCGACTGGCAGAAACTCATTGCGGCAAAGGACAAGGAAATCGCCCGTCTCGAAGGGCTGTACCGGAAGGGCCTCGACAATGCCAAGGCCGAGATTTTCGACAGCCGCGCAGAGCTCGTCGATGCCCACACGGTGCGTCTGACCAAGACCGGCCAGACCTTCACTGCCGAGCGCATCATCATTGCCGTCGGCGGTACGCCGAACATTCACGAGTCCCTGCCGGGCCACGAGTTCTGCATCTCCTCGAACGAAGCCTTCGACCTGGCCACCCTGCCGAAGTCCATCCTGATTGCCGGCGGCGGTTATATTGCCGTCGAATTCGCCAACATCTTCCACGGCCTCGGCGTCGAGACGACGTTGATCTATCGCGGCGCCGAGATCCTGTCGCGCTTCGACAACGACATGCGGCAGGGCCTGCACGAGGCGATGGTCGAAAAGGGCATCAAGATCCGCTGCCACGACGTCATCGAGGAAGTCGTCAAGACGGCCGAGGGCCTGCAGGCCCGCACCAGGCAGGGCGACACGCTGACGGTCGATACCGTCATGCTGGCGCTCGGTCGCGACCCGCACACCAAGGGGCTCGGGCTGGAAGCCGCCGGCGTCGAGGTCAACGGTCGCGGCGCGATCGTCGTCGACGATTTTTCGCGCACGTCCGTGTCGAACATCTTTGCGCTCGGGGACGTGACCGACCGGGTGCAGCTGACGCCGGTCGCCATCCATGAGGCGATGTGCTTCATCGAGACGGAATACAAGAACAACCCGACAAGTCCCGATCACCAGCTGATCGCTACCGCCGTCTTCTCCCAGCCGGAAATCGGCACCGTCGGCCTCAGCGAAGAGGAAGCGGCCAAGACCTACGATTCGCTGGAGGTCTACCGGGCCCAGTTCCGGCCGATGAAGGCGACGCTGTCCGGTCGGGCCGAGAAGACGATCATGAAGCTCATTGTCAACGCGGCCGACCGCAAGGTCGTCGGTGCCCATATCCTCGGCCACGACGCCGGCGAAATGGCGCAGTTGCTGGGCATCACGCTGAAGGCCGGCTGCACCAAGGACGATTTCGATCGCACCATGGCCGTCCACCCGACGGCATCCGAAGAGCTGGTGACGATGTACACGCCGAGCTATCTCATCAAGAACGGCGTGCGCGTCTGAGATCGGAAGTCTGGAGGAGAGGGGGCAATGTCGCCCTCTCTCGCCGACCTGTCGTCAGCTTGTCAGCCTGGAACCGTTCACGACCCGCATGAAGAGCGCATTCATGGCATCGCTGATGCCTTGGGTCGGGCTGACCTCGAAATAGAGGCCCGGCGAGGCGCAGCTCTGGAGCTTGGCCGGGATCTGGTTGCGGAACGGGTAGATCCACTGCATGTACCAGGGATTGTTCGGCAACGGCAGGTAGGTGGTATAGAGAATGGCGATCTTGACGCCACGGTTCTTCAGCGGCGTGCAGAATGATGTGTCGATCGGCTCCTGGCACCGGCTCCCGTTCAGTGGTGCCGTGCACCCGACGGGTTTGATGCTGTCGCCGACGCCGTCCGTGACGAAGAACAGGGTCTTCTGGGGCGTGCTGCTGGTATAGCCGTTGCCGGGTGTGGGAATGGACGCGTTGAGGCTTGTCAAGGCATCGTCAAAACTGGTCTGGGCGTCGTGGTTATAGTTTTGCTGCGGAATAGTCATCAGGTCGACGGCATTGGTATAGGTCTGCACCTGGGCCAGATCCGAGGTCAGGGGCGAGATCGTGGTCAGCCCGGCTGTTTCTGCCGACGCCCCGAAGGTATAGACGGCCATGCGATACTGGTCCGGCGTACCGCGCTGCGTCGTCGCTGTCGTGGTCAGGCTCTGGGTGGCTTCCCGAACGACGTCGATGCGCATCTGGAAGCCCTTGAGGCTTTTCGCCAGGGTGTAATAGTCGTTGCCTTTGTTCGCTCCGGTCTCGTGGCAGGCAAAGGCGCAGCTGTCGGGTGTGCTGCTTTCCAGCAGGGCGACATCCTGCGGCGTCGCACCGACGCCCATCGAGGGCGTGTTGTCGATCAGGATATAGAAATCCATATAGGTCTGCGTCTGGTTCTGCGCCGTTGCCGTGCCGGCGATGGGAATGGTGTTCTGGCCGAGGATATGCAGGAAGGTCGTCGGCACGGCTGCGGAAAAGGCGACATTCGCATTCAGCGTATTGCCGGTCTTGGTGACCGAGATCGCGACCTGGACATTGCTGCTGGCGAGCGCTGCGCTGTTCTGGCCGAAGAAAAGAGTGTTCGCGTCGGTCTGGGCGACGGCGACCGCTCCGTTCCCGGCCATCGCAAGCGCGGCGGCGACGCCTGGCGATTTTTCGGCAAGCGAGCCGACAGCGGCAGCATCGGCGGCGGCAAACAGCTGGTTTCTGATATTCAGGGCGTTGGCAAAATCCACCGCGAGGCCGGCGGCGCCAACCAGGGGTACGAGGAGCAGGGCCGTCATGATCCCGAAATTGCCGGATCGGTCGTTCCAAAGATTCCGAATGCCCATCGTCGCTAGCCTGTTTGCAGCCTGGCCGTCATGGCGATCCGTCGCGGCTGTCATCGTCGCGGGGTGTGGGCGCGTTATACTTTAGCTTTATCAATAATCAGCCAATTGCCGTGGTTTGCAATCGGTTAAGAAACACGTAAGGCCGGCGGCATGACCCCGGCTATGCAAGGCGGATGCAAAGGGATATAAGCCGCGCTTATTTCGACCGAGCGGGAGAACCGGCGGAGACCGGGCGCAGAACAGGTGAGCACGATGGTACAGAATTGGACCCCCAGCAGCTGGCGACAGAAGCCGATCAGCCAGGTTCCGGAATACCCGGATAAGGACGCCCTTGCGGCGATGGAAGCGCAGCTTGCGACCTATCCGCCGCTGGTGTTCGCCGGTGAAGCGCGTCGCCTGAAGAAGCATCTGGCCAATGTCGCAGAAGGCAACGCTTTCCTGCTGCAGGGCGGCGATTGCGCCGAGAGCTTTGCAGAACACGGTGCCGACAACATTCGCGACTTCTTCCGCGCCTTTCTCGAAATGGCCGTGGTGCTGACCTTCGGTGC
>CAZZZI010000084.1:6111-18668 GCA_964658415.1 uncultured Sphingomonas sp. | reverse complement strand
GGGCCGATGGGCCATGCCCGCTATGTCGAATATGCCGGCGACATCGGTCGCTCCGGTCGCCATGTGCTGGATATCGTCAACGATCTGCTCGACATATCGAAGATCGAAGCCGGCGAGATGGAGCTGGAGTTCGGGGCGGTCGGTCTCAACGAGGCGATTGCCGAAGCCGTTTCGATCGTCCAGCCGCAGGCCAACGGGCAGCGCGTGATCATCCGCACCGGCCTGTCGCAGGCGGTGCCGAATGTCGTCGCCGATCTCCGGTCGATCAAGCAGATCGCCTTGAACATCCTCTCCAACGCCATCCGCTTCACGCCATCGGGCGGCCAGATCGTCGTCTCCACGTCCTACGAGGGAAATGGCAGCGTCGTGCTGCGCATCCGGGACACCGGGGTCGGCATGACGCGGACGGAACTCGAACAGGCGATGAAGCCGTTTCGCCAGGTGGCGACCAACTCCCGCCAGCGTGGCGACGGCACCGGTCTCGGCCTGCCGCTGACCAAGGCGATGGTGGATGCCAACCGGGCGCTGTTTGCCATCCATTCGGCACCGAACGAGGGCACGCTGGTGGAAGTCACCTTCCCCTCGCCACGCGTATTGGCCGATTGACGGACTGCATAAAAAGGGGCGGCCGAGGGCCGCCCTTAGTCATGCTGTAAATCGGAACGAGTAAGACCCGGGGCCTTTGGATGTCTCCGCAGTTGATTGCGCGTGGCGAATATTAGACCTAACGCGACTGATTGCAGCTTGAGCGTTACACCCTAAGACAATCTTAAGACGCCCGGCGATCTCTCACCCGTTACTCTTGCGGCGGATCCGTCCGTCAGTCTTTCAGCGCCTCCAGATCGGCAAACTGTATCAGGCAGTCCGGGTTGGCCAGGGCCTCCTTGTTGCGCACAGCCCGGCCATGCACGACCTCCCGCACGGCGAGCTCGACGATCTTGCCGGACTTGGTGCGCGGGATATCGGTCACGGCGACGATCTTCGCCGGCACATGGCGCGGCGTCGCACCGCTTCGAATGCGCGCCTTGATCGCGCCGGCGAGGTTGTCGGTCAGGGCGATGCCAGTGGCAAGCCTCACGAACAGCACGATGCGAACGTCGTCCTGCCACTCCTGACCAATGCACAGGGCTTCCGCCACCTCGGCCATCTGCTCGACCTGATTGTAGATCTCCGCCGTGCCGATGCGGACACCGCCGGGGTTGAGGATCGCGTCGGAGCGGCCATGGATGACGATGCCGCCATGCCCGGTCCATTCGGCGAAATCACCGTGGCACCAGACGCCGTCGAAGCGCTCGAAATAGGCCGCCCGATATTTGACTCGGCCGGGATCGTTCCAGAACAGGATGGGCATCGACGGGAAGGCCCTGGTGCAGACCAGCTCGCCCTTCTCCTGCCGCACCGGACGCCCCTCCTCGTTCCAGACATCGACGGCCAGACCGAGGCCGGGCCCCTGGATTTCGCCGCGCCAGACGGGCTGCAGGGGATTGCCCAGCACGAAGCACGAGACGATATCCGTACCGCCGGAAATCGACGCCAGCTGGACATCCGCCTTGATGCCCTCGTAGACGAAGGAAAAACCGTCCGGCGAAAGCGGCGAGCCTGTCGAGGTCATCAGCCGCAGGTGCGTGAGATCGTGGGAGGTCTTCGGCACCAATCCGCTCTTGCGCACGGCATCTATATATTTTGCCGATGTGCCAAAGACGGCGAACTGCTCTTCCGCCGCATAGTCGAACAGCACGTTGCCATCGGGGGCAAAGGGGGAGCCATCGTAGAGGCAAAGCGTTGCGCCGGCGGCAAGAACGGCCGCCAGCCAGTTCCACATCATCCAGCCACAGGTGGTGAAGTAGAACACCCGATCGCCGGGCACCACGCCGCAATGCAGACGGTGTTCCTTGACCAGTTGCAGCAGCGTGCCGCCCGCCGAGTGGACGATGCATTTGGGCGCGCCGGTCGTGCCGGACGAAAACAGAATGAACAGCGGGTGGGCGAAGGGCAGAGCGACGTATTCGACAGGCCCCGGCGTGAAGGGCGCCAGGAAGGCGTCCAGTGTCGACGCGCCCGGCGTCGTCGCCGCGATGGCTTCCGCATCCCCGACATAGGGGACGATGAGGGCGGGAACAGCGAGGCGCTGCGTGACGGAGCGGATCTTGTCGGCGACATCCTGGTGCTTGCCATTGTACCAGTAGCCGCTGCAGGCGATGAACAGTTTCGGCTCGATCTGGCCGAACCGATCCATCACGCCCTGCTCGCCGAAGTCGGGGGAGCAGGACGACCAGATGGCACCGATCGAGGCGGCGGCCAGCATGCAGGCGATGGTTTCCGGCATGTTCGGCATCATCGCCGCGATGCGGTCACCCATGCCGATGCCCATGGCGCGATAGGCCTGCTGCAGGCGCGAGACTTCGGCCGCCAGCCTGTCCCAGGACCAGCGGTCCCTCGCCTTGTCTTCGCCGCGAAAGATCAGGGCGTCGCCGGAGCCGCGTTTCGTCAGCAGGTTCTCTGCGAAATTCAATGTGGTGTCGGGAAAGAACCGCGCTTCGAGCATGTCGTCGCCGTCGACCAGCGCCCGCTCGCCCTTGAGGCCCTTGATGCCGCAGAAATCCCAGACGGCGGTCCAGAAGCCTTCCCGATCGTCGATCGACCAGGCATGCAGGCTTGGAAAATCCCGGAGGTCCAGGCCATGCCGGGCGTTGCAACGCTGCATGAAGGCAAACATCGGCGTCATCAGTCGCTCAGACTCCGATAGCGACCATAAGGGTTGTTCGTCCGGCATTGCCATCTCTCCCGCTCCGTCCTCTTTACCACGCTCCCGAGCAATATAAATATAGACGTCTGGCGGCGTGTCAGGATGCGACGTTTGCATATGACCCGCATTTCCTATATCCGCCGAACGCAGCCAAAATCATGCGCAACGGTTTGAAAGTTTCTGCATCATCATGACGGCGTCAGGGAACAAGAAGGGGCGGCCTGCCCTGCGGTCTATGAAACGCTGGCTGCCTGCCGTCGCGCGGACGACCGGCATCGTCGTCCTGACGATCATCATCGTTTCCGTCGTCTTTCGGGCCACGGCGCCCTTCCTCATTTCCAGCGGCCTCGTACGATCCGGGATAGAGGATGCGCTGTCGCGGTGGACAGGATATCGAGCCGAGATCGAGGGTGCGCCCGCGATCGACTTCTGGCCAACGGCACGAGTCACGCTCAACCAGGTGACCATTCGCGAACGTTCGGCCGGCGGCAAGGTGCTCGGCCATGTCGACAGCCTTTCAGCCGATTTTTCGCTGCTGGCGGCGCTGCGCGGAAAGACCGATTTTCATGAATTCCACTTCGTCCGGCCGACCGTCTACGTGCGCCGCGACGATACCGGACTGATCGACTGGACCAATGCCGGACTGCTCGGCAAGGCCATCGATCGGGTCGAGCGATCTCCGACCGGCAGCACCGTGATCTCGACATCGCAGGATGCCAAGATCGGCGGCGTCACGGTCGAGGACGGCGTCGTGGAGCTGACCGACGACAAGACCGGCAGGCTGTTCCGCCTCGACGGGGTGAATGCCGACATTTCCTGGCCCAGGCTGTCGAAGCCGATGAGCGCCGTCCTGCTCGCCCGTCTCAACGGCCAGGACATCAAGGTCGACTTCTCCTCGGAACAGCCGCTGCTGCTGTTTGCCGGCAAGAACGTCGATGCCAAGACGACATTCTCTTCGCCGCTGATCCGCGGGACCTTTACCGGCATCACCAACATGTCGGATTTCTCCGCGCTTGCCGGAAATCTCGATCTCACGATCCCCGACATGCCGTCCTTCCTGACCTGGAGCGGCGAACGCCTGCCCGGTAGCGCGACGCTCAAGAACCTGTCGATGAATGCCGACGTCCTGACCGTTCACAACGGCATCCGTTTCAACAACCTGAACTTCGTGCTCAACGATGCGGCGGCATCCGGCGTCATGGACTACGGCTATACCGCAGCCGGCAAGCCGAGGATTTCCGGCACGCTGGCCTTCGACAAGATGAACCTCAACCCGTTTCTCGCCGCCTTTTCGATGCGCCTTGCCGCGAGCACGGCCATCGATACGATCTTGAACGGCAACCCGCTCCAGCGGCTGGATCTCGACCTCAGGCTGTCGGCAAAGAACGCGGTGCTCGGGCCGTTCCAGTTCGACAATATCGGCGCCGGGTTGCTGGTGGCGGGTGGCACGGCCAAGTTCGATATCGGCGACAGCGGTTTCGAAGGCGGCGATCTGACCGCCCATCTCGAAGTGACCGAACGCAACTTCGACGGCGGCGGGAAACTGCAGATCTCCATTCGCGATGCCGACTTTGCCAGCCTTTTCACCCGCCTCAAGCTTCAGGGCCCGCTGCCGCTGGCCAACGGCTCGCTCGACCTGTCGCTCGCCACCAACAAGCCCATCTGGGCCGCCGATCTCGGCGATGTCGCCGGCAAGATGCGCTACTGGTCGAAGGCGGGATCCTTCCGCCAGTTCAACGTCTCGACATTCCGCGCCCTTGCTGCCCAGAACAAGTTCTTCCGGCTGAGCGACGTCGCGGATTCGACCTTCGACTTCCAGAGCATCGACATGGATGCGAGCTTTGCCAAGGGATCGGTGGACGTGCAGAACGCCCGGGTCGTCGGACGCAACGAGACCTTTTCGCTATCCGGCATCGTGCCGTTCCGCAGCAATTCGCTTGCGCTTTCGGGCGTACTGGGTCCCACCGACGCGGCTGACGGGACCGACCTGCCGCCGCTGCCGTTCTTCATCGGCGGCACGTGGCCGGACGCGATCATTTCACCCGTTTCGCCTCTACAGCCAGCCGCGCCGCAGCCGTGATCACGCCGCGTTGGCGGCGTGCTCGTCGCGCTGGCGCTGGATTTCGCGTCGTTTCGTGACGATCGAGGCGCAGATGACGCCGATGGCCACGATGGCTATAAGGATGGTGCAGACGGCATTGATCTCAGGCGTGACGCCCAGCCGCACCTGGCTGTAGATCTTCATCGGCAGCGTCGTTGCACCGGGGCCTGAGGTGAAGCTGGCGATGACGAGGTCATCGAGGGACAGCGTGAAGGCCAGGATCCAGCCGGAAAAGACTGCCGGGGAAATGATCGGCAGGGTGATTTCCAGGAAGGTTGTCAGCGGCGTGGCGCCGAGATCGAGGGCGGCTTCCTCGATCGATTTGTCGAAGCTTATGAGCCTCGACTGGACGACGACGGCGACGAAGCACATCGTCAGCGTCGTATGGGCAAGGGTGATCGTCCAGAACCCGCGATCGAAGCCGATGGCAACGAACAGCAGCAGCAGCGACAGGCCGGTGATGACATCGGGCATGACCAGCGGCGCATAGACCATGCCGGAAAACAGCATGCGGCCCCGAAAGCGCGTGTAGCGCACCAGCGAAAATGCCGCGAGCGTGCCGAGCACCGTCGCCAGCGTCGCCGACAGCAACCCCACCCGCACCGTCACCCAGGCGGCGTCGAGAAGCGCCTGGTTCTGCATCAGCTGGACATACCATTTGACCGAAAAGCCGGTCCAGATCGTCACCAGCTTGGACTCGTTGAACGAGAAGACGACCAGCAGCGCGATCGGCAGGTAGAGGAACGCGAAACCGAGAACGACGGATACGATATTGAAGCGGGACCATTTGACCATCGTCTATCGCCCCTGCTCGTCGGCTTTCGCCTGGATATTCTGGAAGAACACGATCGGCACGACGAGGATCAGCAACAGGATCGTCGCCACGGCGGAGGAGACCGGCCAGTCGCGGTTGGCGTTGAACTCGTTCCACAGCGTCTTGCCGATCATCAGCGTCTGCGACCCGCCGAGCAGGTCGGGGATGACGAATTCGCCCACCGCCGGGATGAAGACGAGCATGCAGCCGGCGATGATACCGGGCAGCGAGAGCGGAAAGGTGACGCGCCAGAAGGCTGTTATCGGCGGACAACCGAGGTCCTGCGCCGCCTCGATCAGCGTGTTGTCCAGCTTTTCCAGCGCGGAATAGAGCGGCAGCACCATGAACGGCAGGTAGGAATAGACGATGCCGATATAGACGGCGGTATTGGTGTTGAGAATGATGAGCGGCTCGTGGATGAGACCGAGGGAGAGCAGCACCTGGTTCAAAAGGCCTTCCGGTTTCAGGATCGCGATCCAGGCATAGACGCGGATCAGGAAGCTCGTCCAGAACGGCAGGATGACCAGCATCAGCAGCGTCGGCCGGATGGAGCGCGGCGCGTGCGCCATGCCATAGGCCAGCGGATAGGCGATCAGCAGCGTCAGGAACGTCGAAATGGCGGCGATGGTGACGCTCGAGACATAGGCCTTGAAATACAAGGGATCGCCGGTCAGCCAGACGTAGTTGTCGAAGGACAGCTGCCTGACATTGGCGATGAAGCCGCTGATACCGTCGGATGTCGAAAACACCGGCGTGTAGGGCGGCATCGCCGTCGCCGAGGTCGACAGCGACATGCGGAAGACGATGAAGAACGGCGCCAGGAAGAAGATCAGCAGCCACAGATAGGGGATGATGATCACGAGGCGGCGGTAAAGGGCGGAGCCGAGCGTTCCCATGATCTCAATCCTTCAGCAGCACGCCGGCATTTTCATCGAAGGACACCCAGACCTGCTGGTCGTAGCCGAACGGATCCTCGACGGAGCGCACCGCATTGAGAGACGACGCCTTGACGATCTGCCCGCCCTGCAGCTTGACATTAAACACCGTCATGTCGCCGAGATAGGCGATATCCCAGATTTCGCCCTGGGCCGCATTGACCGTGGCGTTTGCCGGCGGGTTGCGGGTGACGCGGAGTTTTTCGGGCCGGATGGCAAAGCCGGCGCGACTGCCGACGGCGGGCGCATCGGCGGTCGCCGTGCGCAGCGTGAAGGCATTGTCGACCGCGATCTCGGCCAGACCCGGCTGCGCGGAGACGACGTTGCCGTCCAGAATATTGACGTCGCCGATGAAGCCGGCGACGAAACGGGAGTTCGGCGCCTCGTAGATTTCCGCCGGCGTCGCCACCTGCGCCACCTTGCCAGCACTCATCACGGCAATCCGGTCTGCCATGGTCATCGCCTCCTCCTGGTCGTGGGTGACGACGACGAAGGTGAGGCCAAGGCTCTGCTGCAGGTCCATCAGCTCGAACTGGGTTTCCTCGCGCAGCTTCTTGTCGAGCGCGCCGAGCGGCTCGTCGAGGAGCAGCACCTTCGGCTGCTTGGCGAGCGAGCGGGCGAGCGCGACGCGCTGGCGCTGGCCGCCGGAGAGCTGATTGGGCTTGCGGGTCGCGAACTGCTCGAGCTTCACCATCTTCAGCATCTGCGCGACGCGCTCGGTGATGGCAGCCTTGCTCATCCCATCCTGGCGCAGGCCGAAGGCGATGTTCTTTTCGACCGTCATGTGCGGAAACAGGGCGTAGGACTGGAACATCATGTTGACCGGCCGGCGATAGGGCGGCGTACCGGCGAGATCCTGGCCATCGAGGATGATCTCGCCAGATGTCGGCTGTTCGAACCCGGCAAGCATCCGCAGCAACGTCGACTTGCCGCAGCCCGATGCGCCGAGCAGGGCGAAGAATTCCCGGTGGTAGATATCCAGCGACAGATTGTCGACGGCAGTGAAATCACCGAATTTCTTGGTGACGTTGCGCATCGAAATGAACGGCTTTGCCGTGGGATCGGTCCAGGGGGCAAAAGAGCGACGGATATTGCCGAGAGACTTCATCAATGTTCCCCGAAATGCGTGACGGCGTCCCCCACGGGCGCGTCCCATGAAAAGGCCCGGACTTTGAAAGGTCCGGGCCCGTTGCTGTCGGTTACTGGCCGGTCACGACCGTGGTCCAGAGCCGTGTCACGGTTTTCTGGATCTTGTTGTCGTAGGGCGTCGTGGTGAAGAGCTTCTTCATCATGTCGTCCGGCGGATAGATGACCGGATCGTCCATGATCGCCTTGTCGACGAAGGCCTGCGAGGCCTTGTTGCCGTTGGCGTAGAAGATGAAGTTCGATGCCTTGGCGATGACTTCAGGCTTCATCAGATAGTTGATGAATTCAAGCGCTTCGGCCGGGTGCGGCGCGTCCTTCGGGATGGCCATCATGTCGAACCACATCTGGGCGCCCTGCGAGGGGATGGAGTAGCCGATCTTGACGTTGTTCTTGGCCTCTTCCGCACGGCTGCGGGCCTGGAAGATGTCGCCGGAATAGCCGAGCACGAGGCAGATGTCTCCCTGGGCAAGCGCGGAGATGTAGTTGGACGAATCGAACTTGCGGATATAGGGCCGCACCGCCGTCAGGATGTCCTGCGCCTTCTTCAGATCGGCCGGGTCGCGGCTATCCGGGTTGAGGCCGAGATAGGCCAGCACCGAGGGCAGTACGTCGGAGGGCGAATCCAGCATGTAGATGCCGCAATCCTTGAACTTGGCAGCGATTTCAGGCTTCAACAGGACGTCCCAGTTGGGCCGTTCGTCGGTGCCGAGGATCTCCTTCATCTTGTCGATGTTGTAGCCGATCCCGGTCGTGCCCCACATGTAGTCGACGGCATAGTCGTTGCCCGGATCGTATTTCTGGGCGCGATCGGTGATCTCGGACCACATGTTGGAAAGGTTCGGGATCTTCGACTTGTCGAGCTTCTGATAGACGCCGGCAGCGATCTGGCGCTGCAGGAAGGTTGCCGTCGGCACGACGACGTCGTAGCCGGTGCCGCCGGCCAGCAGCTTGGCTTCCAGCGTCTCGTTGGAATCATAGACGTCATAGACGACCTTGATGCCGGTTTCCTTGGTGAAATCGGTCAGGATGGAATTGTCGATGTAATCCGACCAGTTATAGACATTCACGACCCGGTCTGCGGCGTGAGCCGAGGCGGCCAGGCCCACCACCGCCAACGCGGTCGCAGCCAGGCGTGCGATAATGGCTTTCATTTTCTCTCCTGTTCCGTTCACGGGCATTGCGGCAATACCCAACCCTCTGTTTTTTCAACCAGAGTAGAAAGGTTTCGAGCGGGCTACAAGCGGAAACGATCAGCCGTACTGCGCTTTCTATTGCGCCTCCCCAATAGCGGGAAATCATCCCCCTCACTCACCAATAAGGATATGCGGTTGCGCTTGGCAAGCGCCGTGCAGCTGCCGCCGCGCAAATCCGCCATGCGCGTGCTGCGGACGCGAAGCGCAAAAACGAGGGGCCGGGAGTCATCCTCCCGGCCCCTCATCGATAGGTCCTTTGATCAAAGAGACGATCAGGCCGCGCGGGAATAGCCGCGGCCGGTATCGGCTTCGATCTTGAACTGCCGGATCAGGTGCATCAGCGAATCCGCCTCGGTGGCCAGTTCGCGGCTGGCGGCCGATGTCTCCTCGACCATGGCTGCATTCTGCTGGGTCATCTGATCCATCTGGTTGACGGTGGAATTGACCGACTGCAGGGCGTTCGACTGGTCGTGGCTGGCGCGGGCGATCATTTCGACGTGCTGGCTGATGGTGACGATCTGCGTGCTGATCTGGGAGAGGACGGTGCCGGTCTGCTGGACGAACTGCGAACCCGCATTGACCTCCTGGGTCGACTTGTTGATCAGCGTCTTGATCTCCTGCGCTGCTGCGGCCGAGCGTTGGGCCAGCTCGCGGACTTCCATGGCAACAACCGCAAAGCCCTTGCCCGCCTCGCCGGCTCTCGCCGCCTCGATGCCTGCGTTGAGGGCCAGAAGGTTGGTCTGGAACGCGATCTCGTCGATGACGCCGATGATCTGCTCGATCTTCTGGGAGGCGTCCTCGATGCGCGACATGGCATCGATGGCGTTGTTGACGACGACGGAACTGTCGTCGGCACTGCGCTTGGCTTCGCGGACGATGACATCGGCATCCTTGGCACGATCGGCGGACGAGCGCACGGTGACGGTGATCTCCTCCACCGCCGCTGCCGTTTCCTCGAGCGAGGCTGCCTGCTGCTCCGTGCGCTTTGCCAGGTCCTCGGCGGAGTGCGCCATCTGGTTGCCGTTGTTCTGGATCAGCTCGACATTGTCGCGGACCTGGCTGAGCGTCTGCTGCAGCCGCACCATCGACGAATTGAAGTCCTGCCGCAACTGTTCGAGACGGCCGATGAACGGGGTTTCGATGGTTGCGGAGATATCGCCTTGGGCGAGCCGTCCGAGACCGTTGGCAAGGGCGGTGACGGCAAAGTCGATCTGGCCGTCGAGTTCGCGCTTCTCGGCGTCGTTGCGCTGGCGCTCGTGATCGGCGGCAGCCCGCTCCTCGTCGCTCTGCTCCTCGATGCGGATCTTGGCGATCGCATTTTCCTTGAAGATGCCGAGCGCCCGGGCAATGTCGCCGATTTCGTCGTGGCGCTGTTCGCCAGAAATGGCAGTTTCGAGCCTGCCCTCGGCGATGCGGCGCATGGCGGCCGTAATCTGGCCGATCGGGCGCTGCAGCGTCAGCACCAGCGCAATCCCGCCGGCAATCGACAGGACGATGCCGAGTGCGGTTGCCAGCACCGAGATGGAGTTGGCCTGCTCGCGCTCAGCGCCGGCGCTCTGCTTCTGGGTCTGGGCAAAGGCGGTCAGCTGGCCCCAGATCTGGTCGAGCTGCTGGCGGGCGTTGGCATATTCGACGACGCGCTGGCCGATGATGTCGACCAGCTTGCCGCCGTCGCTGTCCATCGAGGTGAGCACCGGAACGATTGCCGCGTCGATGTCAGTGGCAAGATCCATGCCCTTGGCGCTCTGGTCGAGCGTGTTCATGTCCGTGCCAAGCTTGGCTATTTCCTGACGAAGCCGAACGAGATTGTCCTTGTTGGTGTTGGCGAGGAATTCGCCGAGCACGAGCTGCAGCGAATAGATCGAAGCCTCGAGGTGACGGATGTCTTCAAGCACGGAATTCGTCTGGACGATGCGGGTGTCGATATCGACGAAGGTCGTGGTTGCCTTGCGCATCATCTGGGTGGCGGCGAGCTGCGTGTAGGTCGACATCTGGCGAAAGCGGGACAGCAGGCGGCCGACATCGGTCACGGTCTGATCCGTGGCAGCGGAAACGTCGACGCCGTTGACCAGGGTCGTCAGGTCCTTGATCGTGCCGGCCAGCGACGTGACCATGCTCTTCTGGTTCTGCGGGATGGCGAGCTCGATCGAACGCTGCGCCTTGGCGATATCGGGCAAGCGGTCCTTGACCGCCTTGAGCTTGTCGGCCGGCGTGGCAGCCTTGGTGAATTCGTCCGTGACGCTGACCAGCGCATCGCCGCCCTTGAGGAGACGATCAGCCGAGCGGAGCGTGGCGGTGGCATCGGCCTCGTCGCTGCGCATCGCGTCCTGCAACTGCTGGGCCTGGAAGTTGACGTTGAAGCGGGTGCCGATCAGCACGCGCTGGGCATCGTCCACCGACTTGCGGGCGGCGAGTTCCTGCTCGTGCAGAGTCCAGAGCTTGCCGACGACATTGCCGATCTCGGCGGTTTTCGTCGTGGCATCGGCCAGTTCGTCATGCCCTTGCGCGCCCGCGCCCACCTGTTCGAGCGTCGCGCCCAGAACCGCCTGCTGCGACTTGACGTCGGCATACAGCTTGTCGCGCGCTTCTTCGTTGGTGATGCGCAGGAAGTCGTCCATGGAGCTGTAGAGATTCTTGAAGCCGGTCAGCGACTGCAGCACGCTGTTGGATATTTCCATGCGGCCTTGCAGCAGGCCGGAGGCGTACAGGCCCGTCAGCCCGACGGCCGAAATGCTGATGACGAAAGGCAGTACAAACAGCAGGACTTTTGTCTTGATCTTGAAACGCGACAGAACTTTATCAATCAACATCCGGGCTTTGCCTCCCCACGCCAACCCGATCGTCGGCGCAGGCACCAACGGCGAGTATTCCCTGAATTTTTTCATATAACAGGCAGGGTCCCGCAAATGGCGGGCGGCAGTCATTGCGTCGTTTCCAGTCAATGGGAAACGCCCTTAACTGGATGAATTCTGCCTAGGATCTGTTAATATTCGGATAAAGAACGTTAGTGAACTAATATCAGATACCGCTAACAATCGTATCCCGTGTGCACCGCAGATCTCGGTCGGAAATAGCGCCTTGACCGCAAACTGTGATGGTATGGGTCAGATCGCGCGGGCCAGGAGAAGTGCTAGGAGGGCCGCGGTCGCACCCGTGGCGAGCATGCCCAGCCGGAAGACGACAAGCCTTGCACTATCGCTGGTCTCTGCGATGGCGATGGCGCGAGCGCGATGCGATGTCTTATTCATGAGCACATACCCCATTTCGACACTGACACGATAACCGCTTATGCGCCCAGCCGGCAACCACTAATATTAGCCAGGCCCTCACCACCGGTAGAGTGCATCATGCTGCATGGCCGTTAACAAGTCTTGAATGTGACTTCCGGCTAATTAAGCTCACGCCGCTTCGCCCGCCACATGGCCGGAAGCCCAGGCCCACTGGAAATTGTAGCCGCCGAGCCAGCCGGTCACATCGACGCATTCGCCGATGAAGAACAGGCCGGGGACGGTCTTTGCCTGCATAGTCCGCGAATCCAGCGCCTTGGTATCGACGCCGCCCAGCGTCACTTCGGCGGTACGATAGCCTTCCGATCCGGCCGGCTTGATCTTCCAGTCCTGGA
>CAZZZI010000084.1:0-6011 GCA_964658415.1 uncultured Sphingomonas sp. | reverse complement strand
CGCGCCAGCGCCGACTTGGCGAAATGCGGATTGGCGGAGAGGAAGTTCTTCGGCGTCGTGTGGATATTGGTGAAGTTGCAGCGGCCGCCGCCGGAGATCCTGATCTTCTCGCCCGGCGCGGCGGCGTGGTCGAGCACGATCACGGAGCGTCCGCGCTTTCCGGCGCGCAGCGCGCACATCATCCCGGCAGCGCCTGCGCCGATGACGACGACATCACATTTGCGATCCACTCTCAATTCCTTCCTGTGCACCGGTTTATGGCTTCGGAGCCGGCCTCCGACTTGCCAATTGCTGAAAACACGGCAGGTTGTCACTCGCCAATTAGCAAACTGCCGTTATGATGTCGCCTTAGATCAACGCGAACCCGGTGTTTCATGCCATCCAAAAAGAGCCTGCTCAAACCCGCCAAGCCCGTCTCCAAATCCAAGAGCGTTCCGCCGAGCCTGCGTTCGGCGCGCGGCGTGTCCGACTGGAAGGAAGCGGTGCAGTGGCTGCGGGTGCGCGGCATCGAGGATATCGAGTGCATCACGCCCGACCTTGCCGGCGTGCCGCGCGGCAAGATGATGCCGGCCTCGAAGTTCACGTCGAACACATCGCTGGCGCTGCCATCGGCGATCTACCGCCACACGATCTCGGGCGAATATCCGGAGGAAACCGAGAGCTTCCGCTACGAGCCGCGCGACAGCGACCTGAAGCTGGTGCCGGATCTCTCGACGCTTTCAGTCGTGCCGTGGGAAAGCGACCCGACGGCGCAGGTCATCTGCGACATCGTCGATTCCGACGGCCAGCAGGTCTCCTACACGCCGCGCAACCTGTTGAAGCGGGTGATGGCTCTCTACGAGGCGCGCGGCTGGAAGGCCGTGGTGGCCCCGGAAATCGAATTCTACCTTGTCGCCAAGAACGACGACCCCGACTATCCGCTGCATCCGCCGAAGGGCCGGTCCGGCCGCACGATCCTTGCCGGCCAGGGATACTCGATTGCCGGCATCAACGAATTCGACGAGTTGATCGACGATATCTATCATTTCTCCGAAAAGCAGGGTCTTGAGATCGACACGCTGATCCACGAGGAAGGCCCGGCACAGCTGGAAATCAACCTGCGCCATGGCGATCCGATCGAGCTTGCCGACCAGGTGTTCATGTTCAAGCGGACGATCCGCGAAGCGGCGCTGAAGCACAACATCTATGCCACCTTCATGGCCAAGCCGATGCAGGCACAGCCCGGTTCGGCCATGCACATTCACCAGTCGATCGTACATGAAAAGACCGGCCGCAACGTCTTCTCCAACGAAGACGGCTCGCCTTCGAAGGAGTTCTTCCACTTCATCGGTGGCATGCAGAAATACGTGCCGAGCGCGCTGTCCATGCTGGCGCCCTACGTCAATTCCTATCGCCGGCTGATGCCCAACATGTCCTGCCCGGTCAACAACGCCTGGGGCTACGACAACCGCACCACGGCGTTTCGCGTTCCGGTCTCCGACCCGCAGGCGCGGCGCGTCGAGAACCGGCTGCCGAGTTCGGATGCCAACCCCTACCTGGCGCTGGCGGCATCGCTCGCCTCGGGCCTCCTCGGCATCACGCGGGAAATCGAGCCGACCGCACCGACCGAAGATTCGGCGAACGAGGGATCGATCGACCTGCCGCGCGGCCTGCTCGAAGCCATTGCACTGCTGGAAAACGAGCCCGCCTTCGAGGAGGTGTTCGGTCGTGAGTTCATCGGGCTCTACGCCGGCGTCAAGCGCGGAGAGTTCGAGACCTTCATGCAGGTGATCAGCCCGTGGGAACGCGAGTTCCTGCTGCTCAACGTTTAGGACGAGACGCTGCTGATGGCATTATCCGACACGTGGCAAAGCCCTATCGCTCCCGGCCTGTCCTGGTATCAGGCGACGGCCGGCGAGCGACCGACCTACCCTTCTCTAGACGGCTCGCGCAGCGCCGACGTCGCCATCATCGGCGGCGGCTATACGGGACTCCAGGCCGCCTATAATCTTGCCAAGGCGGGCGTGAACGTCGTGCTGATCGAGGCGGAGCGGTTCGGCGACGGGGCGTCTGGCCGCAATGGTGGCCAGCTTAGCACCGGCCAGCGCTGGTGGCCGGAAGAGCTGGAGGAAAGCCTCGGTTACGAGCGGTCGAAGGCCCTGTTCGACCTTGCCGAGCGGGCCAAGCACAACCTGCTGGATTTCGCAGCAAGCCACGGCATCGAGATCGACTACATGCCGGGACAGATGAACGTCGCTCACAAGCGGAGCTACCGGAACGCCTATATCGCCAATGCCGAGATCGCAGCCTCCCGCTACGACTACCCGCATATCCGCTTCATGGACGAGGCGGAGACACGGGAACGGATGGGCTCGAACCGCTTTTTCTGCGGCGTGCGCGATACCGGCACCGGCCATATCCATCCGCTGAAGCTGATGATCGGACTGGCCCGCGTCGCGCAGGCGGCAGGTGCGGCGATCTTCGAGATGACCCGGGCCACGGCCATCCGCCAGTCCGGCGGCAAGACGCTCGTCGACACGGCATCCGGCACCATCACGGCCGACCGCGTGCTGATCGCCTGCAACGGCTATATCGGCAATCTGGAGCCGGTCACGTCCGGCCATGTCATGCCGCTGCGCTCCTTCATCGGCGCCACGGTGCCGCTCGACGATTTTCCGGCCGTCATCCCCGGCGGCGAAGCGGTGGCGGATTCGCGCTTCGTGGTGCGCTACTTCCGCAAGTCGAAGGACGGACGGCTGCTGTTCGGCGGGCGCGAGGCCTATACCGCCGACAATCCGCGCGACATCAAGCAGCATATCGGACGTCAGATCGCCGAGATCTATCCGGCGCTGAAGGACATCGAGATCAGCCATGCCTGGGGCGGTTCGGTCGGCATCACCACGACGCGCCAGCCGTTTGTGCGCGAGGTGATGCCGGGCGTCACCTCGATCGGCGGCTATTCCGGCCATGGCGTGATGCTGGCGAACTACTGCGGCAAGCTCTACGCCGACATGGTTCTCGGCGGCTCGTCCGACCTCGATCTGTTCCGCGCCCTCGACATTCCCGCCTTCCCCGGCGGCGGCCGTTTCCGGTCACCGCTCCTGTTCCTCGCACTGACGTGGTTTGCGCTGCGCGACAGGTTTTGACCTTTTGCGTTGCGCCGATCACAATTCGTTTTACAAGCAGAGTAGAGATTCCTTGCAACGCACACTGGCCTTTTTAAATCGATTAGATTAAAAAGGCGCCACCCCAGTCTGATTGAGAGATTCCTCATGAGCAGCCAAATCATCCCCGTTGAACCCTTTGACTACGTCGTATTCGGCGGCAGTGGCGACCTTGCCGAACGCAAGCTGCTGCCGGCCCTCTACCACCGTCAGATCGAGGGCCAGTTCACCGAGCCGACCCGCATCATCGGCGCTTCGCGCAGCGCGCTGTCCAACGAAGAGTACCGCAACTTCGCCCAGGCGGCCCTCAAGGAGCATCTGAAGAAGGGCGAGTACAAGGACGAGGAAGTCGAAAAATTCCTCGCCCGGCTGTTCTACGTTCCCGTCGATGCCAAGTCCGATGCCGGCTGGGACAAGCTGAAGAAGCTGCTCGACGACGGCAAGGACCGCGTCCGCGCCTTCTACCTCGCCGTCGCCCCGGGCATTTTCGGCGATATCTCGGAGAAGATCCGCGACCACAAGCTGATCACCAAGCAGACGCGCATCGTCGTCGAAAAGCCGATCGGCCGCGACCTCGCCTCGGCGCTCGAGCTCAACGACACGATCGGCAAGGTCTTCAAGGAAGAGCAGATCTTCCGCATCGACCATTACCTCGGCAAGGAAACCGTCCAGAACCTGATGGCGCTGCGTTTCGCCAACGCGCTCTATGAGCCGCTGTGGAACGCCAACCACATCGACCACGTGCAGATCACCGTTGCCGAATCCGTCGGTCTCGAAGGTCGCGCCGGTTATTACGACACGGCCGGTGCTCTGCGCGACATGGTTCAGAACCACATCATGCAGCTCGTCTGCCTGGTGGCGATGGAAATTCCGTCTTCGATGGACCAGGAAGCCGTACGCGACGAGAAGCTGAAGGTGCTGCGCGCCCTGAAGCCGATCGACGCCTCGAATGTCGAGCACGCGACCGTACGTGGCCAATATCGTGCCGGCGCGTCGGCTGGCGGCCCGGTCAAGGGCTATCTCGACGAGCTGGAAGGCGGCGTTTCCAACACCGAGACCTTCGTCGCCATCAAGGCCGAGATCGGCAACTGGCGCTGGGCCGGCGTTCCCTTCTACATCCGCACCGGCAAGCGTCTTGCCGGCCGCATGTCGGAAATCATCATCACCTTCAAGTCGCTGCCGCACGTCATCTTCGATGCCGCTGCCGGCCGCGTTCAGCAGAACCAGCTGATCATCCGCCTGCAGCCGGACGAAGGCGTCAAGCAGTCGCTGATGATCAAGGATCCGGGTCCGGGCGGCATGCGCCTGCGCAACGTGTCGCTCGACATGAGCTTTGCCAACGCTTTCCACGTGCGCAGCGCCGATGCCTATGAGCGGCTGCTGATGGACGTCATCCGCAACAACCAGACGCTGTTCATGCGCCGCGACGAAGTCGAAGCGGCGTGGAAGTGGGTCGATCCTATCCTCAAGGGCTGGGAAACCACTGGCCAGCAGGTCCAGGGCTATACTTCGGGCACCTGGGGACCGAGCCAATCCATCGCGCTGATCGAGCGTGACGGACGCACCTGGCACGACGAAATCTGAGGCAGACGCGATGACAGCAAACATGCATGCTTTTGAAAGCGGCGCGGCACTTGCCGCAGGTCTCGCGGACAAGGTTGCCGAAACGCTCGGCGCTGCCATTGCCGCGCGCGGCACGGCGAGCTTCGCCGTGTCTGGCGGCTCCACACCAAAGGCCTTCTTCGAAGCGCTGTCCTCGCGCGACCTCGACTGGAGCAAGGTAACGATCACGCTGGTCGACGAACGGTTCGTGCCGCCGGACAACCCGCGCTCGAACCATCTGCTGGTCAAGCAGCACCTGCTGAAGAATAACGCAGCGGCAGCCAAGTTCCTGCCGCTGTACCAGCCGGCCGAAGACGCGGAAAAATCCGCCGTCATCGCGACGGCAGAGACCAAGGGCATCGACAACCCGTTCGATATCGCCATTCTCGGCATGGGCGGCGATGGCCACACGGCGTCGTTCTTTCCCGGCGGCAGCAACCTTGCCAAAGCGCTCGATCCTGCGACACCGCGCGGCATCATCACCATGGAAGCCGAGGGTGCCGGCGAACCGCGCCTGACTTTTACCTTCGCCAGCCTGCAGGATGCCCGCCTTCTGGTGTTGCATATCGAGGGCGAGAGCAAGAAGGACGTTCTTGCCAAGGCCCAATCGGCCGGCGAAGAGACGGAGATGCCGATCCGCGCCATCCTGCGCCGCGCCGCATCGCCGGTCGAAATCTACTGGGCTCCCTGACGGGAGCCTACCGGCCGCGCCCGCGCCGCCACGAAAAACACGGTAACCGATTGAAGACAGGGGTTTCTCATGTCCGCTGACGCACGCATATCTGCGATCACCGCCCGTATCGTCGAACGCTCCAGAGCCTCGCGCGAACGTTATCTCGGTCGTCTGCGAGACGTGGGCAGCAAGGGCGCGCAGCGCAGCACGCTCGGCTGCGCCAACCTTGCCCATGGATTTGCCGTCTGTTCCCCCTCCGAGAAGGATGCCCTGGCAGCAGACCAGGTCGCCAATCTCGGGATCATTACCTCCTATAACGACATGCTGTCGGCCCATCAGCCGTTCGAGCGCTATCCTGACATCATCCGGGCCGCTGCCACCGAGGCCGGTGGCATTGCCCAGGTGGCAGGCGGCGTACCTGCCATGTGCGATGGCGTGACGCAGGGCCAGCCCGGCATGGAACTCTCGCTGTTTTCGCGTGACCTCATCGCCATGTCGGCAGCGGTGGGCCTGTCGCACAACATGTTCGATGCTGCGGTCTATCTCGGCGTCTGCGACAAGATCGTGCCGGGCCTGTTCATTGCCGCCATGAG
>CAZZZI010000083.1:0-18730 GCA_964658415.1 uncultured Sphingomonas sp. | reverse complement strand
TCGCCGCGGCCGCCCATGGCCAGCGACAGGCTGTCGAGCAGGATGGACTTGCCGGCGCCAGTCTCCCCGGTCAGCACCGAGAGACCTTTCTCGAAGGCAAGGTCCAGCCGCTCGATCAGGACGATATCGCGGATCGAAAGCTGGACCAGCATCTCTATTTGGTTCTCAACTGCTACCGAGAATAAGCTTCTTGCCGGCCCGAGAAATCCAGGATCCGCCGTTTTCGCGCGGCTCGACGCCACCGCTTTTCAGCAGCTTGTAGGAGTCGGCATACCACTGGCTATCGGGATAGTTATGCCCGAGAACGGCGGCGGCTGTCTGGGCTTCCTCGACGATACCCATCGCATAATAGGCCTCGACGAGACGCGCCAGAGCTTCCTCGATCTGGTTGGTGGTCGGATAGTTTTCGACGACGACCCGGAAGCGCGAGATGGCGGCGAGATAGTCCTTGCGCTCCAGATAGTAGCGCCCGATCTGCATTTCCTTGCCGGCCAGCTGGTCCTTGGCAAAGCGGATCTTGGCCTGCGCATCGTCGACATATTCCGACTTCGGATAGTTGTCGACGACCTTCTGCATGGCCTCGATGGTCTGCTGCGAGGCGCGCTGGTCCTGGGTGACGCTGACGATCTGCTTGGCATAGGACGCGCCGACCAGATACTGGACGTAGGCGGCGTCCTCGGAGCGCGGATACTGCTTCATATAGGTGTTGCCGGTCGATACGGCGTCGTCGTAGGCGCCGGTGCGGTACTTGACGAAGGTGCTCATCACGAGCGCCTTGCGGCCCCACTCCGAGAAAGGCTCCTGACGGCTGATGGCGTCGAATTTCTTGCCGGCTTCGCGCATGTTGCCGGCCTTGATGTTGGCAAGGCCCTGGTTGTAGAGCTGCTCCGGCGGATCCAGATCGACGCCGAGCTTGGTGATGTCGATGTCCTTGTCCGACTGGCAACCGGAAACGAACGCGCTGGTCCCTGCGAGGAGAAGCGTGACGAGCAGAGCCCGTGCTATATTCTTCATGCTTTCAGATCCTGCAAAATCCATTCGGAAAATCCCATTTACCGCCAAGACAAGAAACGCGTGCTACCGGCCCGCGTTTCTATCCACAAAAGCGTCGTCAGGGCAACGCAATGATGAACCATTAACGCATTTTTGTGGCGCGCAGACGAGATTTAACTGCATCCCGCCACCTTCCTGCCCGCTCTTCGCCCAAGAAAAAGCCGCCCCCTTTCGGAGGCGGCACCCTGATCGAAACATTATCTGGAGGTCATGCGGACCAGGGAGCAAACTCGGGTGCGTTGACGGCAACGAAGTCGCGCGCTGCAGGCCGGCGACGCGGTACGGATGCCTCGACCACCTCATAGGCCGAGGTGTCGCTGAGCAGCGCCTTGAGGGCGTTTGCATTCATCTTGTGGCCACCGCGATAGGAGCGGTAGCAACCGATGAACTGCGTGCCGGCAAGGGCCAGATCGCCGACGGCATCGAGGGTCTTGTGACGGACGAACTCGTCCTTGGCATAACGCAGGCCTTCGACGTTGATGACCGTGTTGTCGTCGGAAATGACGACGGAATTTTCCAGCGACGAGCCGAGCGCGTGGCCCGAAGCCCAGAGCCGTTCCACATCGCGCATGAAGCCGAAGGTCCGGGCGCGCGACAGTTCCGTCTTGAATGTCTCGGCGGTGAGCTCGCCTTCCCACTTCTGACGACCGATCAGCGGGCAGTCGAAATCGATCTCGACTTCGAAGCGCGTGCCGTCATAGGGGCGAAACTCGCACCAGGAACCGCCCGATTCGATGCGCACCGGCTTGACGATGCGGATGTAGCGGCGCTTGACGGAAAGCGGTACGATACCGGTCTGCTCGAAGGCTTCGATGAAGGGATAGGAGCTGCCGTCCATGATCGGCATCTCGGCGCCCTGGACTTCGATCAGCACGTTGTCGAGGCCGCTGGCATAGATGGCCGCCATGACATGCTCGACGGTCGCGACGGAGCGGGCTGCGGAAAAACCGAGAACCGTGCAGAGGTCGGTGTTGCCGACCTGCGAAGAGACGGCGCGAAGCTCGGTCACGTCGCCATTGTCATGCATTCGCTGGAAAACGACGCCGGTGTCGGCCTCGGCAGGAAGGAAGGTGATCGACACGTTGGCGCCTGAATGGACGCCGATACCGGAAAGTGTGACGGGGGCTGCAACAGTTGTCTGAAAACCCAGCAATCCAATTGCCATTTACGTTCTGCCTTATCTTCCTGCACCGAACCGACTGTCATGCGAGACTGTCATTGTCGTGGTTCGGTCTGTTACTTGGCACGAAATACAAACTTGATCCGGATACCGGAGGCGATTCCGTAGTGCGCTTGGTATCTACATACGCGCCACGCCGCACCAATCCAAATCACTGTTTCTTTCGCAATGTAACGGAATCAGGTCACTGAATTTCCACGCTATTTCGACAGGCAAGGACATATAAAAAAACGGCCCCCGGCGCAGATATCTGTGCCGGGGGCCGTCATGTCGACTTTGGATCAGTTCGACTGGCGGCGCAGGAAGGCCGGGATCTCGAGCTGGTCGTCTTCATTGCTCATGCGCGGCTGCGGCTGCTGGCGGCCGTGATCGTCGAGCTGGCCGCGGCGCGGCGCATAGAGGCTCGCCTCGGCCGAAAGGGCCCGGCGCTGCTGCGAGGCAGCGGTCGGGGCAGGAGCCGTCATGTCGGCGGACACATCGTCCTCGTCGCGACGGCCGAGCGAATTGGTGATTCGCTTCAGCAGGCCCATCGGGCCGCGTTCTTCGGCTGCAGCAGCGTTTGGCTGCGCACGATGATCCATCTCGGCTTTGACGACCGGAGAGAAGTCCTCGACCTTCGGCATGCGGACCTGTTCCGCTGCCTGGCGGACGATCGGTTCCTGACGCATCGGTGCCGGCTGCGGAGCCTGCATGATGGGCTGCTGCATGACCGGGGCCGGCTGCGGCGCAGGGGCCGACTGGCGCAGCACAGGGGCTGGAGCTTCAGGCGCTGCGAAGAGACGGCTCTGGGGACGGAAGTTTTCTTCCTGGACGACAGGCTGCGGAGCCACCGGCTGCGGGGCCGGAGCCGCCTGGCGGGTGGTCAGCATTTCCAGTTCCCGTTCCATGTCGGCTTCCGCCATGCGGATGGTCTGGGCGATCGGATCGGCAACCTTCGGTGCCTGCGCGACATAGGCAGGCTGAGCAGCGGCCGGAGCCGGAGCAACGGCCGCAGAAGGACGGACAATTGGCTTCGGCATGGAGCGCAGCTCCATGTTGCGTTCGGCCGCCATGTTCATGGCGCGGTCGATGCCTGTCGCAACGACGGAGACGCGGATGATGCCTTCCAGCGATTCGTCGAAGGTTGCGCCGAGGATGATGTTGGCGTCCGGATCGACTTCCTCGCGGATGCGGGTCGCGGCTTCGTCGACTTCGAACAGCGTCAGGTCGCGACCGCCGGTGATCGAGATCAGCAGGCCCTGCGCACCCTTCATCGAGGTTTCGTCGAGCAGCGGGTTGGCGATCGCAGCTTCGGCGGCCTGCATGGCGCGGCCGTTGCCCGATGCTTCGCCGGTGCCCATCATCGCACGGCCCATTTCGCGCATGACCGAGCGAACGTCGGCGAAGTCGAGGTTGATCAGGCCTTCCTTGACCATCAGGTCGGTGATGCAGGCAACGCCCGAGTAGAGAACCTGGTCGGCCATGGCGAATGCATCGGCGAAGGTCGTCTTGTCGTTGGCGATGCGGAACAGGTTCTGGTTCGGGATGACGATCAGCGTGTCGACCGACTTCTGCAGTTCCTGGATGCCCATTTCGGCCAGACGCATGCGGCGACCGCCTTCGAAGTGGAACGGTTTGGTGACGACGCCGACGGTCAGGATGCCCTTGTTGCGGGCGGCCTGGGCGACGACGGGAGCAGCACCGGTGCCGGTGCCGCCGCCCATGCCGGCGGTGACGAAGCACATGTGCGTGCCCTGAAGGTGATCGACGATCTCGTCGATGCACTCTTCAGCGGCGGCACGACCGACTTCCGGCTGCGAGCCGGCGCCGAGACCTTCGGTGACGTTGACGCCGAGCTGGATGATCCGCTCCGCCTTCGTCATGGTCAGCGCCTGGGCGTCCGTGTTGGCGACCACGAAGTCGACGCCCTGGAGGCCGGCCGTGATCATGTTGTTGACGGCATTGCCGCCGCCGCCGCCAACACCGAACACGGTGATGCGGGGCTTGAGCTCGGTGATGTCTGGCTTCTGCAGCTTGATCGTCATGGTACCGTTCCTTCTTGTCTATGACCGCGTCGCCACGCCAGCCAATTCACTCAATGTGTTCGTCCGTGCCGGAAGGCGTTGCCGCCCGGCCCGGAAACTTAAAAACTTTCCTTCAGCCACTGCCCGACCCGGGCAATACGGCTGTTGTTGCCGCCGAGCGACGAAAGCAGACCGCTGCCGCCCATATGGGTTTCCTGATCCGCCACCTGCGGATAGATCATCAGGCCGACCGCCGTCGAAAAGGCAGGTCCCTTGGCTGCCGTCGGCAGCCCGGAAATGCCCATCGGACGACCGATGCGAACGTTGCGGGCCAGGATGTGGCGCGCCACTTCCGGCAGGCCGGTCAACTGGCTGGCACCGCCGGTCAGAACGACGCGCTTGCCGACGATCGGGCTGAAGCCCGAGCGCTGGATGCGGTCGCGGATCAGTTCCAGCGTTTCCTCGATACGGGCGCTGACGATGCGCGACACCAGCGCACGCGGCACCTGGGTCGGCTGGTCGCGGTCATCTTCGC
Source organism: uncultured Sphingomonas sp. (assembly GCA_964658415.1). GTDB lineage: Bacteria > Pseudomonadota > Alphaproteobacteria > Rhizobiales > Rhizobiaceae > Rhizobium. The sequence goes on along the minus strand of CAZZZI010000083.1, from coordinate 13,959 downwards.
CGATCGGCGGGATGGAAATCATTTCGCGGTCGTCGCCCGGATTGGGCAGCGCCGAAGCATGAACGACCTTCAGCCGCTCGGCATCTTCGATGCGCGTCGACAGGCCACGGGCCAGATCGGTGGTGACATGATGGCCACCGATGCTGACGGCATCCGTGTGCACCAGCTTGCCTTCGGCGAAAACCGAGATCGTCGTCGTGCCGCCGCCCATGTCGATGGCTGCGCAGCCGAGTTCGACCTCATCGTCGACAAGCGCCGCCAGGCCGCTGGCATAAGGCGTCGCCACCATGCCCTCGACCGAGAGATGGGCGCGGTTGACGCTGAGCTCGAGGTTGCGCAGCGCCGAACGTTCGGCCGTCACCACATGCATGTCGACACCGAGCGCATCGCCGAACATCGCCAACGGATCGCGCACGCCGCGTTCGCCGTCGAGCGAATAGCCCGTGGCCAGCGAATGCAGGATGGCGCGGTCCTGGCGCAGCGACTGCTGGCAGGCGGCCGTCAGAACCTTCTTGAGGTCGCCGGCTTCGACTTCCTGGCCGCCGAGATCGATGGTGGCGGTGTAGATGTCGCTGCCGAGACGACCGGCGGATACGTTGACGATGAGGCTCTCGACCGTCAGGCCAGCCATGCGTTCGGCCGCATCGACGGCGAGACGGATCACGCCTTCGACTGCATCGAGATCGGCGATGACGCCGGTCTTGATGCCGCGCGAACGCTGGTGGCCGATGCCGATGACCTCGATGTTATGGGTGCGGCCGGGCAGCACCTGGCTCTCCTCGCGCGGCGTCAGGCGACCGATCATGCAGACGATCTTCGTCGAACCGATGTCGAGCACCGAGACGATGTGCGAGCGCTTCGAAGACAGCGGCTTCAGGCGCGGCAGGCCGAAATGGGACGAACCGAATAAGCTCATGTGTCTTGTCCCGCCTTTTTCAGAGCCTTGGTTCTCATATCCAGCGCCGCCTGGCGGCGCACCATCGCATCCGGCGTGAGCTCTACCGTCGTGCGATCTTCGAGGCGAAGATCGACGGCAGCGATGTCGCGCGCCAGAAGGTTTTGTTCCTTGTCCAGCTTGGAAAGCTTGGCCAGCGCCTGCCGGAGGTCGTCTTCGGGCATCTTGATGACGATGCCGCTGTCGAGATAGAGATCCCAGCGGCGACCGGCGATGCGCACGAAAGCCTTGACGTGGCTTCGAAGGTCCGGCCACGCGGCAAACATGTCACCGACCGAGGTTGCAGCCGCCTCGGCTTCCCGACCGACGAACAGCGGCAGCGAGGCAAACTTGTTGTCGCGCAGCGGCGCGATCACGGTGCCGTTCTGCTCGATCAGCGACAGTTCGGCGCCATGCTGCCAGATCCCGTAGGCAGTCTTTTCCTTGAGCTTCACCTCGATCGTCTTCGGATAGACCTTGCGGACTTCGACGTTTTCGACCCAGGGGAGGCTTGCAATCTTCTGGCGTGCCGCATCGACGTCGAGTGCCACAAGCGATGTCGTGCCGTCGAGGCCGAGCAGCTGCAGGATCTCGATTTCCGAGGTCTGGTCGTTGCCGGAAACCTTGACGTCCTCGATGGCAAAGCCAGCCGCTGCCGTCGTCGCCTGGGCGACCGTCTGCGTATGACCGCCGAGAGACATGCCGTAAAGACCCGTAGCAGCGAAGAAGGCGAGCGCCGACACGGTGCCGAGATGCGGGGGAACATAGATACGCCCGGAGCCGAGGCTCACCAGGAAACGGACGGCACGGCGCAGCGGGCGCGGCAGGACGAACAGGTCCTCCGGCTGATCGAACAGCACCGGCGCGCGATGCCGCGAACGCTTCATCTTCTTGACCGTCAACGCAAACATGACGCGTCCTCCACCATCCACCGGAGAAATTCGCCAAAAGAGTAACCGGCATGGCCTGCCATTTCCGGCACAAGCGAAGTCGGGGTCATGCCGGGCTGGGTGTTGATCTCCAGCCAGATAAGCTCACCATCTTCGGAAAAGCGGTCGTCGTAGCGGAAGTCCGATCGTGTGACCCCGCGGCAGCCGATTGCTTTATGCGCCGTTAACGCTAATCTTTGTATTTTTTGGTAAATATTTGGTGAAATTTCTGCTGGAATTACGTGTTTCGAGCCACCTGCGACATATTTGGAGTCGTAGTCGTAAAAGCTGTGTCCCAGCGGCACGATCTCTGTGACGCCGAGCGCGGTGTCGCCCATGACACCACAGGTTAGTTCGCGACCGGCGATGTAGCGCTCGACAAGCACCTCGTCGCCATAGCGCCACTCCGAGGACGTGATCACCTGCGGCGGATGCGTCTGGTCTTCCCGAACGATGACGACCCCGAAGCTCGACCCTTCGCGGACCGGCTTGACGACATAGGGGGCCGGCATCGGATGCTCGGAACCGAATTCGAAACGGTTCATCAGCAGCGATTCGGCAACCGGAACGCCCGCATCCTTGGCAACCAGCTTGGCGCGCGACTTGTCCATCGCCAGCGCCGACGCTGCGACGCCGGAATGGGTGTAGGGGATCTGCAGATATTCGAGCACGCCCTGGATAGTCCCGTCCTCGCCGAACGGTCCATGCAGCGCATTGAAGACGACATCGGGATTGAGGTCGGCGAGCCGGGCGGATACGTCGCGCTCGACGTCGAGCAGCGTCACCCGGTAGCCCTGACCCTCGAGGGCTTCAGCGCATGCCTTCCCCGAGGACAGGCTGACCGGCCGTTCCGAGGAGAAACCGCCAAACAGGACGGCAACATGCTTCTGACTCATCGATACCCCCAAAAAATACCAGTCCCTAGTCCGGGACGCTTGCCCGAAGCTTTTATCGGGCGATTCCACCCGCTTCGGAACGGGCCTATTAGAGCCTCATTATAGTTAACGAAGCGTTTACTTTGGTTAACCCGGCCCCATTTTTGACGTCGGCAAAACAAAAGAATCAAACGGCTGTCTTGGATTCACCCCTTGGAATCAGAGGTTTAGATTCGTGGCAAGACCGGCGGGCATATTTTCTGGAATGGGATGGCGCAGCCGATGTGCCGCCGGAGGCGCATTCGACAACCCAGGCGCGACGCGCTGTCCCCAAAGTCCCTGGACCGACAGACGCCCCTGCTCGCATAACGCGTAAAACATATTAATGGCGACACGACGGGCGATGCCGACATTATTGTGCGGCGCATCATCGAATTTGATCGCAAAATTGCCGTTTTTGCGTTTGCGCCGACCATAAATTGCGTTATGGCCCCTTCAGTTGAACTTAGTATTCCGGATTGGTAGGAAAATGACACAAGCGATATCGCCGTTATCGCCGACCCCCTCGTCGCAAAAAAATGCTGCCCTGAATTCGCCGGCACGCGTATTGCTGGCGAGCCTGATCGGCACCACGATCGAATTCTTCGATTTCTACGTCTATGCGACGGCTGCCGTCCTCGTCTTCCCGACTCTGTTCTTTCCGACCAGCGATCCGACCACGGGCGTCCTGCAGTCATTTGCGACTTTCTCCATCGCGTTCTTCGCCCGTCCGATCGGCGCCATCGTCTTCGGTCATTTCGGCGACCGCATCGGCCGCAAGGTGACCCTCGTCGCAGCCCTGATGACCATGGGCGTCTCGACGGTCTTGATCGGCTTCCTGCCCTCCTACGCTTCCATCGGCGTCGCTGCGCCGCTGCTTCTGGCGCTCTGCCGCTTTGGCCAGGGCTTCGGGCTTGGTGGCGAATGGGGCGGCGCGGTGCTGCTGGCGACGGAAAATGCGCCTGAAGGCAAGCGCTCCTGGTACGGCATGTTCCCGCAGCTGGGAGCACCCGTCGGCTTGTTCCTGTCGTCGGCCGTCTTCTGGCTGCTGCTGCACTTCATCTCCCAGGAAGACTTCATCACCTGGGGCTGGCGCGTGCCCTTCATTGCCTCGATCGTCCTGATCGGCATCGGCCTGTGGGTGCGGCTGTCGATCACCGAAACCCCGGAATTCAGCGAAGCCGTTGCCCGCAACGAGCGCGTTGCCGTTCCCGTGGTTGAGATCTTCCAGAACCACAAGCGCAGCCTGGTGCTTGGCACCTTCGTGGCATTGGCGACCTTCGTGCTCTTCTACATCGGCACGGCCTACCTGCTGTCCTACAACGTCAAGGTCCTAAAGATCAGCTTCGTCGATGCCCTTCTGGTGCAGGTCGTTGCCTCGATCTTTTTCGGCATCTTCTGCCCGATCGCCGGGCTGCTGTCGGATCGCTTCGGTCGCCGCGCCGTGCTCATGGCGACGACGATCGGCATCGGTGTCTTCTCGTTCTTCCTCCCGACCCTCCTCGCCGGTGGCCTCACCGAGGTCTCCATCTTCGGAGCCGTGAGCATGGCGCTGATGGGGATGACCTACGGCCCGATCGGTACGGCTCTGGCCGCCCCCTTCCCGACAGCCGTGCGCTACACCGGCGCCTCCATCACCTTCAACTTCGCCGGCATCTTCGGCGCGTCGCTGGCACCCTTCATCGCCACGTGGCTCGCCAGCAACTACGGCCTTGCCTATGTCGGCTACTACATGGCCATCGCCGCCCTGATCACGCTGGTCTGCATCCTGCTGTCGGGCAACGACGAAATCTGATCGGATCTCGATCGCTACAAAAAACACCGCGAAACGAGCGTTTCGCGGTGTTTTTTATGGAAAGGACTTTAAATTATTCCCCGGGTGGGGGGCGCTTCTTTGCGTTATGGTGACGCTCGGTGATGAGAACGGCGGCCCAGACGCTGCCGGCGATGACCACCGGCAAGATATACAGGAAGAAGAACGTGGCAGAATTCATGGCTGTAGCCGCCCCAATAGGTGTCTGCCACACAAATGTAGTATCACCGCCATCGAAAGCCAAGTGATGGTCGAGATGATGATCGGCCAAGACAAGCCGGAAAATGCTCCGCTGTTCGACAACGATACGGCTGGCGCGATGAAACCAGCCGCAGCACATGCCGTCGACAAACGATCGATCGCCTGCGCCGAAAGCTTGGTACGCTCATTATAGACCAGGCTCACGAACGCCTCCCCGCTATCGCCGTTACTCCGCCGTCACCCCATGAAACGGCCTGACCTCGCGGCCATCCATAAAATTGCCGAGCCGCTTGATTTCCCACTCCAGCTTGACGCCCGACTTCTCGAACACCTCGCGGCGCACCTGCTCGCCGAGATATTCCAGGTCATAGCCGGTCGCCTGGCCCATGTTGATCATGAAATTGCAATGCAGCGACGACATCTGCGCACCGCCGATGACGAGACCTCGGCAACCCGATTCGTCGATGACTTCCCAGGCAGACAGGCCGGGCGGATTCTTGAATGTCGAGCCACCGGTTTTTTCACGAACCGGCTGCACCGTTTCGCGGTGGTTGCGCACGGCGTCCATGTCGGCGCGGATCTTCGCCCTGTCCTCGGCGTAGCCTTCAAACACCACGTCGGTGAAGATGAGGTCTGCAGGCGCGGACGAGTGGCGATAGCTGTAGCCCATGTCGGTGTTGCTGAGCACGTGCCTGTCGCCCTTGCGGTCGACCGCATGCACCTCGACCAGTCGGTCGCGGGTCTCGACACCGTTGGCGCCGGCGTTCATCCGCGCCGCCCCGCCGATAGAGCCGGGAATGCCGTAGTAGAAATGGAAGCCGCCAATGCTGTTGTCCATGGCCATGGCCGCGACATGCTTGTCCGGGCAGATGGCGCCGGCCTTGATGCGGTTTTCGCCGACCAGCTCGACAGCGCCGAAGCCCTTGGCCGACAGCCGCAGCACGACGCCCGGAATACCGCCGTCGCGCACCAGGATGTTAGAGCCGACACCGACGACCATCAGCGGTACCTCCGGCGGCAGCAGCTTGAGGAAGGTCACGAGGTCGTCCGTGTCGTGCGGCTGAAACATCAGCTCCGCAAGCCCGCCTGCCCGGAACCAGGTGACGCGATCCATCGGCGCATCCGGCGTCAGCCGTCCGCGAATATCCTTGACGCCCTCGCCCAGAGACGCGAGCAACTTTTCTCCATTGACCTGCTTCATGCGGATTTACCCGAAAGGCCTTCCAGTTCCTGTGGCAACGCTGCTGCCCAGTAGGTTATGCTGCCAGCCCCTAACAAAACCACAAAATCGCCCGGCTTTGCAACTTCCGCGACCATTCCGGCCAGACGATCCGGCGACGCAAGGTAGCGCGCATCGCGATGGCCGCCGGCTTTGATGCGCGAGACCAGCGCTTCGGAATCGACACCTTCGATGGCTTCCTCACCGGCCGAATAGACCGGGGCCAGGAAAATGCTGTCGGCGTCGTTGAAGCAGGCGGCAAATTCCTCGAACAGGCTCGACAGCCGCGAGAAGCGGTGCGGCTGGTGCACGGCGATGATCCGGCCGGAGCAGGATTCGCGTGCGGCCTTGAGCACGGCCTTGATTTCGACCGGGTGGTGTCCGTAGTCGTCGAATATCTTGACGCCATTCCACTCGCCGGTGAGCGTGAAGCGCCGCTTGACGCCGCCGAAGGCTGCAAGCCCCCGGGCGATGTCCTCGTTGGACATGCCGAGCCGGTTCGCAACCGCAATGGCCGCCGTGGCATTGGAAATGTTGTGGCGGCCGGGCATCGGCAGCACCAGATCCTTGATCTCGATGACCTTGCCGGTGCGACGCCTGCGGATTTCGATATCGAACAGCGAGCGCGTACCGTCGATGCGGACATTCATGAAGCGGACGTCGGCCTGCGGGTTTTCGCCGTAGGTGATGACCTTGCGGTCCTCGATACGGCCGACCAGCGTCTGCACTTCGGGATGGTCGAGGCAGAGCACGCCGAAACCGTAGAACGGCACGTTCTCGACGAACTGCCGGAACGCGGCGCGAACGGCATCGAAGGTGCCGTAGTGATCGAGATGCTCGGGATCGATATTGGTGATGACGGCAACGTCGGCCGGCAGCTTTAGGAACGTACCATCCGATTCGTCGGCCTCGACCACCATCCACTCGCCCTCGCCCATGCGGGCGTTGGTGCCGTAGGCATTGATGATGCCGCCGTTGATGACGGTCGGGTCGAGCCCGCCGGCGTCCAGCAGCGTTGCCACCATCGACGTCGTCGTCGTCTTGCCGTGCGTACCGCCGATGGCGATGGCATTGCGGAAGCGCATCAGCTCGGCCAGCATCTCGGCGCGACGGACTACAGGCAGCAGCTTTTCACGCGCCGCGATCAGTTCCGGATTATCCTTGCGGATGGCGGTCGAAACCACGACCACTTCGGCCTCGCCGAGGTTTTCCGCCTTGTGGCCGACAAAGACCTCGATGCCCTTGGCGCGCAGACGCTGGACGTTGGCGCTTTCCGCCTGGTCCGAGCCCTGCACCTTGTGGCCGAGATTGTGCAGCACCTCGGCGATGCCGCTCATGCCGATGCCGCCGATACCGATGAAATGTACGAGGCCGATGGCCTTAGGCAGCTTCATGCGCCTGCCCCCTTGAATTCTGCAATTGAACGTTTGTCGGCAATAGCCTCTACCAGATCGGCGAGCAAGTTTGCCGCATCGGGCTTCCCCGTCGATTTCGCCGCAGCGGCCATCTTGGCGAGCTTTTCCGGTGAATTCATCGAGCCGCGCAGGATTGCGGACAGCTTTTCAGCCGAGAGCTCCGATTGCGCGATGACCTTGGCGCCGCCATTGGCGGCAAGTGCCGCAGCGTTGGCGGCCTGGTCGTGGTCGAGCGCATAGGGATAGGGCACCAGGATCGCCGGCCGGCCGATGACGGCAAGCTCAGACACCGTCGAGGCGCCCGAGCGGCAGATCACCAGATGGGCGGCGGCGATCCGATCGGCCATATCGTTGAAGAACGGCGCGATGTCGGCGCCCATCTGCAGATGGACGACGCAGTTGTTGACCGTCTCCATGTCCTCGGTGCGCACCTGTTGGGTGATCCGCAGACGGTTGCGCAACGGCTCCTCGAGCAGGCTGACTGCGGTCGGAATTGCCTTGGAAAAGAACTGCGCGCCCTGGCTGCCGCCGAAGACGACGAGGTTGAACGGCTCGTCCGGGCCGGACGGACTATAGGGGCGCTTGGCCGCCTCGATGACGGCCGGCCGCACCGGGTTGCCGGTCGTCACCGTCTTTTGCGGGTAGGCCCCACCATTGTCCGGCAGGAAGCCGCCGGCGATCGCATTGACACGGCCGGCCAGCGCCTTGTTGGCGCGGCCCATCACGGCATTCTGCTCATGGATAACAGTCGGCACGCCCATGCGCGTCGCGGCAAGCAGCGGCGGAATGGTCGGATAGCCGCCGAAGCCGACGACGCAGAGCGGCCGGATATTGCGGATCAGTTTTCGCGCGGCACGCATGCCGGTCCAGAGCGTCCACAGCGAACGTGCCAGCTTGGCGGGGTTCTTGGAGCCAATGGTCGCCGACGGCACCACGTGGATCTCTTCGGCCGGAAAAGAGCCGGCAAAGCGCTCGGCACGGCTGTCGGTGACGAGATGCACGGAGTAGCCGCGGTCGCGCAGCTTGTAGGCCAGCGCTTCCGCCGGAAACAGATGGCCGCCGGTGCCACCGGCGGCGAGAAAGATGATGCCCTTGCTCATCGCATCACTCCGCCGGAATTCCGTGGGTGACGCGGAAGAGGCTGCGCTCCTGCATCCGCTTTTCTGGCCGATGGCGGGTGAGCGCCAGGATGAAGCCGGCGGTGACGCAGATGGCGATCATCGAAGAACCGCCGTAGGAGATCAGCGGCAGGGTCATGCCCTTGGCCGGCAGCAGCTGCAGGTTCACGCCGACGTTGATGATCGACTGGATGCCGATCTGCAGCACCAGGCCTGCCACGGCAAAGCGGTTGAAGTCGTTCTTCTCCCTATAGGCATGGGAAAGGCCGCGCAGCACGAGGACCGCGAAGATGCACACCAGGGCCATGCAGAAAATGATGCCGAACTCTTCCGCCGCCACCGAGAAGATGAAGTCGGTGTGGGCGTCGGGGATGATGCGCTTGACGATGCCCTCGCCCGGACCGACGCCGAACCAGTCGCCACGCACGATGGCCTCGCGGGCGGTATCCACCTGGAAGGTATCGCCTTCGCCGGTGAGGAACTTGTCGATACGCAGCGCCACGTGCGGGAACACGTAATAGGCGCTGACCAGACCGCCGGCACCCATGCCGCCGAGCACCAAGATCCACAGCCAGGGCATGCCGGCCATGAAGAACATGCCGGCCCAGACGGCCGAGGTCAGGATGGTCTGTCCAAGGTCGGGCTGCGCCACCAGCAACGAGGCGACGATCCCGAACAGGATGATGGCAAACAGGTTGCCAGGAATTTCAGGCTGGCGCGCATGCTCGGCAAACAGCCAGGCGCAGACTACGACGAAGGCAGGCTTCATGAACTCGGAGGGCTGGATCGACAGGCTGGCGAGATTGACCCAGCGGCGAGAACCCTTGACCTCGACGCCGAAGAACAGCGCAAACAGCATCATCGCCAGCGAGACGACGAGGATGATCACCGCCGTCCGGCGCACCTGACGCGGCGTCAGGAAGGAAATCCCGATCATGGTCGCGATTGCCGGGATGAGGAATGCGGCGTGGCGCTTCACGAAGTGGAAGGGCTCGAGCCCGATGCGCGTTGCCACCGCCGGCGATGCGGCAAAGGACAGCATGAAGCCGATGCCCAGCAGCAGGATGAAAATCCCGAGGAAAAAACGATCGATCGTCCAGAACCAGTCGGCCAGGGCCCCACGGTCTACGCGGCTTACCATCTCATATGCCTCCTGTTGGCGAACCGATCAGCATGGTGATTCCTTCCAGCGCCGACACATGCGCAACGAAGGAATCCCCTCTGACCTCGAAGTTCTTGTATTGATCGAAACTTGCGCAAGCCGGTGATAGCATCACGGCCGCAGGTCCGTTTTCCCGCGCCGCGTCAGTAGCGGCGTGCAGGACCGCACGGTCGAGCGTTCCGGAAATTTCATAAGGCACCGCCTCGCCCAGCGTCGCCGCAAAGGCCGGCGCCGCCTCGCCTATCAGATAGGCCTTCGCGATGCGCGGAAAAAGGGGTGCGAGCGAGGTAATGCCTCCCTCTTTCGGCAGGCCGCCGGCAATCCAGTAGATCCGCTCGTAGCTCGACAAGGCAGGAGCCGCCGCATCGGCATTGGTCGCCTTGGAATCGTTGACGAAGACCACCTGTCCGCGCCGCGCCACCGGCTGCATGCGATGCTTCAGCCCGGGGAAGGACGTCAGTCCTTGCTGAATGTCCTCGGCCGAAACGCCGACCGCAAGACAGGCAGCGATGGCTGCTGCCGCGTTCTGGGCATTGTGGCCGCCGCGCAGGGTCTGGATACCATCGAGGTCGGCGACATCGGCGCTCGCGCCCGTCGAGGCCTGCACGATGCGACTGCCCTCGGCATAGAGGCCGTCCGCCAGCACCTGACGCCGCGAGATGCGCACGACCTTGCCGCCGGCCCGCTCGATGCGATCGGCAATGAGGGTCGAGTGACTGTCGTCGACGCCGACGATGGCGGTGCCGCTGCCGGCGACCAGCCGCTCCTTGATGTCGGCGTAATGCTGCATCGTGCCGTGCCGGTCGAGGTGATCCGGCGTCAGGTTGAGCAGGATGCCGGCCGTCGGGTTGAGCGTCGGCGCCAGATCGATCTGGTAGGACGAGCACTCGACGACGTAATAGCGCTCGGCCTTCGGCGGATCGAGCGTCAGGATGGCGGTGCCGATGTTGCCACCCATCTGGGTGTCGCGACCGCTCGACGTCAGGATATGGGCAATCAGCGCCGTTGTCGTCGACTTGCCGTTGGTGCCTGTTATGGCGATGAACGGGCAATCGGGCGCATGGGCACGACGCTCGCGCACGAACAGTTCGACGTCGCCGATGATCTCTACACCGGCCGAACGGGCAAGGTCTACGGTCCAGTGCGGCTTCGGATGGGTCAGCGGCACGCCGGGCGACAGGACGAAGCTTGCAAGCCCAGCCCAGTCGACCGTCCTCAGGTCTGCCGTCGGCACGCCGGCAGCAGACGCTTTTGCGACGCTGTCCGGGTTGTCGTCCCAGGCGGTGACGACAGCACCGCCAGCCACCAGCGCCAAGGCCGTCGCAAGGCCCGAGCCTCCGAGCCCGAACAGCGCAACCTTTTTTCCCTTGAGCGTGGTGACGGGGATCATCTCAGTTTACCGCAGCTTCAGGGTGGAGAGGCCGACCATCGCCAGCACGACGGCGATAATCCAGAACCGGATCACGACCTGACTTTCGGTCCAGCCCTTCTTCTCGAAATGGTGATGGATCGGCGCCATCAGGAACACCCGCCGCCCGGTCATCTTGAAGAAGCCGACCTGGATGATCACCGACAAAGTTTCCATGACGAACAACCCGCCGATGATCGCCATGACGATCTCGTGCTTGGTGGCGACGGCAACCGTACCGATCATGCCGCCCAGCGCCAGCGACCCCGTGTCACCCATGAAAATAGCAGCCGGGGGCGCGTTGAACCACAGGAATCCGAGCCCCGCCCCGATCATCGCCCCGAGCACCACCGATAGCTCGCCCGTGCCGGGTACGAAATTAATCTGCAGGTAGTTGGCGAATACCATATTGCCGGCCAGATAGGCGATGACGCCGAACGAGGCGGCCGCGATCATCACGGGCACGATGGCAAGACCGTCGAGACCGTCCGTGAGATTCACCGCGTTGCCGGCGGCGACGATGACGAAGCCACCGAACAGCACGAAGAACAGGCCGAGATTGATCATGAAGTCCTTGAAGAACGGAAAGGCGATCGACGAGCCGAAGGTCGAACCGGCCGGTCCGGAGGCGAGCGCCGAGCGCATCATGAAATAAACGGCAATGCAGGCGATGACGAATTCGATCAGCAGCCGCTTGCGGCCGGAAAAGCCCTTGTCGCTCTGCTTGGTCACCTTCAGGTAGTCGTCATAGAAGCCGATGGCACCGAAGCCGAGCGTGACCAGCAGGACGGCGACCACGTAGACGCTGGAAAGATCAGCCCACAACAGGCAGGAGCCGACGACGCCGGCGATGATCATCAAGCCGCCCATCGTCGGCGTGCCGGCCTTCTTGAAATGCGTCTGCGGCCCATCGGCACGGATCGGCTGCCCCTTCCCCTGGCGGAGGCGCAAGGAGGCGATGATTCTCGGGCCGAACAGGAAGACGATCAGCGCCGAGGTGAACAGGGCGCCGCCGGTGCGAAACGTGATGTATCTGAACAGATTGAAGAATTTCACATGTTCAGAGAGGTCGACGAGCCAGATCAGCATCCAGGGCCCTTTCTAGGGTCAGAAATTCAATTAGGTTTGCGGCTTCGTGTCGGAAACTGCAGGAAATTTGTCAAGCAAAGCCGCCACGATCTTGCCGAACCCGATCCCCAGCGAGGACTTCACCATCACCACGTCGCCGGGCGAAACCGCTTTCAGCGCGTAGGCCGCAAGCTCGGCCGTCGTCTCGAAATATTCAACATGCACGCTGTCGGGCAGCGCCTCGCTCAGAGCCAGCATCTCCTGTCCGGCCAGCCAGACATGCTCGATGCCGGCAGCCAGCAGCGGCCCTGCCAGATCGGCATGGACCTTGCGGGCATGGTCGCCCATCTCCAGCATGTCGCCGAGAACCGCTATTCGACGACCCTCGCCGGTGCCGGCCGCCAGAAGCGCGATTGCCGCGCGCATGGAGGCCGGATTGGCATTGTAGCTCTCGTCGATCAGCGTGAAGCTGCCCCCGTCGATCGACAGCTTGTGCCGCTTGCCGCGGCCCTTTTCAGGCTGCAACGTGGCCAGCGCCTCGATCGCCCGGTCGAGATCGCCGCCGACGAGCGTGACCGCGCCGAGCACGGCGAGCGCATTTTCGGCAATGTGACGTCCGGGGGCGCCGATGGCGATCTCGAAAGTCTCGTTGCCCAGCGTCAGCCAGAGCGCCGACTTCTCGTCGGAACCGTTGAACTCCGCCAGCCGGAAATCGGCCTTGGCGTGCTGGCCGAAGCTGTAGATGTGGGTGATGCCGAGCGCCTGCGCCTGGCGCTCGAGAAACGAGAACTGGTCGCTGTCGCGGTTGAGGATGACATCGCCGTCTGGTTCCAGACCCTCGAAGATCTCCGACTTTGCCGTCGCGATTTCCTTGATACTCTTGAAATTGCCGAGATGGGCAGCAGCCACCGTGGTGATGATCGCCACATGCGGGCGGACCATCCTGACCAGCGGCCTGATCTCGTCGGGATGGTTCATACCGACCTCGAAGACACCGAAGTCGATATCGGCCGGCATCCGCGCCAGCGTCAGCGGCACACCCCAGTGATTGTTGTAGGAAGCGACCGAGGCATGCACCTTGCCTGACGGCGACAACACGTGCCGCAGCATCTCCTTGGTCGTCGTCTTCCCCACCGAGCCTGTAACGGCAATGATTTTGGCGCGCGAGCGCTGGCGTCCGGCGATACCGAGGGTGGTCAGCGCCGCCAGCACATCCTCGACGACGATCATCGGCACGGTCAGGCGCCCGAGCGCCGGCAGCCGCGCCTCACTGACCACAAGCAAGGATGCGCCGTTCGCCATCGCCATGCTGGCAAAGTCATGGCCGTCGACGCGGTCGCCCTTGATGGCGAAAAAGGCTTCGCCCGATCCGATCGAACGGCTGTCGATGGAAATGCCGGTGATGCCCGAAGGCAACGACCCGACGGGCCGGCCGTGCATGATGTCGATCAGGTCTTCGCTCGTCCAAAGCCAGCTCAAGATGTCATCTCCTCCAGTGCCCGGCGCACTTCCGCATGATCGGAGAACGGCAGGGTGACACCGGCGACCGTCTGGCCCTCCTCGTGCCCCTTGCCGGCCACGATCAGCGTATCGCCGGCCTTCAGCATGTCGACCGCCGCGCGGATCGCTGCAGCCCGGTCGGCGATCTCGGTGGCTGAGGTGGCCGCAGCCATGATTTCGGCGCGGATGGCATCCGGCTGTTCGGAGCGCGGATTGTCGTCGGTGACGATGACGACATCGGCCAGCCGGCAGGCGATTTCGCCCATGATCGGCCGCTT
>CAZZZI010000082.1:0-19367 GCA_964658415.1 uncultured Sphingomonas sp. | reverse complement strand
GGATGACCTCGCCGCCGAAGATCGAGAGCGCCAGCAGCGCCAGCAAGGTTGTCGCAGCCGTCAGCACGGTGCGCGAAAGGGTCTGGTTGATCGACGCATCGATCAGGATCGGCAATGGCATCTGCTTGAAGTGCCGAAGGTTCTCGCGCGTCCGGTCATAGACGACGACGGTGTCGTTGAGCGAATAGCCGATGATCGTCAGCATCGCCGCGATACTCGTCAGGTTGAATTCAATACCAGTGACGACGAACAGTCCGAAGGTAAGGATGATGTCGTGCAGCGTCGCGATGATCGCTCCCAGCGCATACTGCCAGGCAAACCGGACCCAGATATAGATGAAGATCGCGGCCAGCGACGCAAGGACGCCGAACGTACCTGCCCGGGTCAATTGCCCCGATATCGACGCGCCCACCACCTCGACGCGGCGGAACTCGTACTGGTCCTGCAATTCGCCGCGCACCAGCGTGACCGCAGACTGCTCGGCATTCTCGCCACCGTCCTGCGATTGCAGGCGGATCAGCGCGCCGGTCGCATTGCTGATCGGCTGGACCTGGACTTCGCCGATATTCAGCTGCCCCAGCCGCGTCTTGATATCGGGCACATCGACCTTGCCCTGCTTGGCGCGGACCTCGACCAGCGAGCCGCCGGTGAAATCGACGCCGAGATGCATGCCGACCGAGAAGAAGCCGATCATCGAGATCACCGACAGTACAGCGGAGATCGTGAAGGTGTAGCGGCGGATCCCCATGAAGCGGATGTTGGCGCCGTCGAAGATGGCTGTGCGCACGCCCTTGGGCAGATGCTTCGGCCGGCGATGCTTGATCCAGGTGGCGATCAGCCAGCGGGTCAGCGTGAAAGCCGTGAACAGCGACGCGATGATGCCGATGCCGAGCGTCACGGCAAAGCCGCGCACGGGCCCGCTGCCCATCGAGAACAGGATGGCGGCCGCGATCAGCGTCGTCACGTTTGCATCGATGATGGTCGTGTAGGCGCGGGCAAAACCGCTCTCGCAGGCCTGCACGAAGGGCGTGCCGCCCTTCAGCTTCTCGCGGATGCGCTCATAGATCAGAACGTTGGAATCGACTGCGAGGCCCATCGTGAAAATGATGCCGGCAATTCCCGGCAGGGTGAGCGTCGCCCGGAACAGGCTGAGGATGGCCATGATCAGGATGATGTTGAAGACCAGCGCCGCCGTCGCGAAACCGCCGAGCGAGCCGTAGAAGAACACCATGAAGGCAACCACGGCCAAGGCGCCGACGATGCCGGCGACGATGCTCGCCCGGGTCGAATCGGCCCCGAGGCCGGGCTCGACCGTCCGCTCCTCGACGACAGTCAGCGTCGCCGGAAGCGAGCCGGAGCGCAACAGGATGACGAGGTCGGTCGCCCCTTCGGGCGAGAAGTTTCCGGCCAGCATGCCCTTGCCGTCGGTCACTGCCTGCTTGATCAGCGGTGCCGAAATCACCTGGTCGTCGAGAACGGCCACGTAGGACTTCCCGATGTTCCGGGCTGTTGCCTGCGCGAACGCCTGGGTCGCCTTGTCGTCGAGCTGGTAGGTGACGACATTCTGCTTGGTCTGCGTATCCAGCATCGCCTCGGCGGAGATGATGTTCTGGTCCGTGGCGACAGGCCGCTTGACGACGAGATAGCTTTCCGGCGGATCGTCCTGCGAATAGAGCACTTCGGAATTGGCCGGCGGCTGCGTGTCGATCGCAGTCTGGACCGGCATGCTCGTGTCCACCATGTTGAACGTCATCTTGGCGGGCTGGTTCAGCAGCGTCTTCAGGCGTTGCGGATCGGTCAGTCCGGGAACCTCGACGATCAGGCGGTCGCTGCCCAGGCGCTGGATCATCGGCTCGCGCCGGCCGACCTGCTTGACGCGGCTGGCCACCACGTCGACCGACTGGTCGAGGGCGGCTGCGGTGCGGAAGGTGATGCCCTCATTGGTGAGCGCGACGGTGATCAGCCCGGCGTCGCCGGGAGTGACCGTGGCTTCGCGGATGGAGCCGCCGGTCGAAGAACTGCCGACGCTGTCGGTCAAAGGCTTCAGCGCATCGGTCGCTGCGGACATCTGCGCCGGGTCGGCGAGATGCATGGTGATGGTCTGGACGGTGCCGGAGAGATCGGACGTACGGATATTGGCGTCGCGCAGGCGGCGGGCCACATCGTTGATCGTCGCCTGCAGACGGGCGGCGACGATCTCGTCCCGCTCGATCTTGAGCGAGATCCGCGATCCACCCTGCAGATCGAGGCCGAGAACGGCCTTGTGATGCGGTAGCCAGCTCGGGAAGTGCGCGAGCTGGCGGTCGCTGAAGAGGTTCGGGAGTGCGACGAGGACGCTGGCAAGAACGGCGAGCCAGACGAGGACTGTCTTCCAGCGGGAGAATTGCAGCATGGCGTTCTCGACTTTACGATTCGTCGCGACGCGGGCATCAGGCCCGTCGTCCGTCTGATGCTAGGCTGCGTCTGCCTTGACCGGTTCACCCTTGACGCGGACTTCCGAGATCGCCGTGCGGACGACCCGGACCTTCACGCCTTCGGCGATTTCGACTTCCAGTTCCTTGTCGTCGATGACCTTGACGACCTTGCCGACGATGCCGCCACCCGTGACGATCTGGTCGCCGCGGCGGATGTTCTTCAGCACGTCGTCGCGCTTGCGGGCCTGGGCGCGCTGCGGACGGATCAGGAGAAAATACCAGACGACCATCAGCGGAACGAAGAGGAAAACCATCTCCATTCCGGACCCGCCAAACACGCCCATGGCGGAGTCGGTGGCACTCTGGGCGTATGCGTTGGTGACAAACATCGGGAACTCCTCAAATCCAGGCGGGAAACAACCCGTTACTCCGCGCGAGATATCATTGTGATCGTAGTATATGCAACAAAAACAGCCGGACACCGTACCATTTTCCTAGCCTCTTAACCTTTCGGCTGCGGAAAGGCCATGCTACCCGGCAGCGAAATGAATTTTTGCCGCTGCGTCCCATCACCCAAGCCGGAGGAAACACGATGAGCGAAGATCAAAACACCCTGATCCTGAGCGAACTGCGCCGCCTTGCCGCCGCCGTCGAGCGGCTCGCCGGGCCGCCGCCGGTCGTCAACGACTGGGATGCGGCAGACTGCTTCGTCTGGAGCCCTGCCCGCCAGCACCTGCAGCCGGTGCCGCGCCCGAACCGCGTCGCCATCGGCCTCATCCGCGGCGTCGATCACGTGCGCGACATCCTGCACGAGAACACCCTGCGCTTTGCCGAGGGCTATGCCGCCAACAACGTGCTGCTCTGGGGCGCGCGCGGCATGGGGAAATCGTCGCTGGTAAAGGCGGTCCACGCCGATGTCCGCCGGTCGACCGGCGTCGCCCTGAAGCTCGTCGAGGTGCACCGCGAGGACATCGCGACATTGCCGCTGCTGCTGGACCTCATCAAGACGGCGCCGTTCCGGGTCATCGTTTTCTGCGACGACCTCTCCTTCGACCACGACGACACCGCCTACAAATCGCTGAAGGCGGCGCTCGACGGCGGCGTCGAGGGGCGCCCGGACAATGTCCTCTTCTACGCCACGTCCAACCGCCGTCACCTTCTGCCGCGCGACATGATGGAGAATGAACAGTCGACGTCGATCAACCCGTCAGAAGCCGTCGAGGAAAAAGTCTCGCTCTCCGACCGTTTCGGGCTCTGGCTCGGTTTCCACAAATGCAGCCAGGAAGACTACCTGCTGATGATCGACGGCTATGCCGATCACTTCAAGCTGACGCTCGACCGCGCCGAGATGCACCACGCAGCACTCGCCTGGGCAACGACCCGCGGCGCAAGGTCCGGACGCGTCGCCTGGCAGTATATCCAGGACCTGGCAGGCCGGCAGCGCATAGATTTGCCGCGAGACTGAGTTTTGGCGGCGGGGATGGAAGACGTAAGGCGAAAGCCGGAACCTCGCAACAGGTAGTCGCGCAGCAGAATGCTGAGAGAAAATCGACAAAACCTGTCGGCATTTCCATTTGCACTTTCTAATTAAGATTTATTTCAGGATGGCCCGGTATATCTCGGGTGAGGAAAATGACTGACCTCCCAGAAGGCTATGATAGCCGTCCCAAGGGGTAGACCATGCTTTTTTTTCGCAGCAGAGCCGGCCGTGAGGCAATGATCCTCGTCATCCTGGGCATTCTTGTCTGGGCGATTGGCACGGAAATCGAGGCTTTCGAGGCATTCACTGCGTTCGTCATCCGCCATGACCGGTATCAGCTCGATGACCTCGCGCTTGCCCTGGCTGTCACCGGCCTCTTCAGTCTCCTTTATTCCATTCGCCGCGTCCGCGACCTGCGCCGGGAGGTCAGTCGCCGGAAGCTTGCCGAGCGGGACGCCAGGTGGTTCTCCTGTCACGACGACACGACCGGCTTGCTGAACCGCCGGTCGCTCAGGGAGCGCATGGCCAGCGCCGCCAGTGCCAGGAATGCTGCGGTCGGCGTTTTCGCGTTCAAGCTCAGCGGCTTCAAAAAAATCAGGGATCTGTTCGATCATCAGACGGCCGACGAGGTTCTTCGGGTGGTCGCCGAGCGGCTGAAGGAAATCTTCGGTCCGTCCGATGTCTTCAGGACCGGCGGGCTCGATTTTACCGCTCTCGTCGATGCCGAGCGGCACCCGGATATGACTGACATCGCCGAACGGCTCGAGGCCGCGATCGCAAAACCGATCCCGGTGAAGGGCCAGCAGATAGAGGTCGCCGCCGCGATCGGCCATGCCCGCTTTCCCAACGACGGCGCCGACATCGCCAGCGTCCTGCGCTGCGCCCAGGTGGCCATGGAAGCCGCCAGAAACGACACATTGCGCAAATCCCGTGCCTTCGAGGCCGTCATGCGCGAACTGTGGCTCGCCCGCTCGGAGCTCGAGAGCCATCTTCGAGACGCCGTACGGGACAATGAGATCCAGCCATTCTACCAGCCGATCGTCGACCTCAAGACCGGCCGGCTCAACGGCTTCGAGGCGCTCGCCCGTTGGGAACGGGAGCCCGGCCAGTTCGTCGCACCCACTCTCTTTATCGAAGTGGCGGAGCGCGCAGGCCTTATCGGCGAGCTGACGGTCAAGCTTTTCCGGATCGCCTGCGCCGATGCAGCCACCTGGCCGGACCATGTCATCCTGTCCTTCAACCTTTCGCCGACCCAGCTTCATGACGGACTGCTTGCCATCCGTCTCCTGACGATCCTGTCGGAAGTCGGACTGCCACCGGCCCGCCTCGAGATCGAGATCACCGAATCGGCCCTGATCCAGGATCTTGTCGCCGCCGAGCGGATCATCGAGGATTTGAAGAACGCCGGCATCCGCATTGCGCTGGACGACTTCGGCACGGGCTATTCAAGCCTCGGCCAGCTGTCGCGCTTCAGCTTCGACAAGATCAAGATCGACAGGATCTTCGTCTCGGAGATCGGCGACGGCACGAAGAACGAGAACATCCTGAAGACGATCATCGGCCTCGGCAAGGGGCTCGACATCCTGACGACGGCGGAAGGCATCGAGACCGAGGAACAGCTCGAGGCCCTGACGCGGATGGGCTGCAATCTCGGCCAGGGCTACCTGTTCGGCAAGGCGGTGCCCGCATGCGAGGCCGCGCTGCTGCTGGAACAGGACAGCCCGCTGATGGAAGTCGCGGATCGCATGGTGGCGTAGAGCGGGATTGTAGGCCAGCCCCCAGCTGGCCGAGAGCCGACCGCAGGACCTGGACGAGAAGAACATCTACCGGCCTGTCGGTGAACAAGGCCGATCGTGACGGGCATTTCCCGGCTAGGTCGGAACAAAACTGACAGCGTCGATGACGGGCCCGGCGATCAGGGCGCAAGCGGAAGCGGCCATGAGAGCCATGGCGATCCCGCCCGGCGCCCATAGCCGAGGCCATCGCATTCGCTATCGCGCAACTCGCAAATGTCGATATCGATATCGATGTCGGACATATTGTGATCCGGCCAACAGCACCGGGGCTAGGACGAAGAGGAAGGCGCGACGATCGCTCTTGGCGCAGACCGGCCTTGGCCGCTGTCGGCCTTTTGCGGACAACGCCAACGATCAAAGTCCCGGCCACATGCCGCCGTCGAGCCGTAAGTTCGCTCCCGTTATATAGCTGGCACGCGGACTTACGAGAAAGGCGATTGCATCGGCGATCTCCTCAAGCGTTCCAACCCTGCCCATAGGGACCTCGGCAAACATTGGCAGCACGATTTTCTCGATTTCGGTCCACGGTGCGTCTGACGCGAAACCTTGCCCGGCGGCGACCTTTCTGAAGCCTTCGTCCAATCTGTCGCTGTGAATCGTTCCGGGCGATACGGTGTTTGCTGTAATACCATCCATGGCAACCTCTTTTGCCAGCGAGGCCGTCATCGCGATCATAGCCGCCTTGGCGGCACCATAATCGGGCCTTTTCGCTGGAGCCATCATCGCCGCCATGCTGGAGATGTTGACGATTCTTCCCCATTTAGCAGCCCGCATGCTTGGCAACAGCCGAGCGGTCACCCTTACCGCCGCCAGCACGTTTCGGTCGTACCCGGATGCCCATGTCTCCGGGCGAGTGGTGGTCCAGTCTTCAGGCTCGCCGGAGCCCCCTGCATTGTTGATCAAGATTTCGACGGGTTTAATGAAAGCCTGTGCATCATTGACGAGCCCTTGTACGTCATCGTCATTCGTCAGGTCGCCAAAGACCGAATAGGCAAGCCCACCCTGGGTGACGATGTCGTGGGCGACTTCTTCGGTACGGGTTTTGTTACGGCCATGGACGATGACGATAGCACCCTCACGCGCCAAGCCTTTGGCTATTCCTTCGCCGATACCCTTGCTGCTTCCGGTGACAAGCGCAATTTTTCCATCAAGTTTCAAATCCACCTGGCAATTCCCATGTTATTGCGATGCATCGATAAAGGGACAAGACGATGAACGAGGCAATTACGCACTTTAAGGTGCCTGTCGAACGAGAACCAAGGGAGGTTTGCCTCGGTCCTGATGGATCGGTTGCACATGTGACTAGGGTGCTTCGAACGATCGCTGGTCGTTGGAAACTGCCCATCCTGTTTCGGCTGTTTGCCGAGCCATCCATGCGAGCATCGCAATTTATGCGAAACATCCCAGACATTTCTCAGAAAATGCTGACACAACATCTTCGGGAGTTGGAGTGCGACGGCCTTGTTGCAAGACGCGACTTTGGTGAGCAGCCGCCCCGAGTCGAATATGCCCTTACGGTTGCGGGCCGTGGTCTCATGCCGGTCTTAATGGCGGTGCGGGAATTTTCGCGGGACTACCCCGAAACATCCAACTGACGATCGTGAGCGCAGACGACTACTATCGGCGCACCGCCGTCGCACCCGAGCGATGCCCCGACAAGAGCCACCTCGCCACTTCTCGCCCACCTCGCGAAACGACAAAAAGCCCGGTGTGACCGGGCTTTTTGCAGAACTCCTCGAGACGCACTATCTATTCAAGGAATGTCATTGGGTTAACCGGCGAGGCGTTCTTGCGGACCTCGAAATGCATCTGCGGCTGCTTGGCGTTGCCGCTCATGCCCGACATTGCAAGGGTC
The DNA here is from genome assembly GCA_964658415.1 of uncultured Sphingomonas sp. GTDB lineage: Bacteria > Pseudomonadota > Alphaproteobacteria > Rhizobiales > Rhizobiaceae > Rhizobium. The sequence continues at coordinate 11,822 of CAZZZI010000082.1, read as the reverse complement.
TGGCCGCGCTGGACCTTCTGGCCGCGGGTGACGCTGAGCGTATCGGCGTGGCCGTAGACCGTGACCGTGCCGTCGTCGTGGCGGACGAGGACGGTGTTGCCGAGTGCCTTCAGGCCGTTGCCGGCATAGATGACGACGCCGTTTTCGGCGGCCTTGATCGGCGTGCCCGATGGAACCGAGATATCGATACCGTCGTTGCGGCTGCCTTCGACATTGGCACCGTAGGCGGCGATGACCGCACCGCGCACCGGCCAGCGATACTTGCCGATGCCGGTCGATTCCGGTGCGGCGGAGCCGGCATCCGATTTCTGCGCGTCGTTGACCGACTGGCTCGGCAGCGAGGCGACCTTGGTCGGCTCTTCAGCCGCAACCGGAGCCGCTGCCGCCTTCACGGGCGCCTTCTCAGGGGCGATCGATGCCGTCTTCAGATCATCGGCAGCAGGCGCTGCGCCACCATGCGGCAGCTTCAGGGTCTGGCCGACCTGAATGCCGCCCTTGCCGATGGTGTTGGCGGCCTTCAATGCATCGATATGCGTTCCGGTCGCCCTGGCGATCTTGGCGAGCGAATCGCCCGGCTTGACCACGTAGCTGCCCGGTGCCGGGTCCTTGCCGGCGCCAGCCGACATCTTGCCGGAGCCGTTCTCGGCGCTCAGCTGCTGCTTGTCGCGCGCCGTCGTGCCGCTCGGCAGAACGGCTGCATCCTGCTCAGGCGCCTTGGACGGAATGGGTTGCTTGCCGCCCTTGTCGAGATCGGCGGCCTGCGAGGACGCCTTCACGGCGTTGGCGCCGCCATTCATGGTCGGAATGATGATCGAACGGCCCGGCTGGGCTGACGCGGAACTCTGCAGGCCGTTGATGCGCAGGATTTCCTTCTCCGGCACGCCGTAGCGGCTTGCCAGCGTCCGGGTGGTCTCGCCGGGGCGGAGCGTCACGGTCGGGGCGTTGTCGCCGGTCCAGGCGGATGGCTTGCCGGGGGTCGTACCCGTTGCCATGCGATCGGGCGCCATGCGCGGCGGGGCCAGCGAATGGGGCGCGGAGCCACGGTTCGGTGCGGGTTCCGGATAGGGCTGCGCCAGCGCCTGCTGCTCCTCGCGCGGCGGCCGTGTCGACAGTCGATCGGAGGTGGCGATACCGGCAGGTGCCGCCAGCTGCGAACGCTGGACGGACGGAGCAGACGCAATCCGCGCATTGGAGTAGGCCGGCTTGTAGGTCTGCGGCTGCGACGGATATGGCTGGTTCATGGCGTCGCCATTGCCGTTGCCGTAGTCCTGCTGGCCGGAAGCGACGTTGGCGGGCGGAACCGGATCGCGGTCGAGACCGCTCCTCTGCCGCCGCGGGATCGATCCCGTCGTCATATTGTCCGAGCCGGAGCTGGCAAACATCCCGCCGAAGCGCGATGCATCCGAGCTGCAGCCCGTCGCGGCACTCGCGAGAAATGCTGCAATCAGGACCTTGCCTGTCGTCTTGCTGATATTTACCGGAAAGCTGAAACGCATGACTCGACCCACTTAAGACGCAACTCATTTCTGAGTTCCATTAAAGCGCGTTAATCTTACCATGCGGTTAAGGCGCTGGAGTCACGTGCATTTTTTTGAGAGATTGCTAACCATAGCACTCGACGGTCTTACCCGGCGCGACCGGAAGAAAGACGCCTGAAGAGCCTCAGAGATAGGAGGCGAGCTTGGGAATGATGGGCATATAGGGAACTTCGAACAGTTCCTCGCGCTCGAAGCGGCTGCCGGTCTTGGTCAGGCGCACCATGCGGCAGACGGTGTCCGATATCATGACAGGCGTGATCATCGAACCGCCCGATACCAGCTGGTCGGCGTAGAATCGCGGCATGGTGGGGAAGGCGCCCGTCACGAGGATCCGGTCGAAAGTGCCCTCGCCCGGCATCCCGGCGCTGCCGTCCGCTTGGCGAACGATGACATTGCGCATCGCGAGGCCTTCGAAACGCTTCTGGGCGGCAATCGTCAGGGTCTTGTAGCGGTCGACGGTGAGCACCCGCTCGCCGAGCCTTGCCATGACGGCTGCGGTAAAGCCGCTGCCGGTGCCGACCTCCAGCACCCGGTGGCCCGGCCGCACCTTGAGATGGTGCAGAACCCGTATGACGAGATCGATCCCTTCCATGAAGGATCCGCATTCGATGGGAATGGTACGGCTCGAATAGGCATCGGCGGCGGCCTGCGCCGGAACGAAAAGCGAGCGCGGCGTCTGCTCGACAGCGGTCAGCAGGTCGATGTCGGAAATGCCTTCCGCCCGCAGCCGCAGCACGACGGCCGCAAAGCCTTCCCTCTCAAGAAGCCGAGCTGTCAAACCGATACTCCATGGCGAAACGCCCGCGTCATCGGGGCTTTCGCCCGATCATTGGACCGATCGGGTTTCGAAGGCGTTACCAAGATGTTTTTTTGCCGGACAAGGGACGCACGGTGCAGACCGCCAGCGGCCGCGCCGAGCGCGACCGGGGCGATCCGGCAGATTTCCTGGACGTTGATCAGAGATACTCGCAATAGTCCGCCCGCGCCTTAAGCTGCCCGCTCGATGGTCTTCAAACCACCCATATAGGGCACGAGAACCTCAGGCACAGTCACCGAGCCGTCCTCGTTCAGATAATTCTCGAGCACCGCGATCAGGCAGCGACCGACGGCGGTGCCGGAACCGTTCAGCGTGTGGACGAAGGTCGTCGACTTGTCGTCCTTGCCGCGATAGCGCGCATTCATCCGGCGGCCCTGGAAGTCGCCGCAGACCGAGCAGGACGAGATTTCTCGGTAGGCATCCTGGCCGGGAAGCCAGACCTCGATGTCGTACGTCTTCCGCGCGCCAAACCCCATGTCGCCGGTGCAGAGCGTCATCGTGCGGAAGTGCAGGCCGAGGCGCTTCAACACCTCCTCGGCGCAGGCCGTCATCCGTTCGTGCTCGGCGATGGCGCTGTCGGCATCGGTGATCGACACCAGCTCGCATTTCCAGAACTGGTGCTGGCGAAGCATCCCGCGCGTGTCGCGACCGGCAGATCCCGCTTCCGAGCGGAACGACGGCGTCAGGGCCGTGAAGCGCAAAGGCAGCTTCTCCTGCTCGAGGATTTCGCCAGAAACGAGATTGGTCAGCGGCACTTCCGCCGTCGGGATCAGCCAGCGGCCATCCGTCGTGCGGAACAGGTCTTCGGAAAACTTCGGCAGCTGGCCGGTCCCGTACATCGCCTCGTCGCGCACCATCAGCGGCGCGCTGACCTCGGTATAGCCGTGCTCGCCGACATGCAGGTCGAGCATGAACTGGCCGAGCGCCCGCTCGAGACGCGCCAGCGGCCCGGTCAGCACGGTGAAGCGCGAGCCGGAGATCTTGGCGGCCCGCTCGAAATCCATGTAGCCGAGCGCTTCGCCGATCTCGAAATGCTCTTTCGGCGCATGGTTCCAGCGCGGCTTTTCGCCGAAGGTGCGGGCAACAACGTTGTCGTGCTCGTCCTTGCCGACGGGAACGTCGTCGAACGGAATGTTGGGCAGGCGCGACAGCGCATCCGCCAGCGCCGCCGTCAGCTCGCGCTCCACGGCCTCGGTCGCCGGCATGGCGACCTTGATCTCGGCCACTTCCAGCTTCAGCTTTTCAGCCAGCTCGCCGTTCTTCTGCGCCATCGCCGCGCCGATTTCCTTGGACGCGGCGTTGCGGCGCGACTGCATGTCCTGCAATGCCTGGACGACGGTGCGGCGCTTCTCGTCGAGCGCGATGATCGATTGCGCCTGCGGCTCGGCACTGCGCTTGGCAAGCGCCGCATCGAGGGCGTCGGCATTGTCACGGATCCATCTGATATCGAGCATCGTCGTTCCCGGTCGCTTCGTGAAAACAGCTCCGGCCGGGGCCTGACCAAGCCTCCAGCCGGAGTTAATAGGCGGTACCGCAGCGGTGCGGCGTTAAAGTCAGTCGTCGTCGCGCGGTACGATGGCCGAAGGCGCGTTCGTCTCGTCTTCGACCTGCCGCTTGCGGCTGCGCTCCACCATTCGTGCAGCATAGATCGAAATCTCGTAGAGAAGGATCGTCGGAACGGCAAGGCCGATCTGCGACATCGGATCCGGCGGTGTCAGCACGGCGGCAACGATGAAGGCGAGCACGATGGCGAACTTGCGCTTTTCCGCCAGCCAGTCGGACGTCAGCAATCCGACACGGGCAAGCAGAGTGGTGATGACCGGAAGCTGGAACACCAGCCCGAAGGAGAACACCAGCGTCATGATCAGGCTCAGATATTCCGACACCTTCGGCATCAGCGAGATGGCGATTTCGCCATCGGCCGGCGACTGCTGCATCTTCAGGAAGAACCACATCACCATCGGGCAGAAGAAGAAATAGACCAGGGCCGCGCCCATCAGGAACAGCACCGGCGAGGCGATCAGAAACGGCAGGAAGGCGTTGCGCTCGTTCTTGTAGAGACCGGGGGCGACGAACTTGTAGATCTGGGCGGCGATGATCGGAAAGGCGATGACCAGCGCCCCGAACATGGCGACCTTCACCTGAGTGAAGAAGAATTCCTGCGGCGCGGTGTAGATCAGCTGCGACTTGGCGACGTCGAGATGGGCCCAGATGACGGCCCATTTGTAGGGATAGACGAGATAGTTGAACAGCTGCTTGGCAAAGGTGAAGCAGATCACGAAGGCGATGAAGAAAGCCGCAATCGACCACATCAGCCGGGTGCGCAATTCCATCAGATGTTCGATAAGCGGCTGCGGCTTATCGCCGATGTCACTGGTCATGCGTCATCTTCCTTGGTGGCAGGCAAGTTCGGAGGCACGGCTGGCGGCTGGGCCGCCGCGCTGTCGACAGCGGCGGCTGGCTTGCGCACCCGCTTCGGCTTGTCGCCGGCGGGCAGTCCGACCTGGGCCGGCTCGACGACGGACGGCCCGTCGCTATCGCTGGCCGCTGGCTTCGAGCGCGACCGGCGCACGGGCGCCGATGGGGACAAGACTTCGGTGACGACGGGCACGGACGCATCGACGTTGAGCGCTTCCGCCCGGGCACGCGGCTTGCGTGGAGCCTTGGCGGGCGGGATCTGCTCGACCACCGTTTCCGGGGACGGACTTTCGGTCACGACGAGCTCGGGTTTTGCGCGCGGCTTGCGGGGTGCCTTCGGCTTCGCCGATGTCTCCGACACCTCCGGCGTCGCTGCGGCGATGGCAGCAGGCACCGGCGCAATGACCGGCTGCGGCGTCTGCGAACCCATCGTCGGGAGTGCCGGATCGGACGGGGCGTCGGACGGCGGAAGCGCCGTCGCCTCCGCAGGCCGGTCGACCGTGGTAGAGCGCTGCAGGTCGGCCTTGATGTCGTTGCCCATCTGCCGCAGCGGATTCATCGCCTCACGCAGGCTATGGGCCGGATTGAGCTTCTGGGCATCGGCGATGTGCTGCCGGACGTCGTCGAGATCGGCCTCTCGCAAGGCATCGTCGAATTGTGCCCTGAAATCGCCGGCAACCTTGCGAAAACGCGTCATCATCTTGCCGAAAGTTCGCAGCATGGGCGGCAAGTCTTTCGGCCCGACGACGACGATCAAAACAACTGCTATGACGAGCAGTTCGCTCCAACCAATATCGAACATCAAAGGCTCCTGGGCAGGCATGGCAGGCAAAGGCCGCCATGCACCCCATCCTGGTTATTTCGTTTCGTCGGCCTTGTGATCGACGGTGCGGCCCATTTCCGGACGGATGGGATCGCCACGCGGCGGCTCGCGATTAGCGGCCGTTTCGTCCTCGTCGGTCATGCCCTTCTTGAAACTCTTGATGCCCTTGGCGACGTCGCCCATCAGTTCCGGGATCTTGCCGCGGCCGAACAACAACAGCACGATGGCCAGAACGATCAGCCAGTGCCACATACTAAAAGAACCCATGACGATACCCCTTGTGTTATGTCCCTAGGATGTAAGCGGTTTGCCTTGCTTTTTCAAACACCAAAATAGGCAGGTCGCAGAGACTTGATGCCGAATCTCTTGCCATCCGGGTGTCCCGGACGCCCCTGCCGTCCATAATCGCTGATCGGCGTGGCGGAACGAAGACCGATTGCCCCGGCGGTCCGCATCGCAACCGCGTTCAATCGGGCGCGCCTGTCGGTGCCAGCAGGCCGAGTTCCTCGAGGTCGAGCTGCGTGATCGGATCCTCCTCCTCGGTCAACTCGTCGCTCATCAAGGGCGAAGGCATGGCGAAGTTGGCGGGGATACGTCCGGAGAGCAGCCCCGCCCCCTTCAACTCTTCGAGACCCGGCAGATCGCGCAGCTCTTCCAATCCGAAATGATCGAGAAAATCGCGCGTCGTGCCCAGCGTCACCGGCCGGCCCGGCGTCCGCCGGCGGCCACGAAAGCGGACCCAGCCCGCCTCCATCAGCACGTCGAGCGTGCCCTTGGATGTCTGGACGCCCCTGATGTCCTCGATCTCCGCCCGCGTCACCGGCTGATGGTAGGCGACGATCGACAGCACCTCGAGGGCGGCGCGCGACAGCTTGCGCACCTCATGCTCGTCGCGCCGGATGACGAAGGACAGGTCGGCGGCCGTCCGGAACGCCCAGGCATCGTCGACCTGGACGAGATTGACGCCCCGCCCCGCATAGGTGTCCCGCAGCCGCAGCATCATCGCGCGCACGTCGATCCCGGCTGCGATGCGGTCGCGGATGTAGGATTCGGAGACCGGCATGGCCGAGGCGAAGATCAGCGCCTCGGTGATCCGCTCCGCCTCCCGCAGCCGCGCCGCGCCCTCACCCGCCATTTCTGGCTCGTTCCCCATATCGGACACGGCCACTCCTATTCCGCCGTATCGAGGATGGCGTGCCTCGGGCCACGGCGCATGTAGAGAGGCTGGAACGCCCCCTCCTGGCGGATTTCCATCTTGCCCTCGCGCACCAGCTCGAGGGAGGCCGCAAATGCGCTGGCGATCGCGGTCACCCGCTCGCCGGGGCTCGTCATGTAGCGCAGCAGATAGTGCTCGAGCGCCGTCCACTCCGGCACGTCGCCGATCATGCGCGTGAGGATGGCGCGCGCCTCGACCAGCGACCAGACCGTCCGGCGCTCGATGGTCACCTGCGTGATCGCCTGGCGCTGGCGCAGGCCGGCATAGGCGTTGAGAAGATCGTAGAGGCTGGCATCGAATGCCGATTGACGCTGGTCGGGAATGTGCTCCGGCGCACCCCGCGCGAAGACGTCGCGGCCTAGCCGGTTGCGGTTGACGAGGCTGGCGGCGGCATCCCGCATGGCTTCGAGGCGTTTGAGCCGGAACGCCAGGGCCTCGGCCATTTCCTCGCCGCTCGGCCCGTCGTCCTTGCTTTGCTGGGGAATGAGCAGCTTCGACTTCAGGAAGGCGAGCCACGCCGCCATGACGAGATAGTCGGCTGCAAGCTCGATGCGCACCCGCCGCGCCGTTTCGACGAAGACGAGATATTGTTCGGCCAGCGCCAACACCGAAATACGGGCGAGGTCGACCTTCTGGTTGCGGGCGAGATGCAGCAGCAGGTCGAGGGGGCCTTCGAAGCCGGCGATATCGATGACGAGGGCCGGCTCCTGCGGATCGCGGTCGACGCTGGCCTCCTGCCACAGCCGGTCCATCGGCGTCGCCGCCGTTTTGCCCAGGTCCGTGGCCTTGCCGTTGTCCAATCGCGCCCCCTTATGCAGATCGCCCATCTCAGGCGATCGACAGCATCCCGTCGAATTCGGCGCGCATGGCAGCTTCGTCCGCACCGTCGTTCTGCCCGAAGGCCGCCTCGACAGCCCTTGCGCGCGCAAGCGCATCGCCCGACAGCACCGGCGCTTCGCGCCCCACCTGCTTCATTTCGTCCATCACGCCGTTGCAATGCAACACGATATCGCAGCCGCCTGCAATGATATTCGCGGCCCGCTCGCCGATGGTGCCCTTCAGTGCGTTCATCGACGTGTCGTCCGAGATCAGCAGCCCCTTGAAGCCGATGAAGTCGCGGATGATCTCGTCGATGACGATCTTCGAGGTCGTGGCCGGATTGCTCGGGTCGATGGCGGTGAAGACGACGTGGCAGGTCATCGCCATCAATTCGTCCTTCAACGCGATGAAGGGCGGAAAGTCATGGGCTTCCAGCTCGGCGCGGGAGACGGTGACCACGGGCAGTTCGTGATGAGAGTCCGCAAAGCCACGGCCATGGCCGGGCACATGCTTCATCACAGGCAGCACGCCGCCAGCCTTCAGTCCCTCAGAAGCGGCGCGGCCCATCTCGGTGACGGTGACGGGGTCGCCGCCATAGGCGCGGTTGCCGATGACATTGCTGCTGCCCTCGATCGGAACGTCCAGCACCGGCAGGCAATCGATGTTGATGCCGAACTTCAGGAGATCGAAGGCATGCAGCCGCGACATCAGCCAGGCGGCGCGAAGCCCTGCCTCCCGGTCGCGGCGATAGATGTCGCCCAGCGCCTGGCCGGACGGATAATGCTGCAGGATCGGCGGCCGGATGCGCTGCACCCTGCCCCCTTCCTGGTCGATCATGACGGGCACGTCAGCACCGACGCTGTCGCGGAGTGCCGCGACGAGATCGGCGATCTGCTCCGGCTCGCCGATGTTGCGGCCAAACAGGATGAACCCCCAAGGCCGCTCGCCGGCATAGAAGGCGCGCTCTTCGGGGGTGATGGAAAGGCCGCTACAGCCCAGGATCATTGCTTTCGATTCGGTCATGCCCCGAATCATAGAGGCGGCGGCGCCCGAAGACGAGCGGCGGCCGACACTCGTCAACAAAAAAGAACGGCGGACCGAGGCCCGCCGTTCGATGAAGATTGGTTCGTATCTCTTACTTCGAGATCAGGCAGGTGCCGCCGGCAGCCCGGAACTTCACGCAGAGCGCTGCGGCTTCGTCTTTCGAACCGGCTGCGACGCGGACGCGGTAGTAGGTGCCCTTGCCGGCGATGTCGACCTTGCGGACCTCCATCGGATGGCCGCCGATGACGCTCGCATATTTCGCAGCCATGTTGGCCTGCGAGCGCTTGGCTTCCTCTGCCGAAGGCAACGAGGCGATCTGCATGCCGTAACCGCCAGCCGAAGCCGTCGTAACGGGAACCACCTTGACCGGCTGGGCTGCCTGCGTGGCCGAAGCGACCTTGACGGGCGGCGTTGCAAGCGGAGGCTTGGCGGCAGCCGTTGCCGTCTGCGTCGGACGGGTGGTCGGAACCGGTGCAGAATCGGTCGAGCCGGCCGCCGGTGCGTTGTCTGCCGGTGGGGCAGACGGCGGAGTGTTTGCGAGCTGCGTCGTCTTCACGGTACGGATCGGCGCGCTGTCGGCACTCGGTGCATCGTCCTCAGCCGAGGCCATCTGCGTATTGCCGGCAGCAGGCGTCGTCGAAGCCGCAGCGCCGGGAGCCGATGGCTTGGCGCTGTCGTCGGCAGGCGGCGCTTCCTCGCGTGCCACCAGCGAGCCGTCCGGCTTGACGATCATCGTGCGGACCTTGCGGGGCGCAACGGCGGAGTTGCCATCCTGGCTGTTGGCGGCTGTTGCATTGCCCTGGCCCGGCAGCAGGCGCGGATCTTCCGTCTCGCCGACCGGCGTCGACAGGTTGGCATCGCCCGTACCGTCGCTGTCGTCGGGAAGGCTGTTTTCCGGGATCAGCGTCTTCTGGACGACGTCGACCGGCTGTTCGTCGGAGGTGACGAGTTCCTTCTGCTTCGGCGGCTGGTTGGCAGCACCGGCGACGCGGTCGTAGACGGCCTTGTCCTGGTTCGGCACGACCTTGCCGCCCGGATCGGTCGGCACGACCTTGACCGGATCCTTGTCGGCGGTGATGACGCGCGGCTCGCCGGAGGCAAAGCTGATCGGTGACCCATTGTGGGAGACCCAGCGATACATGCCATAGGCGCCCCCGCCGAGCACGACGACGGCAGCAGCGGCAATCGCGATGCCGCGCATCGAACGGGCCCGCCAGCGGTCGTTGGCCGCATGCGAGGATTCGAACATCAGCTGCGAAACGTTCTCCGGCCGGCTGGATGTCTCGCGGAAACTGCGGCGGAAGTCTTCTTCCAGCGCCCGCTCGAACTCGTCGAGACCCTGGTTCGGCTTCTGTTGCATCGTCACGCCGCGCACCGGCACGGATGTCGCCAGTCCCGGGACGAAGGCCTGTTCGGAGACCGGCGCAGCCGATGCCGTTTCAGGCGTGGTGTCGACCGGGGCCTGGAACAGGCTGGCCATTTCGGCATCGATGTCGAAATCGTAGTCGGGCGCCGCGGCGACCGGCTCATCCGGCTCGGCCGGCGGCAGCGCGGGAACGTGCATGTCCTCGAACGACTCGACGCGGTCTTCCGTATCCGAGATCTCGCTGGGATCGAACGGGAGCTCGTAGTCGCTGTCGACGACCGGTTCGGGCTCGCGGGAAGCCGCGATCGGTTCTGCGGCCGATGCGGTGCTCCCATAGGAGGGAGCCGCGGCGACGGCGTAGGTAGCAGCCGCATAGCCAACGGCGGGGGCCGCAGGGATGGAAGCAGTCGCGCTGGCGGCAGGTGCCGGGTTGGCCCAACCATCGGCCGGCTTGCTGACCGGCGACGGCTTTTCAATCGCCGCCGCCGATTTGGGGTCGGCAAAGTCCAGCTCCGCCAGTTCCAGCTCGATATCGGCGAGATCCAGGTCGAAGTCATGCTCGTCGAAACCGTCGAAGTCCTCTTCGACGGCAGCAGCCGCCGGCTGCGGATCGGGCAGCTTCACCAGTTCAGGAGCGACAGCAACAGGCGCTGCCTCCACGGCGCGGGGCGCGGCCGGCTTCACCAGGGACGGATCGAGACGGGCGGCAATCTGCTCGCGCGATGGGACAGGATAACGCGACACGTCGGCCAGGAGGTCGTCGATATCGAGGCCCTGGTCACTTGTTGCAGTCGCTGCGGCCTGTTCGAAGACAGGCGTCGGAGGAACGACGTCGCCGGGACGGGCGTAAGCGCTGTCGGGACGCGCAGAAACCGGACGTTCGACTGGGGCGGCGGGCGCAGGCTCGATCTTGGCTGCGACCGGCTCCGGTTCGGAAACGGAAGGTTCGACCCTGGCGTCGAAGGCTTGACGATCCAGCTCGGCGGGATAGCCGAGCGTGGCGGCGTCCGCAAAATCCTCCACCGGTGCCGGTGCGTGCACTGGCGAAGCATCCTCTGCCGCTGCAGGCTCGGCAAGAACGGGCTCCACGGCACCAGGCGGCGCTACGGCGGCAACAGGCTCCATCGTCGGCTCGCGACGCGGCGCGTTGAAATTGGCCAGCGGCAGACGGATGGTGGCTGCGGCCCACTGCTGCGTTCTCGCTGCAGCCGGCTTCACATCCGGGGCACCGATCGACATTTCCAGCTCGTCGGCAAGGTCGCGGTTGGCGATCTCGGGGGCGGCGGTCAGTTCTTCCAGTTCTTCTTCGGCAACAGGCAGCGTCGCCGGTTCGGCGACCGCCTGCCAGCTTTCCTCGGCCGGCTCGAAATGCGACACGTCGACACCCATGGCGGGCTCTGCGCGCATGATGGGATCGTGCTGACCGACGGGCTCAGGCTCAACGGACTGCGCTGCGTGAGGGGCCTCAGCCACGACCGGCGGCTCCGGCACCTGCTGCGGCGCCGGTTCGCCGACCGCGATATCGCGGCCGTAGACGGGCTCGGAGTAGACGGCAGGACTGGGCTGCGGTGCATTGGCTGCGCGCGGCGCGTCGTAGCGCTCGAATTCGCGCAGCAGCTCGTCTTCGAGATCGAAGGCAGGCTCCTGCCGCTGGTTGGCCGCGACAGGTACGGATGGCCGCTTGTCATATCCGACGATGCGGGCGAGTTCGGCAAGCGGATCATCATCCGCGAAGAACTCATCTTTTCCGCCTGCGCGGTACGCCAACTGTTTTTCAGCCA
>CAZZZI010000081.1:15371-19563 GCA_964658415.1 uncultured Sphingomonas sp. | reverse complement strand
ATCCGCCGCGGCATCCGCCTCGATCATTCAACCTCCGGGATCTTCATGACAGCCACGAACATGCCGAGCTGCTGGATTGCATGCACGAACTTATCATATTGCATCGGCTTGCTGACATAGACATTGGCGCCGAGATCATAGCAACGGGCAATTTCACGCGGGTCGTCCGTGGTCGTCAGCACGATTACCATCGCCCGACGGGTGTGCTCGTTGGCTTTCACCTTCTGCAGGATATCCAGGCCGCTCATATCGGGCAGGTTGAGGTCGAGCAGGATAAGGATGGGCTGCCCCCGCGAAGGCTCGCCGCTACCGTCCTTGCCCAGCATGAAGTCGAGCGCGTCGCCGCCCGTCACGAAGGGCACGATCTCGTTGGTCACGCCGGCGCGGCGAATGTTCTTCTCGATCAGCCGGGCATGGCCCTCGTCGTCCTCGATCATGACGATCTTGACGGTATTCGGCGAACTCATCATTTCGGATCTTCTTTCTTGAGCCGCGCGATGTCGGCAGCGATTGTTACTTCGAATGTCGTCCCCTGACCGAGCTCGGAGCGCACGGTCACGTCGCCTCCGAGACGCCGTGCCAAGGCGCGTACATGGGCAAGCCCGACGCCATCGCCCGGCCTGTCCTGACGTCCCGAACGCCGGAATAGCTCGAAAATCCGCTCCTGGTCGCCCGGGGCGATTCCCCGGCCATTATCGCTGATTTCGACGCTGGCGAACATCCCGTGTCGCCGCCCCTTGACGGAGATCGTGCCTGACCGCGACGAGTCCATGTATTTGATGGCATTGTCGAGCAGATTGCCGACAATCTGCTGGAGCGCCAGCCGGTCTGATTGCACTTCCGGCAACACGCCCTCGATGGTGACCTCGATCTTATCCTCGTCGAGCCGGTGGCGCAGGGTGCCAAGCGTGTCCTCGAACAGCTCCGTGAGCTTGATCCGATCGCGGTACAGTTCCCGGTTTCCGGCGCGGGCCAGAACGAGGATCTGGTTGATCAGATTGTCCATCCGCCGCGTCGACGTACGGATGAAGCCGAGCGCCTCGGGAATGTCCGTCTCGACGGCTTCTACGGCGGCGCTGCCCTCGAGCGTCGCGACGTCGGCCTTGTTTTCCTGGAGATACGACTTGAACACCTGTGCCGCGCGATCGAGTTCTTCCGTGAAGCCCATGATGTTGACGAGCGGCGCCCGCAGATCGTGGCTGACGATGTACGCATAGGCCTGCAGTTCGTCGTTCGCCCGCTGAAGACCCTGCGTGCGCGCCACGACCGTTTCTTCCAGTCTTTCGTTGGCACCGGCCAGCTGCTGCCGCGCAGCCTCGATCTCGCGATGATGGTTGTAGATGAGTTTCATCGCGCCAGCGGCCAGTGCCACGAGCAAGGCGGCACTGATGGCGATGATCGAGAACAGGAGCGTGGTCGAGGATCGCAAGGCGGCGATGTGCTCGCTGGAATTGGCGAGGCCGCGATCCTGGATGTGGTTGATCTCCCGCCTGATGTCATCCATCAGCTCGATGCCGACATTCGATTCCACCAGCGCGATCGCACCGGCGGCATCCCCGGCCGAGCGCAGGTCGACCGTGCGCTGCATTTCGGCAAGCTTCCTCGACGTCAGGGATTTCAGATTGTCCAGGGAGCTTTGCGGCACGCCAATCGCCAAGAGCGCGGGCGTTATCTGCGCGATCTCGGTGGGAATGGACACGACGGATTTGGTAAAGGGCTCGAGATAGCGCTGGTCGCCGGTAAGCAGATATCCGCGCTGTCCGGTCTCCGCCCCCTGTGCCGAGCTCAGAAGGTTCAGCACGCGATTGTTGAGGCGACCGGCGAGAACCGCGGCGTCCGCCTCCTCTGCCGCGCGGCCGCTGAAATACAAAGCGCCGAGAACCGCCAGAAGCAGGATCGCCGCACCCACGGTCAGGATCGCTGGGATGGTGCTGGCAGTGGACTTCTGAAAACGTATCATATGCATTACAATGTGCTCGCGCCGACCGCGAGGGCACAGCAAGGCCAAACGCCCGTAGCGACGCCACAGATCCCTACGGGAACGCGCATGAAGTGCATTTGGTTCCATCCATTGCGAATATTTCGATCAATCGACCCTGGCCAAGATGAGGCTGCGCCAGCTAGGACCAGAATGCGCGGGCCTCTGGAGACAGCGTGGCCAGGTTGCGTTCGAGGAGAGCAGTATCGGCATGTCTGCGCACCACAAGCGCCACATCCCGGATCGCCGTCTCGGACGAGAAATTGTGACCGGCGCGGAGCTGCTTGACTTCGGAGATCATCGTGTCGCGATCCCACGTGTCGATCGTCGGCTGCAGCGGATCCCAGTCGGCGACGAACAAGGCCCGGAGCATCGCAGGCAGGACTTGCGCAAAGGCGATGGCGTCGGTGAGATCCAGCCTTCGACGGAAGCAGACGAGAACGCCCTGCGTCGTCGTAAAGGCCTGATTTCGGGTCCCAAGGCCCGTTTCCTCGGCAACGTCGGCAAGGAACTGCTCGAAGTTCTGCGACGCCAGTCTGTACTCCATCGGTACCGGCACTGGATACCTCCCCTATCCCTTTGGTGAACACATTGACCCCGGACGCATTGCACAAAAACCAGCCTAAACGGCAGCGTCCATGATTTATCTTGCCTAGCCCATCACCGACGACAGCTCTTCCTCCTCGTCGACGTCGAGGCCTTGCGTCCCGCTGGCGACGAATTGTTCGAGCGTCATGTTGTCGAGGATGGTGGCGACGGCGTCCCTCACTGCGGTCATCGAGCGCCGCACCTGGCAACCGGTCGGGTCGGCACAATCGTCGCAGGCCTCGTAGGCCGTGCGGCTTGCGCAGCGTATGGGCGCAAGCGGCCCGTCGAGGGTGCGGATCACATGGCCGATGCGAATTTCCGCAGCCGGACGAGACAGCGAATAACCGCCGCCGGGACCTTTCTTGGAGCGCAGCACGCCGGAATTGCGCAGCTCCAGGAGGATGGCGTCGAGGAACTTCTTCGGGATGTTGTTGCGCACGGCAACGTCGTTGATGAAGGCGGTTTCGCCGGGTCCCAGCCGGGCCAGATCGACCAGCGCCTTGAGACCGTATTTTCCTTTTTTCGTCAGCATAATATCGTTTACCCAGGGAGCCGCGACCGCAGCGTGGCGCTGATCGGCAGTCACGCAAGCTGCGTAACGCCGGGGGAGCGGCTGGGCAAGCCGATATCGCATAAATTGCAGGGTTTTAAGCCGCTAAAGTCGTTTCCGGGGAGCCATGGCGCCGACCGGTCCCATCACGGGCCACCCGCAGACCTGGCCGTTGCAAACCGGGCCCGCACTTCCGCGGCGACACGGGCCGCGACAAACACCGCATGTTCCGTCACCTGTGGCAGGCCCATCAGCTCCCCGAACGTGCCGCGTGCCAGAGGCCCGGATACGAACAGCGTCTCCTCGGCAGTTCCCGACGTGCCGATCGCCTGTGATTTCGCATTGCAGGCAAGGCCGAGGCCGGTCGGGTCGACGGCGAGATAACCCTGCGCGGCCATGCCTGCGAGGAAGGGTTGGCTGCGCAGGATGCCGCCATGCCCCGGCCCCGTCGTCACCACCACCGCATCGAAGTGCCGCTCGACCCGCCCGTGCGACCGACCAAGCCTGAGGACGCAGCGGATGCCATCGCCATCGATGCCGGCCTCGACGACGGAGCCGGCAAGCACCGTCATACGGCCGGCGGCAATGGCCGCCTCGCTGGATGCCTCGACCTGCGGTGCGACGCGGAACCGATGGACGTCCCAGAACGGCCGAAGATGACGGGCGATCCGCCGCCTCTCGCGGACCGGCAGGCCCTGCCAGAGCGCCTCGCCCTGGCCCCTGACGCGGTCGATGACCGCATGCCAGCTGAGCCCCTCCTCGCCGGCTGCACGGATGGCGGCACGCACGCGCTTCAGAAGTTCGGACGCCGTCGCCGCTGGCTCGGTAACGAAGTCGCCGAACGGATCCTGTGGAAGCAAGGGGTGACCGCGAGACCGCAGGCCGCGCCGTGAAATCGTGGTGATCTCTCCCCGATGTTCGCGCAGGCCGAGGGCCGCGACCACGTCCGCCGAGGTCAAACCGTTGCCGACGATCAGGACACGGTCGTCCGGTCCGATCGTGTCGAGCGCCCCGGCCCGGGTGGGATCGGCCACGAAGCCGCGATGCCCCGCCAGCCCGCTCGCCAATGGCTCGGG
>CAZZZI010000081.1:0-15361 GCA_964658415.1 uncultured Sphingomonas sp. | reverse complement strand
TCCGCCATCGCCCTCCAGATGCCAGCGGCCGTTTCGCCGCTCGGCGGAAAGGACGCGCTGGCGGATGTGGAGAATGGCCTGGCTGTCGACCAGGGGCTGGAGCATCGCATTCATGTATCGGCCGAAAAGCCCGCGTCGCGGATAGAGTGCGCCGCTGGGGGCCATCGCGTCGGCATCGTCCGCCACGGCATCGTTCGCCTCGATCCACCGCTGGAAATGCTCGGGATCTTCCGGAAGCAGGCTCATGCGGGTTGATGGGACGTTGATCCGGTGGGCAGGTTCGGCAGTGTCGTAGGCAAGCCCCGCTCCGAGCATAGCCCGCGGCTCGAAGAGGACGATCCGGCGGCGCTCGAAGATCCCGGTCTCGGCTAGGTTATAGGCAACCGCCGCACCGGAAACACCGCCTCCGACGATGGCAACCACGGGAGTGGTTTCTGGCGAAGAGAGCATCCGCTAATCCTCTTTCATGGGTGACAGACCGGCAGGCAGCCGGTGCGTTTGACCTTGCGCGATCAATATCCGATGCAGAGCCAGTTTCAAGGCAAACGCTTCCCGTCGCGCCCCCGGCGGTAGAACGGTTTGGCGGGCCGGACTGCAAGTTTATATTTTAACTGTGACGTCGCGGGGAAAGAGGAGTACACTAACGGTTCTCTTGAGGAGGAGAAAAAAATGGAAATCTTCAGAATGCTGACGTCGTTCGACTATCTGTTGTTGGCGATTCTCTGCGGCGTCTTCCTGGTGGCCATGACGAATGGAAAAACCCACCGCTAGACACGAAAAAAGCGGACCGAAGATCTGAGGAGAGCTTCGGTCCGCTCATAAGCTGCGGAAAGTACGGGCAGATGCGTCATCATATCGAAGGACGACGTTTCCGCACCCCGCCTACAGCGATACCTTGGCGTTGTCGCCCATGTCGGGTTTCGTGTTCGACACGGCTGCGGCAAACATCTTGACGTAGCTGACGACGGTGCCGGGGCTGTCCCAGTATTCCGCGTATTTCGGCGTGATCTTGAGAACGCGGATGGATGGGTCTTCCGGACCTTCCCACCAAGCCTTTGCGGGCGTGGAGAAGAGCTCGCGGATGCGATCCCGGTCGTTCGAGACTTCCGCATCCCCGGTGACGGAGACGTATTTCTGACCCTTCGTGTCGGCAAATGACAAGCCGACATTGTTTCGGTGCTCGATCTCCTCGTCCTTGTGGCTGGCCACATCGGTCAGAAAGTAGATCGCATTCTCGATGGGCTCGACATGGGCTGCCATCGGCCGCGCACGAATGTCTTCGCCGACTCGCGTGGACAGCATGCAGAAGGTGATCTTCTCCATGAGTTCCCAGGTGCGCGCCACCTTGTCTTTTTCCTGTGTCATGATCTGTGCCTTTCGTTGGCGTTGGATGGCTTAGATGAACGGCTTGCCGCCTGTCACTGCGATGGTCGTGCCGGAGACGTAGCTCGACAGCGGATCGGCCAGCATCACGTAGGCCGTTGCCAGTTCGGCCGGCTGTCCCGGCCGCTTCATCGGCGTCTGCTTGCCGAAGTTGGTCACGCTGTCTTCGGGCATGGTGGACGGGATGAGCGGCGTCCAGATCGGACCCGGCGCGACGGCGTTGGCACGGATGCCCTTTTCCGCCAGCAGCTGGGCGAGACCGCCCGTGAAGTTCTGGATGGCACCCTTGGTGGTGGCGTAGGCCAACAATGTCGGGCTTGGCATGTCCGCATTGACGGAGGTCGTGTTGATGATCGAGCTACCGGGCTTCATGTGGGCGACGGCAGCCTTGGTCAGGTAGAACATCGCGTGGATATTGACCTTGAAGGTCAGTTCCCATTCCTCGTCGCTGATCTCGCCGATGTCCTGGAAGGTATCCTGATGCGCCGCATTGTTGACGAGGATGTCGATCCCGCCCAACTCCGCAACGGCCTTGTCGATGATCGAGCGGCAATGGGAGGCATTCTGGATATCACCCGGGACCAGCACCGCCTTGCGTCCGGCCTCTTCGACATGCCGCTTGGTCTCGGCAGCGTCGTCATGCTCATCGAGGTAGGACACCAGAATGTCGGCGCCTTCGCGGGCAAAAGCTATGGCGACCGCCCGGCCTATGCCGCTGTCTGCTCCGGTGATGACAGCCCGCATTCCGGAAAGGCGGCCCGATCCCTTGTAGGAAGTCTCGCCATGGTCCGGCTTCGGATCCATCCGGGCCGTCTGGCCTGGCATCGACTGCTGCTGCGTGGAAAAGGGTGGCTTCGGATAAGCGTCCATAGCTTGTCTCCTGTTCGTTTGAGAGGATGCAAACTAACCACCGTCAGGGATCATGGTTCCGTTACATGGTCCCGAATTGCCATCGCAACGAGCCCGGGACGCCACCTCATAGCTGCGAAAAGGCACCATTCGCGGGTACCCATCGCCCTGCCCGGCAAGGGCGCTCCGCCCTGCCCGGCAAGGCACCGGCGGAACTTCGGCGGCCGCCGGCTGTTACTCCCTCTTACGCAACGGGAGATACATCATGACCAACACTTTGCCCAAGGCCGACGCGACCGGGACACTCGAGCTGGGAAATGAGAGCGAACCCGTATCGTATAGCGTGGCGGTCGCACCCGAGAAGGAAGAAGGCAACCTGGCCGTGACGATTTCGGTAAAAGCCCCGCGAGACTGGCTGCTGAAGCGCGGATTCGTCACGTCGGCGATCCTTGTCCGGCAGGACGGAAACCGGGTTGAGATCTATCACGAAGGAGAGCTGAACGTTGGCGAGGCCGTGTCCGTTGAACTCCTGACGGTCGACACCAGCTGCACCAACGACAAGGAATTGCAGCGGCTGTTTCCCGAGCTGCGCGGCTGATGAAATCCACGGAATGAAGGGACCCGGACATGAGGCCTGCGGACCGCGAAATGATCTTCGGTAAACGCTCGCTCGATGCCACCATTAAGGGCATCGACGACGCCAGCGGCGTTGACAGTCCCATCGTTGGCCTGTCACTCGGCGCTGCTATCCTCTTCGTGGCGGAGGAAGCCGGGATCGGCGCTTCCAACGCGCACGTATCCTTCGGCGAGGGCAGGACGCTGAGTTACACCGATTGCCTCAGCGTCTACCGCGATTTCGGGGCGTCCCTTCGCACCGACATGAAGAGCTGATGTGATGAAGCGCAGTGCCGGCGTCCTGATCTATCGCTTTGTCTGCCCGGGGGTCCCCGAAGTCCTGCTCGTCCACCCCGGCGGCCCCTTCTGGGAGCGCAAGGACGACGGCGCGTGGTCGCTGCCCAAGGGCGGGGTCGAACCGGGAGAAGACGAGCTAGACGCCGCAAGGCGCGAGGTTCGCGAGGAGATCGGGACCTGCCTCGAGGGTCCCTTCTCGCTGCTTGGCGAAATCAGGCAGCCCGGCGGCAAGGTCGTGGTCGCATGGGCATCCGAAGCAGACATCGACACGGATCGTATCGTCAGCAACAGTTTCGAAATGCAGTGGCCACCGAAATCGGGCCAGACGCAGAGCTTTCCCGAGGTCGATCGCGCAGGCTGGTTCGATCTCGAGCAGGCGGCGGTCAAGATCCTCAAGGGACAGCGGCCGTTCCTCGATACGTTTCAAGCCTTCCTGGAGCGCTCGTGAGCCCCTACTCTTCGAGCATGATCCATGTCGGAGCGTGATCGCTGGCATGCTCCCAGCCGCGCACATCCCGATCAACCCCCGCATCGGTGAGCCTCTCGGCCATTGACGGGCTCAGCAGCATATGATCGATCCGCAGACCGGCATCCCGGGCATAGGCGTTGCGGAGGTACTTCCAGAACGTATAGATCTTTTCGTCCGGATGCAGATGGCGAAGCGCGTCCGTCCAGCCCTGATCGACCAGATCCCGGAAGGCGCGGCGAACGGCAGGGTGAAACAGCGCATCCTCGGCCCAGCGTTCGGGATTGTAGACATCGAGTTCGGTCGGCATGACATTGAAGTCGCCCGCGAGCAGAACGGGGATCTCGAGATCGAGGAGCTCGGCAGCATAGTCGGCCAGGCGCTGGAACCACGCCAGCTTGTAGTCGAATTTCGGACCGGGCCTCGGATTGCCGTTCGGCAGATAGAGGCAGCCCACCAGTATGCCGTCGATGGCAGCCTCGATATAGCGGCTCTGGTCGTCGTCCGCACCGTCAGGCAATCCCCGTCGCGTCGCGAGCGGCTCGGACCCTTTGGCGAGAATAGCCACGCCATTCCAGCTCTTCTGCCCGTGCCAGATCGCACCATATCCCGCTTTCTCGATCTCGCGCACCGGAAACCGGTCGTTCGGCGCCTTCAGTTCCTGCAGGCAGACGACGTCGGGCTTGGCTTGGCTCAGCCAGCGCAGCAGGTTGTCGAGCCGGCCATTGACGCCGTTGACATTGTAGGTGGCTATTTTCATCGGCGGTTCTCCGGGACATCGGCAGCCCTCGTCGGAGGAAACGGCAAAGGCGGCAAAAGGATGCATGCCGGCTTTGCCCACGGTGGGATGCGGCACTCCGCTCCGGCGTAAAGGTCAACTTTCTGCTTCCATCCTGTCCCGTCCGTGCTATCAGGAGGCATCGACAGGGGTGCTCCGTATCGCCGGGGCTGAGACCGAAGCGTTCAAGCTTCCAAACCCTAAAAGCTGATCTGGATAATACCAGCGGA
Source organism: uncultured Sphingomonas sp. (assembly GCA_964658415.1). Taxonomy (GTDB): domain Bacteria; phylum Pseudomonadota; class Alphaproteobacteria; order Rhizobiales; family Rhizobiaceae; genus Rhizobium. The sequence continues at coordinate 10,743 of CAZZZI010000081.1, read as the reverse complement.
GCGAGGCGGGCTAACATGTTTTCAGGCGCACAGATTTCCCTTTATCCGATGACCGACGATTTTGTCGGCGTCATCCATGGCGCTCTTGGCGCTCTCGACCCCTATCGCGACCAGATGCGGGTTTCGACCGACGATCTCTCGACGCTTCTCGTCGGATCGACGGATGTGCTGTTTCCGGCGATGCGCGACCTCTTCGTCGCCGCATCGTCGACCGGCAAGCATTGCGTATTGCATGCCACGGTGTCGCGCGGTTGCCCCGGCGAACCCGACGACCCGATCTGCACCCCGAGCGCCAGCATGGGCGGCACGCTGCCGCTGGAGGAGCGCAAGCAGGCAGCGCTCGCCGCCGTGCGCGAGACGTCGGTGACCGGCGAGGCCGTATCCGCCCAATTTTCGCTCTACGTGCTCGGCATCGACCAGCACATGGACGAGATCTACGGCTGCATCGACTTCCTGAAGAACTCCGGCGTCTTCGACAGTTCGAAGAATTTCTGCACCAAGTTGCGTGGCGATGCCGGTGCAGTGTTTGCAACCATCAACGAAGCCTTCTGCCGCTTCGGCCCGCCCATGGGCCACGTCACTCTCGACATCACCGTGTCCGCCCACAGCCCGTCGTCGATCTGACATCGCAGCGACAGCCGCCCGCAGGCCTACGCTGAACTTCCCTCACAGGCGACGTTCGACGCTGAGTTCCCGCACCGGTTTCGGTTTGGCAAACAGATAACCCTGCACCTGCGTGCAGCCCATTTCCCGCAGAACCGCGAACTGCTCTTCGGTTTCCACGCCCTCGGCCGTGGTCGACATTCCGAGCGTCTGGGCGAGAGCGGTGATGAGCCGCACGACGGACAGCGATTCCGAATGCAGCGTCAATTCCCGGATGAACGAGCGGTCGATCTTGATCTTGTCGAAGGGGAAGCTTCTGAGGTTCGACAGGGAAGAGTAGCCTGTGCCGAAATCGTCCATGGCAATGGAGATCCCGAGTTTCTTCAGGGCGAGCAGGGTCGAGGCGGTGTGTGCGCCTGCATCGAGCAGCACCGATTCGGTGATCTCGAGCTCCAGGCGTTCCGCCTGCAGGCCGCTGTCGCGCAACGCGGTGACGATGGTCTGGATCAGGTTGTCGTTGCGGAACTGGATCGGCGAAAGGTTCACGGCGACCGTGATATGGGGCGGCCAGCGCACAGCATCGGCGCATGCCTGGTTCAGAACCCAGGCGCCCAGGGAGCCGATCAGGCCCGTGTCCTCGGCGATGGGAATGAAATCCATCGGCGGGATCTGGCCCATCCTCGGATGATTCCAACGCAGCAGAGCCTCGTAGCCGGACACTTCACGGGTCACCGTATTGACCAGAGGCTGGTAGTAGACCTCCATCTCGTTTCGCTTCAGCGCCTTGCGCAAGTCGACCTCCAGCGCCTTGCGCGCCAGCAGCCGCTCGTCCATCTCCGGGCGGAACACGCGGACACGGCCCTTGCCTTCGGCCTTCGCCTCGTACATGGCAAGATCGGCGTATTTCAGCAGCTCCTCGGAGGACCCCGAGTGCTGCGGAAACTTGGCGACGCCGATGCTGGTCCCGATGGTCACCTCGTGGTCGTCCAGGAAATAGGGACGCGTTACCTCGTCGACCAGCCGCAACGGCAGATCCAGGCTGTCTTCCTCGCCCGCCTTCAGAATGCCGATCACCGCAAACTCGTCGCCGCCGATCCGGGCGACCACGTCGCGGGACCCGACATTGGCGAGAAGGCGCTCTGCCACGCGCTGCAGGAGTTCGTCTCCGACATGGTGCCCCATGGTGTCGTTGACGTCCTTGAACCCGTCGAGGTCCAGGAAACAAACGGCGACCGCGCCGCCTTCGCGCTTGGCGTCCTTCAGCTTGCGCTCCAGCTGTTCCATGAACAGGACGCGGTTCGCAAGGTTGGTCAGGGCGTCGTGGTGGGCCATGTGGGCAATGTGCGCATCGAGGCGCCGTCGCTCGGTAATGTCCTCGTAGGTCGCAAGCCAGCCTCCCTCCGGCATCGGCTCGTGGGTCACCACATAGGCCTTGCGATCCGACGCCTCGTGCATGAAGACGCCACGGCGCGCTTCCCTAATCAGGGGAAGCTGCAGGGCAAAAAGCTGTTCGAAGGTGGAAGCGTCCTCTCCCTGCCCAGCCGACTTGGTAATGCTGTCGATCGTCGTACCGCTCGGAATCCCGAGCGGCCGCGCCGCCATCGTCGAGAAGCGGTCGTTGCAGATAATCATCCGGCCGCCTTCGTCGAACATGCAGAGGGCCTGCGTCATATTGTTGAAGGCGGTGAGATAGCGGAAATTCTGGGCATCCGTTTCCCTGGAGGTCCGCTGCAGCTCGGCCGTGGCCTTGTCGAGCTTGTCGCGGGCGCGGCCGAGCAAGCGGTTGTGCTGGACGAGCAGGATGATCAGCGCAATGCCGCAGAGGATCAGGCCGGCGGTCAGGCCGGTGTAGATCAGGTGGAGCTGTTCGAGCCCGGCCTCGTCGTCGTCTATCTTCTTGGCACCGCTTTCGATGGCTGCCGACCCAAGTCCGATGACATCGGACTCGATTTCCGCGAGCATCCGGATGGACGGCATCGGATCGAAAGACGCGGTATCGTCGGGCGGCAGCAGCCGGTCCACCTTGTCGAGCGTCACCTTCAGTTCGTTGATGGCTGTGGTGTTGTATTTGTCGCTACGAACGAAGTTGGTGAAGGTGGCATTCTCGAGCACGCCGAGGCGATTGAACATGATGTCCAGCCGAAGCCGCACGTCCCTGAGCGACACGCCGCTGCCGGGAGTGGCGTAGGCCAGCAGCGTCTTTTCCAGCCGCAGGAATTCCGATGAAGTCTGGCTGACGCTCCACGTCTCGTTATAGCCTGCTACCTGGTGCAGGGCTTCCTGGCGCTTGATGATGACATAGGAGAGGTAGGACGAGGCAAGCACGAAGAAGCAGACAACTCCCGCCAGCGTCCACTGAATCTGCTTGGATGCAACGGCCTTACTCAGCAATACAAATTACTCCACGACCAGCTTCGACAGCTGCCACGCCGACCGACCGTAATAGGTCTGCGTCCGCAGCTCGCGATTGCTGTCGAAGGGGTATACGATAAACAAGGGCCCCTTGTCGCGAACCGGCATGTACTGGCCGTCGCGCTTGATAGCGAGCATCGTTCCGAACTTCACAAAATCGTCGACCGGTATGTTGATGGCGTAGTCGTTCAGGGCGATGGCGCGGACGTTCTTGCCCTTCGCTCCCACGACCTTCATCAACTTCTCCATAGGCACGCCTTCGAACGTCACGGTACCGTCGTACCAAGGCGTTTTGGTCGACATCGTCACCATACCGATCGCTTCCAGCATCGAAAGGTCAAACTGCGCCGTTCCCGAAACATTCGTGTTGGAAATATTGCCCGACACAACCAGGACCGGCTCTCCTTTCGGCAAAGGCAGGGTCTCGGCGGTGCAGGCAGACGAAATCATCAGGGCGCAGACGAATGAGAGGATTGCCGAAGAGAAGTGTCGCATCAGAAGCTCCGATTCCAGATCGCTTGTAGGCCGCGCAACAGGCGGGCCTGTAGGAGGCATCAACCGCAGACAAGTTGCAAAACATATCGACGATATTGCTTTCGGAATAATGACGAGACTTCTACTTTAGCTGGTGGACCAGGGCCAGTCGCCATGAGCGCACGAAGAACCGGCCGGCTGGTGATTAGCTGGAAGGCCAGTCATTGGCGGGCTCTTCCAGGTGAACGCCATCGCCCTGCGTGCGAGGCATAGGCTCTTCCGCCGGATCGGGATCCTCGAGACTACCCTGTCGAAGCCGGTCGATGGAGCGGTGCATCCCATCCAGGACCGCATCCCTCGACATGCCATCCGTCACGAAGCGGTCGACCAGGCTTTCGATAGCCTCGTCCATCTGCCCGTGTCCGTCGCTTTCAAAAGTGGCAGTTCCGTGGTTCTCGATCGTGTTGTCCATGAAAATCTCCGCCCGTTTGGCCGAAAACTCTCGGACGCCCGGATGGTTCCTGCCCGCGTCGAGATTCCTGCCGCGTTCGACTAGGGGCGGTCGATCTGCTGTATCGACGAGACCTTGATCCGCCAGCCGTCGAGCTCCAGCGTCCCGTCCCGGCTTGTGACGGCACGGAGGATGTCGCCGTCTGTAATGCGGGACTTCTTCGGCGCGGTCTTGTCCACAATGGCTTTCAGTTTCGGCAAGGTCACGACGCCGCAGTGCAGGACGATGCCCTTGTAGTGGATGGCGGCGTGGAAAAGCGTCGAAGCCTCGATCATTGTCACCTCCTGGCAAAGCCTGTCGATCCCTAACGATCACCAGTATGGAGAACTTAGTAATTCGACCCCGACTCCACAATGGCAGAAATCATGGATGACTTGCCAATTCTGAAAATGCCTTAACGATCTTGAAATGGTTTTTTTGAGCGGGCTGAACCGCCGCCCGAGGGGCGAGGCACTCCATGTGCCTGGCCTTGAAAATTGCCTCATGAGAGGCAATTTGGTGGGTGATGTAGGGCTCGAACCTACGACCCGCTGATTAAGAGTCAGCTGCTCTACCAACTGAGCTAATCACCCGCACCGCTTGTTCTTCCGGTGTGAGGGCGATATAAATAGGATCGCTTTCTTTGTCCAGCCGATTGACGAATTTTCTTTGCCGAATTGTCAAAAAAAACTGGGAAAGTCGAAAAATCCTTTAAAATCAAAGATCCAGTGTTCCGGATGCAATCCTGATGGCCTGTCCCCCGATGCGCGCATTGGCAATTTCGCCATTCGCGATGTCCAGATGCAGGTGGATCAGCGACGGCCGGCCCATCTCGAGCCCCTGCTCGATGATAACCGGATGGTGACCGTCCGGCAGCCTGTCGAAGTGATGGATGGCGCCGGAGAGCGCAGCGGCCGCAGAACCCGTTGCCGGGTCCTCGACGATGCCCATGCCGGCCGCAAACATCCGTGCGTGGAACTTGGCCATGTGGTTGGTCCCACCCCGACAATAGAGGTAGGCAGAGGCCAGCGCGCCTTCGACGAAGGGCACCGTCTTTTCCCAAAGCTGCGAGTCGAATTCCACCCGACCGGCCGTGCCGATGTCTCGAACCGGGATAAGCAGGAACGGCACGCCCGCCGACCACAGCGACACCGCGTGATTCTCGAACCCGAGTTCGCTGGGCTGCAGTCCCAGAGCATTGGCGATGCCGAGCTTGTCGAGCGGCAGGGCGATCTGCTGCGATTTGCGCGGCAGGTCGAACTCGGCAAAACTCGCACGCTGCGGGCGCAGGCGGACAGCGCAGCGCACCGGACCGACCTTCTCCTCGAGCACGCAGACAAGATCGAGTTCGCCGCCCTGGTCGGCATGGCTGCGCTCGGCAAGCGCAATGGCCGTGCCGACTGTCGGATGCCCGGCAAACGGCAGCTCCCGTCCGGGGGTGAATATCCGCAAGCTGGCGCTATAGGCGGCATTCGTCGACCGGCAGACGAAAACTGTCTCGGAAAGGTTCATCTCGCGGGCAACGGACAGCATTTCCGCGTCGCTCAGCCCGTCACCGTCAAAGATGACGGCGAGCGGATTGCCGGCCAGCTTCCTGTCGGTGAACACATCGTAAATGCTGTAACTGCGAGCCAAATCAGCCTCCTGAATTCTTTGACGACGGGCAAACTGCCCGACGCCGCCGCCAAGTGCAAGGCAATGTGCTCAAGCCTGACGATCGAAATACCAGTCGAGGATCGTGACCATGCTGCCGTGGTAGGGCTCGACGGTCGGATCGGCCGACCGGATGACGACGGCACCGGCGATTTCCTGTTCCTCGTCGTCGAGCATGTGCCGCTCGATCGCAGCGACGATTTCCTCGGCTGTCTGCTCGAAACGGAAGACGCGAAACACCGTGACGGTGCTGTTCTGGTGGACGGCATAATATCCGCCGTCGGTCGTCGCCAGATCGAGGTCGAGCCCGGTCTCCTCGCCGACCTCCCGGCGCATGTTGGCTGCGATGTCGCAAAAGCCGTCGACGATATCGTGTTCATCCAGCGAGCCTGCGGCAAAATAGACCTGCCCGGGATTGGCGGTATGGGCGCCCATCCGGATCGCCGCCAGCGCGCCATCCGAGCTGGCGATGACGGGGTAGCCGAAAAGATGAAAGCCGCCGCCGCGGTCCGCCTGCTTGCGCCACCACATGAACGTCGAGAACGGCACCACATGCGCCTCGCCGCGAATGCCGGCTGCGGTGATTTCGAGACGGCTCTGGAAAACCATCCGACCGTCGAAGAGCGCAGGGTTGGCGGCGATTTCCGTCTGCCAGTGGGCACGGGCCGCATCCGCCTTGTCGAGATGCAGCGGATGATCGCCCTCGAGCACCCGCAACTCGACTTCAGGAACGGCAAAAACCGTCTTCTCCGGCGGCCAGCCTGCGGTGTCGTCTTTCAATGTGGTGTTCATGTGCTTTCCAATGTCATCCATGAGAGAGGGCTGCGGCAGAGCCGCTGTCAGCATCCCCGGCCGGCGTGAGCTCCGGTATTTGCCGTCCGCACGATCCGGCCGGACCGCCCGGGAACCGCTGCACGGCGCGGCATGCGGACAACACGCGGCATCGAGTAGCCCGATCGAGCGCCAAATCAAGCATAGCAGGCGCCGTGGAACAACCGCCTTCCGGTGGCGATCGGTTTTCCTCCGCTACAACAGCCATCCGGCCCGGATCACGACGCCGAACCTTTCACCCGGCACCACCGACCGGCGGCTGTAGGCGCGCAGGATCTGCCCATCCGGCAGCGCCAGGCGCAGCGCATAGCGTTCTCCCTCGTAAAGCACCGCTTCCACGCTGCACAGGATGCCACCGCCATCGGCAATCACATCCTCCGGCCGAACGAGCACATCCGCGCGCGCGACACCCTCCTGCGGGCCGGCAAGCATCGGTGCCAGCGCCGGCCAGTCCAGCGCACGCATGGAGGCATCGGCGGGCGCGGGCAGCGACAGGATCGCCCCCTGGCCAATCAGGCTGCCGACCAGCCGGCCTTCCGGGCGCGCATAGAGATCGGCCGGCTCGGCAACCTGCAGGAGGCGCCCCTCCGACATCACCGCAACATCCGTCGCCAGCGCCATGGCCTCGCTCTGGTCGTGCGTCACATAGACCATGGTGGCACCGGAGCGTTGATGGAACTCGCGAAACGTCTCCTCCATCTCCTTCTTCAGGTGGCGGTCGAGATTGGCGAGCGGCTCGTCGAGCAGGACGACGTCGGGCGATGTCACCAGGCAGCGCGCCAGCGCCACCCGCTGCCTCTGGCCGCCGGACAGATCCGCCGGACGGCGCTCGGCATAGTCGCCAAGCCGCACCGTCCTCAACGCGTCCATCACCCTGTCGCGATAGTCCGAACCTGAAATGCCCCGGACCTTCAGCGGATAGCCGACATTGTCCGCGACGTTCATGTGCGGCCACAAGGCATAGGACTGGAAGACCATCGCCATATTGCGCTTTTCCGGCGGCAGCGCGGCATCGGCGTCGGCCAGCAGACGGGCACCGAGATGGATCGACCCGCTCGTCGGCTGCTCGAAGCCGGCGACCATCCGCAGGACGGTCGTCTTGCCGCAACCGGAGGGTCCGAGAAGCGCGAGGAAGCCACCTTCCCGCACCGTCAGCGAAAGCCCCTCGACGGCCGCGCGGCCCGTCCCGAAGTCTTTGCGCAGGTCGGTCATGATTAGCTGCGCCATGGAACGACCCCTTTCGGCAGGCGGTGGGCGATCAGCTCCAGCACCAGCATCAGCACGACCACCATGGCAATCACCAGCACGGACATTGCCGAGGCGAGATCGGAACTGCCGCCGTCGTCGAGATTGTAGATGACCACGCCGAGCGTCTGGGTGCCGGCCGACCAGAGCAACGCCGACACCGTCAGCTCGTTGCAGGCGATGAGGAGGACCAGGATCACGGAAGCACCGGCGGCCGGCGCGATCAGCGGCACGGTGATATCCGCCATCCGCCGCAGGAAGCCCGCACCCGACAGCCGCGCCGCCTCCTCGAGCGCCGGATCGAGCTGCAGGAAGGCGCTCATGACCGGCTTCAGGCTGACGGCAAAATAGGCCGAGAAATAGGCAAGCAGGATGATCCAGATGGTGCCGTAGAGCGTGACGTTAAGCAGCGGCAAGGGTGCTGCAAACAAGAGGATGAAGCAGACGGCGATGATAATCCCCGGCAGCGCATAGGGAATTTCGATGAGGCCCGCCAGCAACCGCGTTGAAAGGTCCCGGCGCTTGGTCAGCACATAGGCCGCCAGCACCGTCAGGGCCAGCAGGCCGACTGCCGTCGTGCCGGCAAGGAACAGCGAATTGGCAAAGGCGGCCCGTGTCACTGCCTGGTGAAACAGGATTTCCTCAAAGGCATGCAGCGATGCCGTCTTCAGCGACAGGGGCACCCCATAGGCCGGCACCAGCGCGCCGGCGACAAGCGCGCAGAACGGCGCGACCAGCATGATGAAGACCAGCCCCCAGAGCAACGGCTGGGCGACCAGCCGCCACCGGCCCAGCGAGAAGGCGGCAGATGCGCCGGACAGGCCGATGATGCGGTAGTCCCGCCCCCGCAGCGCCCGGTTCTGCAAGGAGAGACCCGCGATGGAAATGACCGCGATGATGGAGGACAGCACGGCAACGTCCCCGAAGGTTCGCGGACCGAAAGCCGAAAACTTTGTGAAGATCAGCGTCGACAGGGTGAAGATCGAGGCCGGGATGCCGAGGATGGCCGGAATGCCGAAATTGCCGACCGACGAGACGAAGGCGATCGCCGCGCCGGCAATGATGCCCGGCAGCGACAGGGGAAGGATGATGTCGCGAAACACCCGCAAGCCGCCGGCACCCGACAGCCTCGCCGCCTCGACGCTGTCGCGCGGCAGCGCCATGAGCCCTGCCCGAAGCGCCAGATAGACGAGCGGTGCGTGCTGTACGCCGTAGAGCAGCGCAATGCCGCCGATCGAATAGAGCGGCTGCGGCGATCCGAGCCGCGGTGCAAGATGCAGGGCTTTCAGCAACGGGCTGGAGGGACCGGTCATCTGCACCCAGGCGAGCGCCGTCACCTGGGGCGGGATCATCATCGGCAGCACGAACAGGAAACTGAGTATGCCCTTTCCCGGCATGTCGGTCAGCCCCAGCAGGAAGGCGAACAGGCAGCCTATGGCGACCGAAATGGCGGTGCCGATCATGGCGGTCTCGACCGTGTACCAGGCCGATTGCCACAGAGCGGGGTCGGTGACCAGTTCATAGGCCCCGCCCCGCGCAAGCGCCGCGATGCCGGCGACGGCCAACCGCGCCAGGGGCAGTGCGGAGAGAAGCAGAACGGTCAGGACGACAAGGGGAAACAGCCAGACCGGCTGGCTGTTTCCCCGACGAAGATATTCGGTCATGCGCGGTCCAGAGTGATCGACGGGGTCTTGTAGCTCACTTGGAACCGAAGAACGAGGAGAAGGTCTTCAGGTCCTGGTCGGTATTCTTGACGGCATCGGCGGCCTTCAATGGCAGAACCTTGATCGTGTCGCGGGCCGGAAAACCCTCGGGCATCGCAACGCCATTGCGCGCCGGGATATAGCCGAGCTTGACGAAACCGGCCTGGCCTTTCTCGGACAGGACATAATCGACGAAGGCCTTGGCGGCATCGGCATGCTTGGCGGTCGACAGGATGGCAACCGGCTCGGTCACGGCCGACACGCCTTCCGTCGGGAAGACGAAGGCAAGCGGCGCGCCCTTGGCCTTTTCGCGGATCGGCATGTAGTCGACGATCATGCCATAGGCTTTCTCGCCCGACGCAACGGACTTCAGCACCTGGCCGTTGCCGCCCGACGCAATTGCCCCATTGGCTGCGAGGCTCTTATAGAAATCCCATCCGAGGCTCGGCACGCCCGCCAGCGTCTGCGCATGGATGAGCGCGGCACCTGAGGTCAGTGGGCTCGGCATCACCACCAGGCCCTTGGCTTCCGGCTTGGCCAGATCCTGCCAGCTCGTGGGCTTCATCGCGGCGGCGGTGTTGTAGACGATGCCTGTCGTGATCAGCTTGGTGGAATAATAGAAGCCCTCGGCATCATACAGCGAAGGATCGTAGTTGACGGCTTCCGGCGACTTGTAGGCCATCAGCTTGCCGGCTTCCTTCAGCCGCTCGAGCGTCACGGTATCCGCGATCAGCAACACGTCGGCCACCGGATTGCCGGCTGCCATTTCAGCCTGGAGCTTCGCCATGATCTTCGGTGTGCCGTCTCTGATCCAGTCGACCTTGATCGTGGGATTGGCGGCCATGAAGCCATCGACGGTCGCCTGCGCGTCCTCGTTCGGCTGGCTGGTATAGAGAACCAGAGCGGCGGCGGCGGCCGGCAGCGCGGCAAAACTGGCGGCAAACAGCGCGGCGGCGGTAGCGATCGTTTTCATGGCTCTGTCCTCATTGATGATTTGCACCTCCCATAGGGATGGCGCTTTACAGTCGTGTGACAGCCGACGTGCACACGCAGGCGAATTGCAACGGTCGCGTGCTCACCTATGAGTGACGTGGTCGGCAGGCTACGGCATGACAGGATGATGGCAGTAGATTTGCCCCGCCGCGGACCGACGCGCCGATACAAAGGTCGACCGCCGCAGACCTTGCGAGCGGCTGGCTTACGGCAAGCGGCAAGGACTGACGGCGTCCAGACTGCAAACCCTCAGGAAGCTTGTTTGACGAGGGCCATACCCCACCCTCCCTCATCCTCGCCCTTGTGGCGGGGATCCAGCGACCCGACGTCTGTCGGGTC
>CAZZZI010000080.1:0-19606 GCA_964658415.1 uncultured Sphingomonas sp. | reverse complement strand
GCCCTGATGGTCGACGACGACGAGATGTTCCACTCGTTCTCGCGCTGCGCCGAGCTCGGCGCCCTGCCGATGGTGCATGCCGAGAACGGCGACATCGTCGCCCAGATGCAGGCGAAACTGATGGCTGAAGGCAACAACGGGCCGGAAGCCCATGCCTATTCAAGGCCTGCCGCCGTCGAGGGCGAGGCCACCAACCGCGCCATCATCATCGCCGATATGGCAGGCGCGCCGCTCTACGTCGTCCACACATCCTGCGAGCAGGCCCACGAAGCCATCCGCCGCGCCCGCCAGAACGGCATGCGCGTCTACGGCGAGCCGCTGATCCAGCACCTGACGCTCGACGAGACCGAGTATTTCGACAAGGATTGGGACCACGCAGCCCGCCGCGTCATGTCGCCGCCGTTCCGCTCCAAGCAGCACCAGGACAGCCTCTGGGCGGGACTGCAGGCCGGCTCGCTGCAATGCGTGGCGACAGACCATTGCGCCTTCACCACCGAGCAGAAGCGTTTCGGCGTCGGCGATTTCACCAAGATCCCCAACGGCACCGGCGGCCTCGAGGATCGCCTGCCGATGCTCTGGACCCATGGCGTCGCCACCGGCCGCCTGACGATGAACGAGTTCGTGGCGATGACCTCGACCAACATTGCCAAGATCCTCAACATGTATCCGAAGAAGGGTGCCATCCTGGTCGGCGCCGACGCCGATATCGTTGTCTGGGATCCCTCTCGCACCAAGACCATCTCGTCGGGCAACCAGCAGTCGGCCATCGACTACAATGTGTTCGAGGGCAAGCAGGTCACCGGCCTGCCGCGCTATACGCTGACGCGAGGGGTCGTGGCGATTGAGGAGACGACGGTGAAGACGCAGGAGGGCCACGGCAAGTTCGTCACGCGCGAACCCTTCGCCGCCGTCAACCGGGCGCTATCCACCTGGAAGGACGTCGTCGCACCGCGCAAGGTGCAGCGCAGCGGCATTCCGGCAAGCGGGGTGTGAGATGGAACGACAAAGGATGTCTCTGAAAACACCGTCTCTGGCACTGCTAGCAGTCGCAGCGCTGGCGACAGTGGCGCAGGCCGATACGCTACCTATCTCAGGCAAGTACGGCAACAAGGACGGATGCGCCTACGCCAGGACGGGCGAGTCGACCGGCTCCGAGAACTTCTTTCTCCTGACGCCGGAGGCGATCACGACAGCGACGTCCGTCTGCACGATCAAGAAGGTCAACAAGACCGAGGGCAAATCCTTCGTTGCGACGGTCTCCTGCGAGGCCGAAGGCGAGGATGGCGGAACAGACGATACGGCGAAGATCACCTACGGCCCCAAAGGCTATACGATCGGCTTCACCTCGGACGCCCGGACCAAATGGGGGCCGCTGCCGCTATGCAAATAGGCTCATGCCGGCACGACGGCCAGTTCATCCAGATCCGGCAGCAGCACGACGCTCTCCTGCTCGTTGGGATCGGTGCGGGCGATGATGGCCGTGCAGGGCGTGTCGGAGAGATTGGCCGGCAGGTGAGGAACGCCGGCCGGAATGTAAAAGAGTTCGCCGGCGTGGACGATGATATGGTTTTCCAGCCGGTCGCCATACCAGATGTGCGCCTCGCCCGACAGCATGTAGATCGCCGTCTCGTGGGCCTCGTGCAGATGGGCCTTCGCCCTGCCGCCCGGCGGGATCGTCAGCACATGCATGCAGATGCCGCGCGAACCCACTGTTTCGGCAGCGATCCCCGTGAAGTAGCTGAGTCCCTGCTTGCCGGCATAGGTGTGGTTCGGTCTGACGACATGGCAGGTCGGCTTCAATGAATCATTCACGGCTGTCCCCCTCTGAAATACGGCTCGTGCGCCCTCGCCGCTTTTGGTCATTCCCCTATGGGCAAAGATTAACACACAACGCGTCGCAGTCAGCCTGCGAAAATCCGATTGGCTTTCATTGATGACATCGCCCTCCTCCGTCGTGTCCGCCCGCAATCTCTGTCTCACCTACCAGACCAGCGATGGTCCGGTGCATGCGCTGAGCAACGTCGACCTCGATGTCCGCAAGGGCGATTTCATCTCCTTCATCGGTCCCTCCGGCTGCGGCAAGACAACCTTTCTGCGCTGCATCGCCGATCTCGAAAAAAAGACCTCCGGCGAAATCGACGTCAATGGCATGACACCGGAGCAAGCGCGCGAAGCGCGGGCCTATGGCTATGTCTTCCAGGCGCCGGCGCTCTTTCCTTGGCGCACCATCGAGCAGAACATCGCCATGCCGCTGGAGATCATGGGCTACGCCAGGCAAGAGCGGGAAAAGCGGATCGCCCGGACGCTCGATCTCGTCAACCTCACCGGCTTCGAGAAGAAGCATCCCTGGCAACTGTCCGGCGGCATGCAGCAGCGCGCCTCGATCGCACGCGCGCTCGCCTTCGATGCCGACCTGCTGTTAATGGACGAACCCTTCGGCGCGCTGGACGAAATCGTCCGCGATCACCTGAACGAACAACTGCTGAAGCTCTGGGCGCGCACCAACAAGACGATCTGTTTCGTTACGCACTCGATCCCCGAGGCCGTCTATCTGTCGACCCGGATCGTCGTCATGTCGCCGCGTCCCGGCCGGGTCACCGATGTCATCGAATCCACCCTGCCCGCTGAGCGCCCCCTCGGCATCCGCGAGACGCCAGAGTTCCTCGCCATCGCCCACCGCGTCCGCGAGGGCCTGCGCGCCGGTCACTCCTATGAGGAATAGAGCGTTGGGCGACTTTTGCTGCCCCACGCCGGGCCTTCACCTCCCCCTTGAGGGGGGAGGTCGCAGCGAAGCTGCGGGTGGGGGTGAACAGCCGCATATGCGCTCCTGGCAGATCAGCCCGCCCCGTCGCTTCGCGCCGACCCTCCCCCTCAAGGGGAGGGTAAAACCTGACGGAGGCATCCGCCCATGAACAGCACCTTCCTCCTCTGGCTCGGCGGCGCCATGCTGATCTTCCTCGGCGGCGCCACCGCATCGCGGGCCTACATCGCCACCAGCAACATCCTCGTGCTCATCCTGTCCCTCGGTCTCTATTGCATCGGCAACCTGATGATGGTGCGGTTGATGCGCGAGGGTGGCCTCGGGCTTGCCATCTCGGCCTCGGCCATCGTGCAGCTGGTCGTCGTCAACATCATCGCCTTTGCCGTCTTCGGCGAACGCCTCAGCCTGCCGCAGATGGCCGGCGTCGGGCTCGGGGTCGTGTCGATGGCGCTGATGCTGTTTCCGTTGCAGGGAAAGGCTTGAGCATGGAGAAGGAACAGTTCTTCCGACACAAGTTCGTGCCCGTGACGACCATCCTGCTTGCGATCCTCGCAATCTGGTATGTTGCGACAGTCATCATGAACGCCCCTTTCCAGATCGACCTCGACAACCGCGCCGGCGTCTCCACCGGCACGCTGGAATTCATCGGCAGGACGATGGCACAGCCAAAGCCGACTTTGCCGGCACCGCACCAGGTGGCAACCGCCGTCTTCAACAACACCTTTCTGCGCGCCATCGATAGCAATCGCAGCCTCGTCTACAACGCCTGGATCACGCTGACCTCCACCGCCGTCGGCTTCGTCTTCGGCACGCTGCTCGGCATCGGCATCGCCATCGGCATCGTTCATGTCAGGGCGCTCGACCGCAGCCTGATGCCGTGGATCATCGCTTCGCAGACCGTGCCGGTTCTGGCCATTGCGCCGATGGTCATCGTCGTGCTCGCCGCCGTCGACATCACCGGGCTCATCCCGAAGGCGTTGATCTCCACCTACCTGTCGTTTTTCCCGGTGACCGTCGGCATGGTCAAGGGCCTGCGCTCGCCCGAAGCCATGCATCTCGACCTCATGCGCACCTACAAGGCGACAGCCAGCCAGACCTTCTGGAAGCTGCGCCTGCCCGCCTCCGTGCCCTTCCTTTTCACCTCGATGAAGGTCGGCATTGCCGCAAGCCTCGTCGGCGCCATCGTCGCCGAACTGCCGACCGGCGCTGTCGCCGGCATCGGCGCGAAGTTGCTGGCCGGCTCCTACTATAGCCAGACGATTGATATCTGGGCCGCCCTCGTGGCAGGCTCGGTACTCGCAGCCCTCCTTGTCGGGATCGTCGGCATTGCCGCCCGCATCGTCGACCGGGCGATGGGGAGACCTCAGGCATGAGGAACGTCCAGTATTCCTGGCAAAGCCTGGTCGCGATGCTGCTCTGCATCGGCGCCGCCCTGACTTTCCCACTGATCGAACCGGGCACTGCGGACAACATCTCGACGGGCATCAGTGCGCTGATTTTCTTCATGATCATCATCGCGTCCTTCCTGTCGCAACTGACCCTGCCGCCGGCGATTGGCGCCGCCATCCTGTTTCTCGCCGCCCATGAAGTGGCGTGGCTGCTGCTGACCGCGATCACCGGCAACGAAGGCGCTGCCCGGCTATCGTTCTTCCTGCTGCTCGCAGCGGCCTGGCTGTTGGCCTGGCGCTGCGTCAGTATCTTGTCGGACATCCGGCCGCACACGCGTTTTGCAAGGACGGTCCTGAGGCTGCTGATCCCGGCGATCTTCGGTGCCTGGATCCTGATCATCTGGGAGGCTGCCACCCGCGGCGCCGGCATCCCCTTCATCATCCTGCCGCCGCCCAGCGCCATCGCTGTCAGGATTGCCAGCTCCCTGCCGATCCTTGCCGACGACGTGCGCCAGACAATCTTCAAGGCCGTCTTCGCCGGCTATGCCATGGGCTGTCTCAGCGGCTTCCTGGTGGCGATCCTGGCCGACCGCTTCGCCTTCCTCCGGCGCGGACTGATGCCCATCGCCAACCTCGCCTCGGCGCTGCCGATCATCGGCGTCGCACCGATCATGGTCATGTGGTTCGGTTTCGACTGGCAGTCGAAGGCGGCCGTCGTCGTCATCATGACCTTCTTCCCGATGCTGGTGAACACCGTAGCAGGCCTTGCCGCATCGGGCGCGATGGAGCGCGACCTGATGCGCACCTACGCATCGAGCTACACCCAGACGTTGTTCAAGCTCCGGCTTCCGGCGGCAGCGCCGTTCATCTTCAACGCCCTGAAGATCAACTCGACGCTGGCGCTGATCGGTGCCATCGTGGCGGAATTCTTCGGCACCCCGATCGTCGGCATGGGCTTTCGCATCTCGACCGAAATCGGCCGGATGAACGTCGACATGGTCTGGGCGGAAATCACGGTGGCGGCAATTGCCGGCTCCGTCTTCTATGGCGTCGTGGCCCTGGTGGAGAGGACCACGACCTACTGGCATCCGTCGAGCCGTGGTGGCTAGGCGGCCCGACATCCCGGCCAGGGATGGAAGGCAAACTTCAGAGGGAAAAGGGAACAACATGAAAAAAATAATCATGACATTGATGGCAGGCACCATGGCCGTAGCAGTAGCCCAGTCGGCGCTCGCCGCGGACAAGGTAACGCTACAGCTGAAATGGGTCGCGCAGGCCCAGTTCGGCGGCTACTACGTCGCCAAGGACAAGGGCTTCTACAAGGCTGAAGGCCTCGACGTCGATATCAAGCCGGGCGGGCCTGATGTCGCCCCGGAACAGATCATCGCCGGCGGCGGCGCCGATGTGATCGTCGACTGGATGGGCGGCGCCCTGGTTGCCCGCGAAAAAGGCGTGCCGCTGATCAACATCGCCCAGCCCTTCGAGAAATCCGGTCTCGAAATGGTCTGCCGCAAGGACGGCCCGGTCAAGACGGAAGCCGACTTCAAGGGTCACACCCTCGGCGTCTGGTTCTACGGCAACGAATATCCGTTCTTCGCCTGGATGAACAAGCTGAAGATCCCGACATCGGGCGGCGCTGACGGCGTCACAGTCCTGAAGCAGAGCTTCGACGTGCAGCCGCTGATCCAGAAGCAGGCGGACTGCATCTCGGTCATGACCTACAACGAGTACGGCCAGGTGCTCGATGCCGGCTTCAAGCCGGAAGACCTGACGGTCTTCAACTACACAAAGCTCGGCGTCAATCTGCTGGAAGACGGCCTCTATGCCAGCGAGACGAAGCTGAAGGACGCGGCCTTCAAGGAAAAGATGGTCAAGTTCGTCCGGGCCTCGATGAAGGGCTGGAAATATGCCGTCGAGCATCCCGATGAAGCCGCCGAAATCGTCGTCGACAACGGTGGCCAGGACGAAGCCCACCAGAAGTTCATGGCCGGCGAAGTCGCCAAGCTGATCGGATCGGGCAAACTCGACACGGCGCTCTACGAGCGCACCGAGAAGGCCCTGCTGGACCAGAAGATCATCACCAAGGAGCCGAAGGACGCCTGGACGCACGCTATCACAGATGCCGCGCTGAAATAGTCTCTCCAACGAATGGCACCGGGACGCGCAGTTCACCTCGCGCGTCCCGGGTGCAAAGCCGCTGGCATCGCTCCTGTTCCGATGCCCGCGCTGCACGATCCGCGCCGGCCCGTCGGGGACGAAAGCGCATGCGCTGTAAACTGACTGTCACCCACGCCCGCTATCAGATGTCTCGGTCCGTCGGCCCGAAGCCTGCCATCCCACGGCGGGCGACGGGTCGTTTCCGGACCGTGTGTTGCCAGCCGGACCGTTTCCAGCGACACTCCGCTTCGACGCACCGCCCAGGGAGACCCGCCATGAACACGATCTCGAGCGAGAACGACCCGGATTTTCGCCCGACCTCCGCTTGCACGCTGTCTGCGATCTTCGACAGCAAGAGCCAGGCGGACTCGGCCGTTGCCCGCTTGCAGGATGCCGGCATTCCATCGGATGCCGTCCATTTGCTGCCAAATATCGCCAGCGACGGGGAACCCGCCGCCAAGGCCGAGCCGGTCGACGTCTGGAGCCTGCTCGAAAGCTGGCTGTATCCCGAGCATCGGCGAGCCGCTTATGCGGAGGGCGTGCGGCGCGGCGGCTTCCTGGTATCGGTGATTGATGTCGGCAAGGACCAATACGAAATCGCACACGATATCCTCGACGACGAGGGTTCGATCGATATCGACGAGCGTGCCGACCAGTGGCGACGGGATGGCTGGAGCGGCGGACGACATGGTTAGGGCGTATGGCCGGTTGGAGTATGACATTTGACACGTGAAATCGAACTGAAACTCGAACTGTCGATCGAGTCGAAAAAGGCCCTTCTCGACTCCGGATTTCTCGGTGAGCCCTCCGGCACCGTGCAGCAGCGCGCCCTCTATTTCGACACTGCCGACCAGAAGCTGCGCCAGGCCGGTTTTTCCCTCCGTATCCGCCAGGCCGGCGAGATCAGGACCCAGACGATCAAGGCGACGAAATCGGGCACTGCAGGCCTTTTCGCAAGGCCGGAATGGGAATCCGTGGTCGAGAACGACGAGCCTGTTCTCGACGATAACGCGCCGATCTCCACCGACATCTGGCCCGACGTCCGGTCCGATGAACTGATTGTCCAGTTCGTCGTGGAGGTGGAGCGAAAGATATGGCTCCACCGGGAAGACGGATCTGAAATCGAGATCGTCATCGACGAAGGTCTTGTCGTCGCCGGCGACCGTCAGAGCATCGTGCGCGAGGTGGAGCTGGAGTTGAAGGACGGCAGGACGGAGGACCTGTTCCGCGCCGCCCGCCGGATCGAAGGGATCGCCGGCCTCCGCCTCGGCGTGCTGTCCAAGTCCGAACGGGGCTACGCGCTGGTGGCCCCGTTGCGGACTTTCCACAAGGCCGAGCCGGTGCAACTCGATCGCTCGGACAGTGCCGTCTCTGCCTTCCAGACCATCGCCCAATCCTGCTTCCGGCAATTCCGGCTCAACGAGGCATTGTTGACCGGGCACCGGAACTCGGAGGCGCTGCACCAGGCCCGCGTCGCATTGCGCAGGCTGCGTTCGGCCTTCTCGATCTTCAAGCCGATCCTGCCCGACCCCGAGGCGACGAGGCTCAACGGCGAACTACGGTGGCTGGCCTCGGTCCTCGGTGACGCTCGCAACCTTGACGTTCTCGTCTCCACGGCGGAAACCGGCACGCTTCGCGACCGCCTGAAACATCTGCGGGCCGAGAAATACGACCGCGTCGTCGAGGCAATCGGCTCGCCCCGCGCCGTCAGGCTGTCCATGGATCTCGTCGAGTGGCTGTGGTGCGGCCACTACCTGCAGGCGCCTGACACAGCGCAAGCGCGGCAGGCACCGGCGACGGAGTTTGCCTCCCATGCCCTCGACCGGCTTCGAAAGACGATCAAGAAGCATGAGAACGCCCTGGCAGATGGCACCGACGAGGAGAGGCATGAGGTGCGGAAGGATGCCAAGAAGCTTCGTTACGCAGCCGAATTCTTCAGCTCTCTGTTCGACGACAAGCAGGGGCGCCGGCGACACAAGCAGTTCGTCAAAGCGCTGGAGAAGGTACAGGATCACCTGGGTGCATTGAACGATCTCGCGATGGCTCCGACCGTCCTGCGCGACCATGGCCTGGAAGACCACCCGGACGCCGGCACGCTCTGGCCGGCCTCCGGCAAGACCAAGCTGTGCGGCGCATCCATGGAGGCGTTGGACGATCTCCTCGACGTGAAGAGGTTCTGGCGATGATCTCTCCAACGGCGCAGCGTTCCCTAGAGCATCCCGGAAACCCTACCCATGGATGAGCCTCCGATGAAGCCGCCGCGCCCCGGCGCCATCCTGACGCGGTCCGCCCAGCCAGTGTTCGAGCAGGCGGGGGCGATCTGCTATCGCCGGATCTCCCGCGAGGTCCTGCTGATCACCAGTCGCCGGAGCGGGCGCTGGGGCATTCCGAAGGGCAATGTCGAACCCGGCGAGACATCCGCGGAGGCCGCCGAACGGGAGGCATTCGAGGAAGCCGGCATTCGTGGGCCCTGCGCGCCGGAAACGCTCGGCGCCTTCACCTACAGCAAGGAAGGCGCCGCCTCGCCCTATCGCGTCACCGTCCACCTTCTCGACGTGCGCCTCGCCGTCACGGAGTTTCCGGAAAAGGGGCAACGGATCCTGCGATGGGTACCGTTTTTCGAAGCGGTCGAAGCCGCGCACCAGCCGGGGTTGAAAGGCCTTTTCGACGGCCTTGCCAAGAGCGGTTTCTTCGGGGAAAATTGAATTGGTACAAGCAACTCTCGCGCAGTTTTCGAAAGACCAGCCGAACGTCCTCGCAACGATACGGCAAAAGATCGAAAGAACTTTCAAACAAGGCGCTTTCAAAACTTATTTTTGCTAGTATTGAACTGGATGATCCAAAGCTTGGAACAGGTCGTAACCTTGGCGGCTGGTTTATTAAGCGTTTGCCCCCGGAGGATGCCTCCCCCGCAAGCGACAAAACCTGGCACCGAGGAATTTCACCTTTTCGATCGCCGGTGACCGACTTTAACATTTGAAAGATCCGCATGTTCCCTACGCCGCTCAAAGCCTCGACCGTCGCGTTTCTGCTCTCGAGCCTGCTGCCCGCCTTTGCAGGGCATGCAGAGGACACGCCAGTCGCAGCGCCGAAGCAGAACCTGCCGTCCATCGTCGTGACCCAGGCCGTGACGCGCAACATGGTCGAAAGGGTCGTCGCGACGGGAACCGTCAAGGCTGTCGAGGAGGTTTACATCCAGCCGCTGGTCGACGGGCTGCCGATCAAGACATTGCTGGCCGATGTCGGCGACAAGGTCACCGCCGACAGCACCCTTGCGACGCTCAGCGAAGACGCCCTGGTGCTGCAAAAGGCGGAAACCCAGGCAACCCGCGCCAAGGGCCAGGCGACACTCGCCCAGTTGCGCGCACAGTTGATCGAAGCCCAGGCCAACGATGCCCAGACGGAGTTGCAGCGCGCACGCGCCGTGGCGATGGGCGAAAAAGGCACTGTTTCCGTCTCGTCGGTGGAACAGGCGACGGCTTCCGCTGCAGCCAACAAGGCGCGCGTGACATCGGCGGAACAGGCGATTGCCGTCGCCGAAGCCGATCTGAAGGTGATCGACAGCCAGATTGCCGATATCGACCTGAAGCTCGCCCGCACCGGCGTCCGCACACCCGTCAGCGGCACCGTCGCATCCCGCAACGCCCGTGTCGGTGCCATCGCCAATGGCTCCGGCGAACCCTTGTTCACCATCATCCGCGACAGCGCTCTCGAACTGGTCACGGACGTTTCGGAAAGCGATATCACCAAGATTGTGCCGGGGCAGAAGGCAACCGTTTCGCTGTCCGGCAGCCGCGAGAAGCTGGCCGGTTCCGTACGCCTGGTGTCCCCGACGGTCGATGCCACGACCCGGCTCGGCGCTGTCCACATCTTCATAGAGGACGGCAGCAAGGCGCGGGCCGGCATGTATGGCAGCACGGAGATTGTCATCAACCAGACGGACGGTGTCGCGCTGCCGCTGACGGCCGTTAACAACGAGCCCGAGGGATCGTCCGCCCGCAGGGTCGAGAACGGCATCGTCAAGTTCGTCAGCGTCGAGACCGGCATCCAGGACGGCGCCTATATCCAGATCGTCAAGGGCCTGAAGGCTGGCGACGAGGTTGTCGCCAAGGCCGGAGCCTATGTGCGCGACGGAGATCACATCACGCCGGTGCATGACATGCCCGCCGCAACCAACTGAACGGGACTCAGATGAATTTCTCTGCCTGGTCCATTCGCAATCCGGTCGCGCCTTTGCTGGCCTTCGTGCTGCTGCTGTTCGTTGGCATCCAGGCCTTCAACAAGCTGCCGATCACCCGTTTCCCGAATATCGACGTTCCCGTCGTCAACATCACGGTCACCCAGAACGGCGCCTCGCCGGCCGAGCTGGAAATGCAGGTGACCAAGGAAATCGAGGACGCCGTCGCCAGCATCAACGGGATCGACGAGATCCAGTCGACGATCAACGACGGCGTGTCGCAGACCGTCGTGGTCTTCCGCCTCGAGGTCCCGACCCAGCAGGCCGTCCAGGACACCAAGGACGCCGTCGACCGCATTCGCGGCAGCCTGCCGGGCAATGTCGACGAACCGATCGTCGCCAAGGTCGATGTCGAAGGCCAGGCCATCCAGACCTTCGCGGTCTCCTCTCCCAACATGACGCTCGAGGAGCTCTCGTGGTTCGTCGACGATACCGTGAAGCGCTCGCTGCAGGGCCAGAAGGGCATCGGCCGCGTCGACCGCTATGGCGGCGCAAACCGCGAGGTGCGCATCGAGCTCGACCCGAACAAGCTGAATGCGCACGGCATCACCGCGCTGAGCGTCAACCAGCAGCTGCGCGGCACCAACATCGATCTGGGTTCCGGTCGCGGCCAGGTGGCAGGCTCAGAACAGGCGATCCGCGTGCTCGGCGATGCCAGGGACGTTGCCCAGCTTGCCGACACCACGATTGCGCTCTCCAACGGCCGCTTCGTCAAGCTGTCCGACCTCGGCGCGATCAAGGACACCTATGAGGAGCCGAAATCCTTCTCGCGCTTCAACAACAACCCTGTCGTCACCTTCGGCGTCTTCCGGGCCAAGGGCGCCAGCGAGGTCAGCGTCGCCAAGACCGTGGCCGACAGCCTTGCCAAGGTCCGCACGGAAAACCCGAATGTCTCCATCGCGCTGATCGACGATTCCGTCTACTTCACCTATGGCAACTATGAGGCCGCCATCGACACGCTGATGGAAGGCGCGCTGCTCGCCGTCATCGTCGTGTTCCTGTTCCTGAAGAACTGGCGTGCGACGCTGATCTCGGCCATCGCCCTGCCGCTGTCGGCCATTCCGACCTTCTGGATCATGGACCTGATGGGGTTCTCGCTGAACCTCGTCAGCTTCCTCGCCCTGACGCTGGCGACCGGTATCCTTGTCGACGACGCCATCGTCGAGATCGAGAACATTGCCCGCCATATCAAGATGGGCAAGACGCCCTATCGCGCCGCGATCGAGGCCGCAGACGAAATCGGCCTGGCGGTCATCGCCACCACCTTCACCATCATCGCCGTCTTCGTGCCCGTGTCCTTCATGCCGGGCATTCCGGGCCAGTACTTCATCCAGTTCGGCCTGACGGTCGCCTTCTCGGTGTTCTTCTCGCTGCTGGTCGCCCGCCTCATCACGCCGATGATGGCAGCCTATCTCATGCGCGCCGAAGACGGCATGGACGATCACCACGACAATGACGGGCGCATGATGCGCGGCTATACCCGGATGATCCGGGTCACCACGCGCTGGCGCTACACGACGCTGCTAGCAGCGATCGGCTTTCTGATCGGCTCGGTCTATTTTCTGTTCCAGGTGCCCGGCAGTTTCCTGCCGCCGGACGATGCCTCGCGTATCGTGCTCTCCGTCGAATTGCCTCCCAATGCCCGCCTCGACGACACCGACAAGGCGACGGACGCGGTCTACAAGCGGGTCAAGGACATTGCCGGCGTCGAGAGCGTCTTCGTGCTGGCCGGTGCTTCGCCGAAGGGCGACCTGGAACTGCGCCGCGCGACCGTCACGCTCGGGCTTTTCAAACGTGACCAGTCGCTGATGACACGTCTGGTCAACGACGTGCTGGGAGCGATCCCGGTGATCGGTCCGCATTTGCCCAAGGTTACCCCCAAGGGGCGCATTCGGCCGCAATGGGATATCGAGAAGGAAGTCTTCGCCAAGCTGCGCGATATTCCCGATATCCGCATCACCAAGCTCAATGACCGTGGCGAGCGCGACCTGTCGTTCAACTTCCTGTCGCGTAGCGCCAGAGACCTGAATGCGGCCGTCGCAACGCTGGAATCGAAGCTGCGCGCCGATCCGCTTCTGGCGAATGTCAGCCCGGATGGCGCCCTGCCCCGGCCGGAGCTGCAGATCCATCCACGCAAGGACGAGGCGGCAAGGCTAGGCATCACGCCCCAGGCGATTTCCGACACGCTGCGGGTGGCAACCATCGGCGACAGCGACACGCTGCTGGCAAAGATCTCGCTGGATGACCGGCAGATCCCGATCCGGGTTCAGGCCTCGCTGGACATGCGGCGGGACCTCGCCGCTATCCGTGCACTCCGGATCCAGACCGCCGCCGGCGGCACCGTGCCGCTCTCGACGGTTGCCGACATCGACTATTCCGAAGGCCTGAGCTCGATCAAGCGCAACAACCGCTACCGTGTCGTCTCCATCGGTGCCGACCTGCCGCAGGGCGTTGCGCTGAACAGCGCTTCCGACCGCTTCCGCCAGATCGTCACTGATGCCAAAATACCGGCAAGCGTGCACCTCGCCGAAAGCGGCGATGCCAAGGTCCAGAACGAGATGCAGCAGGGCTTCATCAACGCCATGCTGCTGGGGCTGCTGCTGGTGCTTTCGGTGCTGATCCTGCTGTTCAAGGACGTCATACAGCCGTTCACCATCCTCTTCTCGCTGCCGCTCGCCATCGGCGGCGTCGCGGCGGCCTTGATCGTCACCGGCAACCCGCTGTCGATGCCGGTGCTGATCGGCATCCTCATGCTGATGGGCATCGTCACCAAGAACGCCATCCTGCTGGTCGATTTCGCCATCGAGATGATGCACAGGGGCATGCCGCGCGTCGAGGCCATGGTCGAGGCGGGCCGCAAGCGGGCGCGCCCGATCATCATGACCTCGATCGCCATGTCGGCCGGCATGCTGCCCTCGGCGCTTGGTGTCGGCGAAGGCGGTTCGTTCCGCGCGCCGATGGCGATTGCCGTCATCGGCGGCATCATCGTCTCGACGGTGCTGAGCCTCGTCGTCGTGCCGTCGTTCTTCCTGATCATGGACGACCTGTCACGGCTGCTCGGCTGGATATTCGGCCGGCTGGTCGGTCGCAAGGACACCGACGACGTGGTGGTCACCCAGGAGAGCCTGGCAACGGCAATGGCCGAGAACAGGGCCGAACTGGTCGATCTGGAACGCCGATTCGCCCGGCTGGAGGGGAAGAACCCCGCGCACCGGGACGATGATGGCAAAAAGAATATCCTGAACCTGCCACACCACGCCGCAGAGTAATGCAGGTCGTTCAAATACAACGACCAACGGGACCGTGGCGCGCGTGACCTTGATGCAAGTCAATTCATCGCAGATGCTGCGCGATTATAATAATTCGGACATATGGAGGGTTCGGATATGAAAACTGTGCTGCCTATGGGCGCAAGAGAAAAGGCGCTTCTGGGCGCAATGCCATTCATGAAGCCGCTGACGGGCGAAGCGTGCCATGACCTGATAGAAAGCGCCACGAGCATTCGCTGCGAGGCGCGCGACATCATATTCCGGCAACACGAGCCGTCGGACTATTTCTACTGCGTGCTGAGTGGCTTTGTCCGGCTCTATCGCCGGAACAAGGACGGCAGGGAGGCTGATATCCGCATTTGCGGCCCGGGCGACACCTTTGCGGAATGCGTTCTCTACACGGCCGACGGCAGCTATCGCTACAATGCCCAGGCGACGGAGACCAGCCTGCTGGGCCGCTTCGAGACGCGAGCCGTCAGGCTGCTGGCGGAACGCAACTGCGAGATCGACAAGGCGATGGTCGGCGTTGTCGCCAGCCACCTTCTCGACAGCATCGATTGCCTTGCCAACGACCGCCTGCAAACTGCCCCGCAGCGGGTTGCCAACTACCTGCTCGACGCCTGCAACGGCAGCGAAAACGCGCAACTTCGCTTGCCCTTTCCCAAGAGCCTGCTGGCCGGCAAGCTGGGCCTGGCACCTGAAGCCTTGTCGCGGGCGTTCTCCACCCTGAGGAATTCAGGCGTCACGGTCCATGGCCGCCTGATCGAGATCCGGGACCCGGAAGCGCTGAAAAACGTCTGAGCCTCAAAGTCCGCCGTGAAGCTTCAGGAAGTCGACGATCGTGCCGATTCCGTCTCCGCGCTTCATGTCGGAAAACACGAAGGGGAGGTTCGCGCGCATGCGCGTGGCATCGCGATCCATGACCTCGAGGTCGGCGCCGACATGGGGTGCCAGATCCTTCTTGTTGATGACGAGCATGTCGGACTTCGTGATACCGGGGCCGCCCTTGCGCGGGATTTCCTCGCCCTGGCAGACCGAAATGACGTAGATCGTGATGTCGGCGAGATCGGGCGAAAAAGTCGCCGCGAGATTGTCGCCGCCCGATTCAATGAAGACGACATCGAGGTCCGGAATGCGGGCATTCAGCCCGGCAATGGCCTGCAGATTGATTGTCGCGTCCTCGCGGATCGCCGTGTGCGGGCAGCCGCCCGTCTCGACGCCGACGATGCGGTCGGACGGCAGGGCCTGCATCCGCACCAGCGCTTCCGCATCCTCCGTCGTGTAGATATCGTTGGTGACGACCGCGACGGAGTATTCGTCGCGCATCGCCTTGCACAGCTTTTCCGTCAGCGCCGTCTTGCCTGAACCGACAGGACCGCCGATGCCGACGCGCAATGGACCGTTTCTGGATTTCATGGTTCGAACTCCGATAAAACAACAGGATAGTGAAACGCCTCGCAGGCGGATAGCGGCAAATGACGTAGTTTCGCGCCCGCGGATGGATCTGCAAGGGACCCTCTCAGGAGCGGAACAACCTCACCCTTTGCGTCTCGTGCCTGAGCGAGACGATATCCGCCTGGATGGCGGCAGATCCGAGATCGTCGAGCGTGGAGCATGCTGCCCTTTCCGCCGTGGCCGCAACCAGGCCTTCCAGCGCGGCCATCGCCCCGAGGCCGTCCTTCTGCCCGCACACGCCGAGCCGGATGGATGCCGAGATGCCCTGCGACACGAAAGCATGCAGATAGGCAGCGATCGCCTGTTCGCAGGAGATCTCATGGGCCGCCGCAACGGCACCGACGGCGACGGGATAGGCAAGCCCGCCGGCGATGGGCGCCGGCATCCGGGGCCAGGCGCTGGCCGCCGCCATGAAGGCCTCCCCCAGCAACATCGTTTCCTGATGCCGCTCGCGGGAGCCGGCGAGCGCCTCGGCAAGTTCGGCGCAGGCAGCCAGGCGCGAAGGGTCGGCCGCCGACCGGTGCGCCTCGGCCAGAAGCACCGCATCGTTCCAGGCCGCGCCATGGGTGAAGACGGAGGAGAACCAGGTCGCGACATCCTTGGCATCGCGCACCAGCCCGTCGTGCACCGCCCTCTCCAGCCCTCCGGAATAGGCAAAGGAGCCAATGGGAAAAGCCGGCGACAGCCACGCCATCAGCCGCAGCAATGCGCTTGTTTGACGGATCTCGCTCATCTGCGCCTAGTCGTGCGCCGCATGGCCGTGGTCGTGACCGTGCGAATGATAAGCCCCGCGCGCCGGCTGGAACGGTTCGGTGACATCGGCAACCTCGGCGCCCAGTCCCTCCAGCATCGACCGGATGACATGATCGCGCAGGATCAGGATGCGATCCTCCTCGATCTGGGCCGGCAGGTGCCGGTTGCCGAGATGCCAGGCCAGCTCGATCAGGTGCAGGCGGTTGCGCGGCTTGATCTCGAACAGCTTTTCGGGCGGAGCGACAATCTCGATCAACTCACCGTCGTCGCGCACCAGCAGGTCGCCATGGGCCAGCAACACAGCTTCCTTCAGGTCGAGCATGACCATATCGCCGCTTTCCAGGTGCAGCAGCTTGCGGCGCAGATGACGCAGGTCATGCGGCAGCACGACCGTTTCGATCGGATGCGAGGATGGAGTGCCGGCCGGCAGATAGGAGGTGATGCGTTGCATGGATGGTTCCGTTCCTGTGATGGCTGACCATGCAAAATAGTATCCGCCTATGCAACAGGAATGCGGCCGCAGCGCTTGGATTCGAAGGCGCCAAATCCATGCCGCGACACCTCCGTTACGAACATCGGGTCGGTGCCCGGCACTTCGGTACGCAGGCGGTACGAATGCGGCCTGGCGCTTTCGTGGACGACGCGATTGCGGCCCAAGGCCTTGGCGAGGTAAAGCGCATTGTCGGCGGCAGCATAGACGGCCTCCGCGCCACGCCCCGGTGCAAAGTCGGCGACGCCGGCCGATATGGTGACATTGATCTCGCCCGAGACGATCGCGATGCTTTCGTCGCAGATCACTTTCTTCGCAGCCTCGATGCGCGAGATCCGTTCGGTGATACCACCACCGAAGACGAGGACGCCGAACTCTTCGCCACCGAGACGCCCGACCACGGCCCTCTCGCTGAAGGTACTCGACAGCAATCCGGAAATGGCAACAATCACCGCGTCGCCGGCCGCATGGCCGTAGCGGTCGTTGACAGCCTTGAAGCGATCGACGTCGAAGATGACCAGCGACGCGTCAGGATCCACGTGCTCCATCGATTCGGCAAAGGCACGGCGGTTGAAAAGCCCGGAAAGGGCGTCGGTCCGGCTGAGGCGCTCGAACTCGGCGCGCGACACCGAGATCTTGTGGATCGAGTAGCCAGTCAGCACGGCGAGAATGCCGGACACCGTGCCCCCGATCAGCCAGGAGAGCATGATCCCCAGTCGGATGGAATCGCCAAGCGGCAGGGTCAGGGCCCCGAGCCACGACATCAGGGGCAAGGCCGTGACGACGACGAGAAGCGACAAGAGTACCGAAAGAAATATCGCCTTTAACGCGAATATATGGATCATTCGACTTTGGTGAAAGTTACCAAGCTCGATCTGGAGCGGAATCCATCTGTGCATGAAAATGAACTCCCTCACCCCGGAACAGAAGCATTTCAGATAGCTGCCGGGCTCATTCCAGATCGTTAAGGAAATCGTTCGAATGCGAGGTTTTCGGAAGTTGTGAACGGGAAATTAATAAACCGCAAAAACGACATCGACACCGACTAATTTAGTAAGTTCGATAATTTAATCCGACCTGCGACCGCTGTCGAATTGCGGGAAAATCCTGTCCCGTCCTGACACGCGCGCGCGTCAGAAAAAGACAGGGGTCATATTGCCCTGCCTCACCATAACAGTGATGTCGGCCCCGCCTTGGGGGCCAACATCGGGCTTTCGCCTATGTTCAGGCAGCAACCTCGAGAGACTTCAGGCTTTCGAGGATGTTCTGCGGCGAGGAAACGCCGTAGGGGTCGTTTTCCGCATTGTCGGAATAGCCCTCTTCCTCGAACCACTGCTCGACGATGCCGTTGTTGATCACGGCCGCATAGCGCCAGGAGCGCATGCCGAAGCCGAGATTGTCCTTGGAAACGAGCATGCCCATCTTACGGGTGAATTCGCCGGAGCCATCCGGAATGAGCTTGATGTTGACCAGGTTCTGCGACTTGCCCCAGGCGTTCATCACGAAAGCGTCGTTGACGGAGATGCAGTAGATATCGTCGATGCCTGCGTCCTTGAACGCGCCGTGGAGTTTTTCGAAATCCGGAAGCTGGAAGGTCGAGCAGGTTGGCGTGAAGGCGCCCGGCAGCGAGAAAACGATCACCCGCTTGCCTGCGAAATAATCCGCCGACGTCACGTCCTGCCAGCGAAACGGGTTGGCGCCACCGACGGCTTCGTCGCGAACGCGGGTTCGGAAGGTGACGGAGGGTACTTTCTTCCCGATCATCATATTCATCTCTCCTTCGAAGTGGGGAACAGCAGCAAGTCTTGGGAGAAAATCTGCCGGCCCGATTGAATACCTCTCCGTAACGAAGAAATTGCGGCAGCGCAGCATAAAAATGGAACTCTGGAAGGCTGCATGACTGGCATGCGGGAAGCGCATGGCGACCTTGGCAATCGACATTCGGCCGTGAAAGCCTACCCGGCTTTGAGCGACCGCCACTCCCGGAGATCGTCGGTCTGGATCCAGATGGTATCTTCATCCCCCGCCCGGCCATGCTCGAGCTTGAAGGTTGCAACTTCGAGGAACAGGGAGCGATATTGCAGCAGTCGCTCGAGCGAGGCGTCCGCAGGGTCTGCAACGTCTTCGAGCGCTTCCCGGGTGACGATGACGAGCCAATTCTGTCGCACGTCGCGCGCCGGGATGTGCCCGTTCTCTTCCGACAGGAACGGCCTGTGCTCGTCTCGCGAAGATAGCGCCATGGTCGTCACTCTTTCTGCAAAGCCCCGTGGGTCTATTGCTTTGAGGTCTGTCTCTCCGCTGCGCCATGCAGCTTGATATTGCCGTTGTCGGGGAAGAACCGGGGCCCAACGACACGAACGACCTTGTTGGCACGGGCGTCGTCATTGGGCTGCCCGGCATCGGCCTGAAGCGTCTTTGCCTGGGGCTCCGCAGCGCCGTTGCTGGCTGCCGCACCGTAGACGCCAGCTGTCGTGATCGCCGCCATAAGCCCGATTATCGCAAGGGGTGCCTTCAAAAGGGTTTTCATCGCTTCGCTCGCCAAGGTTGGTGTTGCTGGCGAAATGGTTGAGTGCTCCATTGGTTCCAAGAAGCAATGCGACTTCCGAGCGTTACTATCGTCACGGATCAGATGGCAAACAGCGAAAATCAGGTGATCCAAACGGCCATTCGCCTGGACTGGCGCGCTTCTCGATCGTCAACCACGGATTTTGCATGGCTGCACTGTTATATGAAGGTATTGTGACAAACGGCAACGCGGCGTAAACGCTGCCCTCCTTTGAATAAAAGTATCCGTATATCACATGCTCAATATCAAGACTCTCCTCAGCGCCAAAATGGTCCGGCGCGCGATCTGTCGCGCCAACGTTGTCGGCAGACGCCGGCGACAGGCTGAACTGCTGGCGAAAAATGCGGTCCATCCCTCGATGTTCGGAGACAGCCTCGGCTGACGCCAGGCGCGCTGCATCCATACGCGCATTCCATGAACGCCAAGGCCCGCCAGCATCCCTATGAGGACACTGGCGGGCCTTTCTGTCTCTGGCCTAGAGCGTCGGGCGATTAATGTGCAACGCAACCCGCATGGCGGAAGTAATTCCA
>CAZZZI010000079.1:5318-19645 GCA_964658415.1 uncultured Sphingomonas sp. | reverse complement strand
GACGCATTCATCATCGTGGCCGAAGGGCTGCTGGAATACGAAACGCTGAGCGGCGAGGAAATCAAGGCGCTGATCCGTGGCGAAAAGCCTGCGCGCGACATGGGCGACGACACCCCGCCGAGCCGTGGTTCTGCCGTGCCGAAGACGGGCACGAAGAAGGACGGTTCGCTCGGCGCAAAGGGTGACGAGGCCGAAGGCGGCCTGGAGCCGCAGCCGCGCTAACCCGCATTGCGCGTGAGAAATCGAGGCCGGTTCCCGTCATGCGGGATCCGGCCTTTTTTGTTGGTCACGACATGTGATAGTTCTTTGCGTTAATTGACGTGATGGCGGCAGAGATCTGTGGCATGAGCGTCGCAAGCATGCGCCTGATATCCACCAAGCCGGGACACGTCTCCGTGGGGGAGGCGCACAAATTTGCGGGAGAGACTATGAAGCGTCGCTATTTCGGCACGGACGGGATCCGTGGGCAGTCCAACGTATTTCCGATGACGCCCGACCTCGCCATGCGGGTCGGCATCGCCGTCGGCACGATCTTCCGCCGTGGCAATCACCGCCACCGCGTGGTGATCGGCAAGGATACGCGACTGTCCGGCTACATGCTGGAAAACGCGCTTGTCGCGGGCTTCACGGCTGCCGGCATCGATGCCTTCGTCCTCGGGCCTATCCCGACGCCTGCCGTTGCCATGCTGACGCGCTCGCTGCGCGCCGATATCGGCGTGATGATCTCGGCCTCCCACAATCCCTACAAGGACAATGGCATCAAGCTGTTCGGTCCGGACGGTTACAAGCTGTCCGACGATATAGAGATGCAGATCGAGGACCTGCTCGATCAGGATCTGAGCCTGCAGCTGGCGAAGTCCGACGACATCGGCCGCGCCAAGCGCATCGACGGCGTGCATGACCGCTACATCGAGCACGCCAAGCGGACGCTTCCCCGCGATGTGACGCTGCAGGGCCTGCGGGTCGCCATCGACTGCGCCAACGGCGCTGCCTACAAGGTGGCACCGGCCGTGCTCTGGGAACTGGGTGCCGACGTGGTGACGATCGGCAACGAGCCCGATGGCATCAACATCAACCTGAATTGCGGCTCGACCAGCCCGATGGCGCTGCAGAAGAAGGTCGACGAAGTGCGCGCCGACATCGGCATCGCGCTCGATGGCGATGCCGACCGCGTCATCATCGTCGACGAGAACGGCACCGTCATCGACGGCGACCAGCTGATGGCGGTCATTGCCGAGAGCTGGGCGGACACTCAGCGGCTGCGCGGCAACGGCATCGTCGCCACCGTCATGTCCAACCTCGGCCTCGAGCGCTTCCTCGGCGATAAGGGCATGCAGCTTGCCCGCACGCAGGTCGGCGACCGCTACGTGGTCGAGCACATGCGCCAGCATGATTTCAACGTCGGCGGCGAGCAATCCGGCCACATCGTCATGTCCGACTATGGCACGACGGGCGACGGGCTGGTGGCAGCCCTGCAGATCCTTGCCTGCGCCAAGCGCTCCGGCAAGCCGGTCAGCGAAGTCTGCCGCCGCTTCGAGCCTGTGCCGCAGCTGCTGCGCAATGTCCGTATCACCGGCGGCCGGCCTTTGGAGAATATCGAAGTCCGCCAGGCGATTGCCGACGCCGAGAGCGAGTTGTCCCACCACGGACGCCTCGTCATTCGCCCTTCCGGCACGGAACCTTTGATCCGGGTTATGGCTGAAGGCGACGACCGCATCCAGGTCGAGCGCATCGTCAACGACCTGATCGGCGTGATCTCCAACGTGCGCACTGCCGCTTGAGGATGACAAACCGGGCTGCGGGTTTTTTCTGCAGCCCTTTCACCTTGCCGCGTTGCTCGCGCGGGCCAGGCAGCGTGTCCGGCTGCGGTTTTTCTCGCAGGCTCAGACCGCTGGAAAGGGTGTTATCCAACAACTCTGCAGGTCACTGGGGAGCTGAGCCGGTTGCCCAACTCTCTTCATCCTCGCCCTTGTGGCGGGGATCCAGTCAGCTCAAGTCCTTGAGCTGAAAGGGTCTTTTGACACGACAGACGTCGTGTCGCTGGATCCCGCCACAAGGGCGAGGATGAAGGAGCGGGGGGGTTCGCCCTCGTCAAATGAGCTTCTTCAGGGTTGTGCGCCGTTTACAGCCGCGCGTCTTTGCCGCAGCCTCTTTCACCCGGCAGCTGTCCCTCCGCCGGGCCAGTTCCCCTGTGGCTTACCTCTCGCCGGGGAAGCTCCCGGCATCAATCCTTGTCTTTGCCAGCCGTCATGTCGTCCCGAGCAAGCCGGGTTACCGATATCGACGTCGCCAGCAATGGCGTCTCCACACGCTTGCCCCACTGGCGACGGTGGCCGAAGACGTTTTGCAGCAGCCCCTTGGTGTAGAGGCCCGGGCCGCTCGAGTAGATGCGCCAGCCGCCATCGACGGCCATTGTGCCGGCCTTGACGTGGTCCCAGTCTCTGGCGGCGCTGTAGCGGTCGGGGAAGGCCGCGTCGCTGCTGCTGAAATAGGTATTGCGCTGGCGGAGCGACGCATGCGGCAGGCGGTCGGTGACGGCGATCGGGTTGGCAAGCGACAGCGCCTGCCAGAGACCCTCGGCATCGCCATCGAGGACCAGCGTTTCGCAGTAGCGCAGATGGGCATGGACATACATCAGGCCGATCTCGCGACCGAAGAATGACGAGGATTCGGCGCGTCGGAACAGCGTTTCGGGACCGCCGGAATAGGTGGCCGGTTTTTCCATCAGGCGCGTGCCATCGGGAAAGAGCAGGTGATCGCGGATCAGCGCGCTGTGGTCTTGCCGCTGCTCGGCCGTAAACAGCCCGCCCAGCATCGGCTGCGTCATCGAAATCAGCGAGAAGTGCAGGCCGGTGCGCTGGTCTTCGGGATGCAGCAGCAGTTCGACGCCATCATGGGCGGGATCGAAGATGGCGTAGCCGGCGACGATGCCGTCGCGGATCAGCAGACGGTTGAAATCGTCGTGCATCGCCGCAGCCGTTGCCTTCAGCCTGCGGGCCTCACCGATCCTGCCTGTGCCCTCCATGATCGCGGCATAGCGGACGATCTGTTCGTAGAGCAGGGCCACGGTCCAGCTGCTCACCATCCAGTCGCGCAGGTGGGGGTCGGCGGGCTGCAGCGAATCGTTCCAGTCTCCCTCGCCATAGCGGATCAGGCTGGTGCCGGGAATAAAGCGGCTGCGGACGGTCGCCAGCAGCTTTTCGACATGGTCGGCGATGGAGGCCTTCCCGGGCGTGCGTTCCATCGTCTGGTCGTCGCGCCAGGTGGTGGTTTCGTGCAGGAAGCCGAGATCGCCCGTCGCCTCGATATAGTCGCACAACGCTTTCAACGGCCAGACGACGATATCGCCGTGTGCCTCGCTCGAGCGGATGTTGGCGTAGGGTTCGAACATGAACCATTGCGGCCAGTCGCCTCGGTCGCGGAACTGCTCGCCGAAAATGATTTTCAGCACCTGCTTTGCCTCGGCATCGTGCTCGTAGGAGAGCAGGAACTCGATCGGCCCCTGGCAGGCATCGCGCGTGCCCCAGGCGGCACCGGTATATTGCTCCAGCCCGTGCGGCACGCTCATGTGGACGATGGCGTCATGGGCCATCCAGGGCAGGATCGCGGCGTGGGCGGCGAGGTCAGGGCCGGTGCCGGCGATATCCAGGCCGCGTGTCGCCCGCTGCCAGAAGCGGTCGGCCGGTTCCAGCATGGCTTGAGAGGAGACACCCGCGCGGTATTGCCGGGCAAGGCGCTCGGCCTCCGCCCTGTCGAGCATCGATCCGACCACGGCGAAGGTCAGCGATTGCGTCGCATGGGAGCGCAGGGCGATGAAGGGGCCGTTGCGTGGCACACCGTCCGCGTAGAGCAGCTCATCGCCGCCGAGGCGATCGATCGCGGCAGGGGTCGCGCTGACCAAGCGGTAGCTGGCGTCCGGGTAGCGCTGCCCCCAGAGCCAGTTGGGATCCGGCTGCAGGGTGATCTCATCCGCATGGACGGCGATCCGTCCGCTCGTCTCGTATTCGCGCTCGCCAAGCGTCACCTGGCCGTAGGCAAGGAAACGGCAGGGTTCCCCCTCGACCGCGACGTGCCATTGCATGGCGGCATCGTCGCCGGAGGCGATGGCCGAGACGGTGATGGTGCGGTCGGCGAGGCGGTAGATCCAACGGCAGTCGCTGAGGCCCATGTCGAAGGCCGAGGGCACGCCGAGCAGATGCCAGCCCGCGCCGGTGTCCACCATGATCCTGAGGCCGCTGTTGCGGGTCAGATTGTAGGGATCGCGGGAGACGGAGAAGAGCTTGTGGAAGGACGTATTGCCGATGGTCAGCTGGGCGGCGAAGATGCCCTGCATCCAGCAGGTTGCGGCAAGGGTGTTTTCGTCCAGCATCATGCTCTGGCCGCTGCGCAGGATGGCCCCGTGGCGACGGGCGACGCGCAGCTCCTTTTCGCGCAGCACGACATGGCGGTTCTGGAAGCCGCTGGGCCCGAAGAAGGACAGCAACTGGCCATCGACGCGTTCCTCCAGCATTCTTTCGGGATAGGCAGCCGCAACACCGGCGTCATCGAGGGGAAGGGCAACCAGCAGCGGTGCGTCCTGCACGAGGCTGCGGACCGGCACGGCCGTATCGACAGGCGCAAGGGCGGCCGGAAGCTGCCCCAATGGGGCCAGCCGGTCGAGGTCGGCATCGCTGGAGGCCGCAGGATGATCGGGGACGAACAGGGCGAAGAAGGTCGTGGCACCAGTGGCAGAGGGCGCCAGTGACAGTGGCGGCGATTGCAGGGCCACGCAGGCGACCTCGTGCTGGCGTCGCTCGCTCGGCAGATCGGAGCCGAATGGGGCGACGAGCTGACCGTTCTGTCTGGTGCCGGCAGCCAGCTGGATGGCGTCGGTGGCAAAGGCGGCGGCTCCTTCGAGGCAGCCCTGTGCCAACCAAGGGTTATGGCCGCCGCCCTGCTTGAGGTTCTGGCGGTTCATGACAATCGTACCGAAGTCTTGGTGCGTGGCGATGTGGTGATCGACATATTGCGAGGCATAGGCTTCGCTGTTCATCAGGAAGCCACGGTCGCCGAGGCCGATATCCTGGATCAGCACGACATCGGCATCAACAGGAGTGGCCCGTCCATTCTCCAGCGCTACCCGCCAGATCCAGATCGGCTCGCTCGGATGTAGTTCGAGGCGGACGCTGTGGCGGATGCCGTGGGTCTCGCCCGTCCAGCAGAAAACGCGCTCGCCGTGGCCAAAATGGACCGAGGCTGCGGGGCCGACGATCTCGGCGACGAACGGCGCGTCGCCGCCGACCCTCAGGTAGAACCGGCCGATGCCGCCCGAGATCGGCGAACCCTGGACCTGGTTGATCATCACCTGCACGCCCTTGGCGTCCGTGTGCTCTATGGCAAACAAAGTGCCGTTCGGCAGCGCCGAGACCGCAAGCCCGGCCGGGTTGCCGATCGTGAGAAGGCCGAGGTCTTCGCGGCGGGACGTCTGGAAACTGCGGTCGGGATCGGATGCCATTTTGGTTCTCGCTGATTGCCGTTTGCGGACTACATCACAAGCCGGACCGGAAGGGCACTGAAATCTGCGAGAGGAGTCATGCGAACGCGCTGACGCATTCGCGGGATCGCTCAACGGTGTTCCAGGATAAGCTATTGCATCTATCTGTACCTTTCG
The DNA here is from genome assembly GCA_964658415.1 of uncultured Sphingomonas sp. GTDB lineage: Bacteria > Pseudomonadota > Alphaproteobacteria > Rhizobiales > Rhizobiaceae > Rhizobium. The sequence continues at coordinate 13,995 of CAZZZI010000079.1, read as the reverse complement.
GTACAGATATTACCAATCGGTACAGAAGGGTATGTCCATGCAAGTGCTTGTCCCACCATTTTCTCTCGAGACTGCAATCCAGAAAGTCCGTGGCGCGGAGGATGGCTGGAACAGCCGTGACCCGGCCCGGGTGTCGCTGGTCTACACGCCCGACAGTGAGTGGCGAAACCGGGCGGAGTTCATCCATGGGCGAGGGGAGATCGTGGCCTTCCTGACCCGCAAATGGGAAAGGGAGCTGGACTACCGGCTGATCAAGGAGCTCTGGGCCTATACGGACAACCGGATCGCCGTCCGCTTCGCCTACGAGTGGCATGACGACAGCGGCAACTGGTTTCGCTCCTACGGAAACGAGAACTGGGAGTTCGATGCCGCCGGTCTGATGCAGCGCCGCTTTGCCTGCATCAATGACAAGCCCATAGCGGTGGCAGACCGAAAGTTTCACTGGCCACTCGGCCGACGCCCCGATGACCATCCAGGCCTTTCCGATCTTGGATTGTGAGAGCGGCATTGAGAACGCAGTTCGAACGCGCCGATGTCGTAGCTGTTCTTGCGGAGGTGTTCCGCGAGCTTGGCTTCGAAGGGACCAGTCTCAACGCCATCACCAAGCGCACGGGGATCGGCAAGGGAAGCCTGTATCATTTCTTTCCGGGCGGAAAGGAGGAGATGGCATCGGCGGTGCTCGACAATGTCGGCAGCTGGTTCGAGCAGGCGGTGTTCGCCCCGCTTCGCGACGGGTCTTCCGACGCTCCGGTGTCGGCGATGTGGCAGAATGTCGGCAGCTATTTTCAATCGGGCGCGCGTATCTGCCTTGTGGGTGCATTCGCGCTCGACGCGAGCCGGGATCGCTTCGCCCTTGCGATCCAGCATTATTTCTCCCGATGGATAGCGGCGCTGGCGAGCGCGCTGGTGCGCAACGGCGCATCGGAGGAGGAGGCAGCCCGCTGCGCGGAAGACGCCGTGATCACTATTCAAGGTGCCATCATCTTGTCGCGGGCGCTCGACGATCCCGAGGTGTTCCGGCGTGCCATCGAGCGCAGCCGCATTGCGTCGTTGCGATGGGGCGATGATCCGCAGTGATGCGCTGTCGCGTGGGGGCTCCTTCGGCATGATGGCCTTTTGCAGGGTCGGGCAGGCGACCTCGTGCTGGCGTCGCTCGCCCGGCAGATCGGTGCCGAAGGGGGCGACGAGCTGGCCGTTCCGTCTTTGCTCGGGAAGCAGCTGAATGACATCGGTGGCAAAGGCCGAGGTCTTGACGGCGGAATGCCTGGAAGCTGCGGTCGAAATCTGATGTCATGGCGGGCTCCTGCCGGCTGTTGTTCCTCGGCGATGGTCTCGTTTCCCCCACTTGCAGCGATCGATCCGCTCTTCTAGCTTGGGGACCATGAGCACACCGGATCCACACAAGCCCATCAGCGTCAAGGCCATCGGCGTCGTCTGGCGCGAGGGGCGGCTTCTTGCGGCGGAAGTTCCCGATGGCGAAGGGCGGATTCGCGGCGTTCGGCCGCTCGGCGGCAGTGTCGAGTTCGGCGAGTTGTCCGAGGCGGCCTTGGCGCGGGAGTTCAGGGAAGAACTCGGGGTCGAGATCGAAATCGTCAGCGGACCCGTGGTCTTCGAAAATCTCTATACGTTCGGCGGCGTCGCCGGCCATGAGGTGATGTTCGTCTTCGAGGTCGAATTTCCGCTCGGAGAACAAATGGCCGGGGACGAGATCATATTCCTCGAGAGCGACGGCACGCGAAATGTCGCGCGCTGGTACCACCCGGACGAACTCGATCGCCCCGGCTATCCGGAGCTCTATCCCAGAGGGCTGAAGAGCGCGTTGGAAAGGCTGGGGCTGGCCGATCGGGGATAGGTGCCACGGCTGAAGGCAGTTCCGCACGGGTCGCTCGCGTCGCCGAAGGTGTCGTCGGGCGGCGCGACCTTTGCGTTTCCCCATGCGGTCCCTATATCAGCCACATCCAACCGATGAGCCGCCAACGGGGTGTCATGGCTTTGCTTTCGTCCGCTTCGCGCTTCTCGATCTCCGTGCTGCTTGCCTGTGGACTGGCGGCGGGCGTGGTCGTTGTGCCGCGCGCGGTCGAGGGCGTCGGGGTGTTGCGGCCGGATGCGAGCGCCGCCGATATCGTCGCCTACAGGCTGCGCGGCGTTCCGGCAGACACATATGCTGCCGCGATCGACAAAGCGCTCGTCCTCGACGATCCGGATCTGGCATCAAGCCTCGTGGCGCTCGCCGACAACAGGGATGTCGTCATTCCCGCCGATCTCCGCCAGCGTGTGGCGGCGGCCGAGGGGTTCGATGTCGGGCGCAGCCTGCGGGATGTGTGGAGCGGGCTTGGTGGCGGCGATGCCCGCAGTCCGGAAGCGCTTGCCGGGGCTGTCACCGCCGATCTCACCGGCATCAGCGACGCGCGCGATCTCGTCCACGAGGGCAATGCCTATCTCAACGGCGAGCCCTACAGTGCGTTGACGATGGGTCTGGCTGCCGCCGGCCTCGTGATAACAGGCGTGACGATTGCGAGTTTCGGGATGACGACGCCGGCGCGGGTCGGGGTCACGGCTTTGAAGGTAGCCGACAAGGCGGACATTCTGCGGCCGCCGTTTCGCCGGGCGATGACGACTGTTGCGGCCGACCTGATAGACGGAAATGCTCTCCGGGAGACCGTCGACCTCGCCTCCGCCGGAAACCTCGGTGCCGCGCGGCTGGCGCTGACCCGTGCGGTTCGGGCGAAGCCGCTCGCTGCGCTGACGACGACTGCGGCGGATCTCGGCGCGCTTTCGAAGGGGGCCGGCTATCGCGCCACCCATGACGTCCTGAAGCTTGCCGACAGCCCCGGCGATATTTCGCGCCTGCGCCGGCTCGCCGAAAGCCTCGGCCCACGCTTTCGCGGCGCATTGGTGCTGCTCGGCGGCGCGGCGCTGACGACGGCGGGGCTGCTCGCCACGGCCTCGGGCTGGATCATGGCGGGGTTGATGTGGATGCTGACGGCGCTGTTCGTGGCCTATCGCATCTTGCGGTGGGTTTGGCGTATGCTGATGCCGCGCCGACCGCGCGGCGCGACGTTGCAGCGCTCTCCGTCATCGGCATGAAACCAGCTTGGCGAGCGCTGCGGCGATAGGATTGCGTGCCTCGCTGCAACATGCGATGCCGCCCGGCGACCGTGCCGGACGACGGGCCTAATAGACAAGAAACGGATAATACGACCCAGACGACTGGGTCGCGGACAGGAGGATCAGGCGATGTTTCAGGAAACCACGATAGCCCATGGCGACAAGCCGGAATTTTACCGGGCCCTGCAGGCGCAGCTGGGCGGCCTGCTCGCCGGTGAACAGGATGCCATTGCCAATGCGGCCAATACGTCGGCGCTGATCTTCCAGATGCTGCCTGACATCAACTGGGCCGGCTTCTACTTCCTGCAGTCGGAAGACGAGTTGCTGCTCGGGCCATTCCAGGGGAAGCCCGCCTGCGTGCGGATTGCCGTCGGACGCGGCGTCTGCGGCACGGCGGTCGAGAAGGCGCAGACCATGCGCGTCGAGGACGTCCATGCCTTTCCCGGCCATATCGCCTGCGATGCCGCCTCGCGCTCTGAGCTGGTGGTACCGCTGATCCGCGACGGCCAGGTCTTCGGCGTGCTCGATCTCGATAGTCCGCTGCCCGGTCGTTTCGACGCGGACGATCAGGCCGGCATCGAGGCGCTGGCCCAGACCTTCATCGATGGCTCCACCTGGGATGCCTAAGACTGAGGGCAGTGGGCCAGCGGTCGCACAGGTCATCGACAGGTTGGTTGCTGCCTCGGAATGACGAGCGCGGGCTGGGATTTTGCCGGCTTGGCGCCTATCATCCGGGCGAAACGCGGCTGAAGGGAATCGGATTGTGACGAAAAGGGCGGGAAGTGCCGATCTGCCGCTGCATGGCGGCCGCGTGCCGCCCTGGCTGGGGCAGCGCATGACGCGCCTGGGCGCGCTCATCACTGAGGCGATCGTCCAGCACTACGGGCGGGACGAGTTTCTCAGCCGCCTGGCACATCCCTTCTGGTTCCAGTCGTTCGGGTCCGTGATGGGGATGGACTGGCATTCCTCGGGCATCACCACCAGCGTCATCGGCGCGTTGAAGCGCGGCCTGACGCCGATGGCCGGCGAGCTCGGCATTCATGTCTGCGGCGGGCGCGGCGCCCAGTCGCGCAAGACCCCCGACGAACTGATGGCCATCGGCAATCGCGTCGGCATCGACGGCGCGGCGCTTGCCACCACCAGCCGGCTGGTTGCCAAGGTCGACAGTGCTGCCGTGCAGGATGGCTTCGATCTCTATCTGCACGGTTTCATTGTCACCGACGACGGCAAATGGGTGGTGGTGCAGCAGGGCATGAACGGCGGCATCCGGCAGGCGCGGCGCTATCATTGGCAGTCGGCGGGGCTGGAGAGCTTCCTCAACTCGCCGCATGCCGCAATCGAGGGCCACAGTCTCGGCGAAATCGTCAACCTGGCCGATCGTCGCGCCGACCAGTCGCGCCATGGCCAGCTCGATCTGCTCGCCTCGCTCGGGCCCGACCGCATCGTCCGCGAGGTGATCGGTCTCGAGGCGGCCCATACGCCGCCCAAGCCCTCGGATCAGCCGATGCTGCCGCACCTGATCATGCCCGCCCACCATGATGTCCGCCAGGAGGACGTCAATATGCGGCGCTTGCACGGTGCCATCGCTGCCGCGGCGGACCGTGGCCCGAAGGATTTTTCGCAATTGCTGCTGGTGCCCGGGGTGGGCGCCCGTACCGTGCGGGCATTGGCGATGGTGGCCGAGGTCGTGCACGGCGCGCCCTGCCGCTTTTCCGATCCGGCCCGCTTTTCGCTCGCCCATGGCGGAAAGGACCGGCATCCGTTTCCGGTGCCCTTGAAGGTCTACGACGAGACGATCAACGTGATGAAGTCGGCTGTGCTCAAGGGGCGTCTCGGGCGGGACGAGGAGATGCAGGCGCTGAAGCGGCTTGACGACCAGACGCGCCGGCTCGAGCGCTATGTAACCGGCCCAGACCTCAAGGAGATCGTCGCCGGTGAATTCCGCCAGTCTGCGGAGTGGGGCGGGCGGAGCGTCTTCGGCTGGGAGCCAGCCGAAGACGGAGTTCAGGATGCGGCTGTCTCCAGGGACAGCCGCAAGGCTGGCCGTTAGGCGGACAGCAGATTTTCGTCCGGTTCCGTGACCGGGGTCGGGTTGCGTTCCGAGCGGAAGGCGGCCGAGCGGGCATAGGCGAGCTTGCGCATGCGCATGATGCTGCCGAGCGGTCGGTGGGCGGCAAGGCCGTTCCACGGGCGGAAGGACAGGCCGTCGTTGATCTTGCGGTCGCGCTCCTCGCTCCAGCTCGACTGCGGCGTGACGGTTAGCGTCGCGACGGTGATGAACGGGCTCTTCTCCTCCTCCCAGACGGAGGCCGCATCCTCGATCGACATGTCTTCGGCGTCAGTGCAGAGCTGTACCTGGAATTCCCAGACCGCCGTGTTGGCGCGGAAGTACTCGGACACCGCCTCGCGCAACCCGTCGGGATTGTGGTTGAGGTCGAGTTCCTTGCCCGTCAGCGCCTTTAGCTCCTCGGACTGGGGAACGAGCGCAAACTTGGCGACGTAGTCACCGAAGCGCAACGGCAGCTGGGCGAAGAAGCTCTCGCCGAGAATATGCGTTTCCGGATGGCCGCCGAGCGAGATGATCGCCGCGCTCTTGCTGCCGACGGCTTCGATCACGCTCTCGATACCGCGCAGGACTTTCGAGGCCACTTCCTTGAGACCGTCAGCGTGGTCAGTGGTCGCGGCCAGTGCCTTCAGGTTCAGGAGAAAGGCCTTGGCGCTCGAGGCATTGAACTGCTTGCCGTTGACCAGCAGGAAATCCTGCGAGGCGCTGTCGTCCTCCGGATCGAGGCGAGGGCCGTCGACGCCGACGACCTTCAGGGCAAGGCCGCGCGGGGTCGAAACGCTGTCGTGCAGAATGTCGCCCGGGGTGGTCGACAGGCGGGCAAAGGCCTTGTAGCTGGCGGGCTTGGCGAACAGGCCCTGTGCCAGCACCGGCGGCAGACCGTCCAGCACCCGGAACTCGCCTTCGAGCAGGCCGTGGCTCTTGGCATGGACGCCACGGATGGCATGGCCGCCGTCGCGGTAGGTCTTGTGCGAGATCGACAGCATGGTTTCGGCAAGGGCGCGGGCGGTTTCGGGCTCGTCGATCTCGACCGTTTCCAGATCATCGCTGTAGCGCTGCGGGTTCATCGGTGGGTTCTTCGTCATGGGTCTTCCTCAGGCTTGCATCGACGGGTCGATGATCTTGTCGATGGTGATCGGCAGGTTGCGCTGGCGCTTGCCGGTGGCGTGGAAGATCGCGTTGGCGATCGCCGCGCTGACGCCGACCAGACCGATCTCGCCCAGGCCCTTGATGCCGATCGGGCTTGCCTTGTCGTCGTATTCGTCGACGAAAATCACGTCGATATCATCGATATCGGCATGCGCCGGCACGTGATATTCGGCGAGATTGTGGTTCATGATCCGGCCGGTGCGGTGGTCCCACATGCCTTCCTCGTGCAACGCCATGCCGATCCCCATCACGACGCCGCCGAGGATCTGGCTGCGGGCTGTCTTCGGATTGAGGATCTTGCCAGCTGCGATCGCACTGACGATGCGGGTGACGCGCGCGACGCCGAGTTCCGCATCGATGCGCACTTCGGCAAAGACGGCGGAGTGGGTATAGCTGATGAATTTCATCATCTGCAGCTTGTCGGGAGCCACGGTTCCCTTGCCCTCGAGCGAGGAGACGCCTTCTGCTGCGAGGAGGTCGGCGATAGAAGCCCCCTTGGTCTCGTCCGTCTTCAAAACCAGCTTCCCGCCGCGGATGACGACGTCGGCGATCTTCGCGTCATCGAATGGCGATCCCTTGGTCTTTTGTGCCAGCTTGAGGATCTGCTTCACGACATCCTGGCAGCCGACCTGTACGGCGGAACCGGTAGAGGCGGCAGTCCATGAACCGCCCTCGACCGTCGTTGTCGGCAGCGACGAATCGCCGATCTGCACGACCACCTGATCCATGGGGACGTCGAAGGCTTCGGCGGCGATCTGCGTCAGGATCGTGTAGGTGCCGGTGCCGATGTCGCTGGCGGCGGCCTCGACGACGATCTGGCCGTTGCCGCTGTAGCGCACCTTCGCCTCGGCCGGGCTCAGCATCGCGTCCCAGAAGCCCGTGGCCATGCCCCAGCCGACCAGTTCGTTGCCGTCGCGCATGGAGCCCGGCTGCATCTGCCGTTCGGACCAGCCGAAGCGTTCGGCGCCCTGGCGGTAGCAGGCATGCAGTGCCTTGCTGGTCAGCTGCTTGTCTTCGTTCTGGTCGAAGTGGATGAAGTTTCGGGTTCTCAGTTCGAGCGGGTCGATGCCGACCTCGTAGGCGAGCTCGTCCATCGCCGATTCGAGTGCGAACAGACCGGATGCCGCGCCCGGTGCACGCATGTCGCCGGGTGTCATCGTGTCGAGCTTGGTCAGTTCGTAGTTCAGCGCGACGTTTTCACAGCGGTAGGCGAGGCCCGACCAGTTGACGACGACTTCCTGGTAATCCTCGAACTTCGAGGTGCCGGACACCACGTCATGCATGACGGACTGCAGCTGGCCGTTGGCATCTGCGCCAAGCGACACCGTCTGCAGCATCAGAGGCCGGAAGCTGAGATAGAACATCTCGCGGCGCGTGAGTTCAAGCCGGACAGAGCGCTTCAGCTGGAGGCTTGCCATGACGGCAAGGAACAGCTGATGGCGCGGCCGAAGACCGGCACCGAAAGCGCCGCCGACGAAGGCGTTGATCACCCGAACATCGTTCTGTTCGAGACCGAACACGTTGCACACGAACTTCTGGGAGTTCTGGGAGCCTTGCGTCTTGTCGTAGATGGTCAGTTGCTTGTCGTTCTCCCACAGCACCGTCGTGGCGAACATTTCCATCGGATTGTGGTGCTCGCCCTCGGAGGCGTATTCCGCCGAGACCTTGAACGGCGCTGCTGCGTAGGCTTCCTCGGCCTTGCCGCGCGGCTTAGGCGGTGGGGCGATCCCGGTCCGTTTCGTCGGTGGGACGTAGCTGTTCCTGCGCTCTGCATGGATGTCGGTGTGCGCCTCTCCGGCCTCGTATGTCACCTTCACCAGGGCTGCGGCGTCGCGAGCGGTTTCGAAGCGATCCGCAACGACGAAAGCAACCGGCTGGCCGTCGAACAGGATCTTGTCGGAATCGAGCGGCCGGAAGGGATGACCGGGGGCCGCGGTATCGTCCTGCCACTTCTTGTCCGACGAGGCGACGTCCATCCGATTCTCGTGGGTGAAGACTTCCACTACGCCGGGGAAGGCCTTTGCCGCCGATGTATCGATGCTGACCACCCGACCGACGGCGATGGTGCTCAGCACCACGGCGCCGTGGAGCAGGCCCGGTTCGGCATATTCGGCGGAATAGCGTGCCTGGCCGGTGACTTTCAGACCGGCATCGACGCGCGGGACGGGTTGGCCGATATGGCGTGTGTTGGTGCTCAAGGGGCTCTCTTTCATGCGATCGCCTTTTTGGACTGGACCTGCGGTGTTCCGGCGACGGCCTGCCTCAGGGCACGCACGATGGCTTTCTCCGCCAGCGGTATCTTGAAATCGTTGCTGCCCTGGCCCTTGGCGGGGGCAAGCAGCGTTTTGGCGAAGG
>CAZZZI010000079.1:0-5218 GCA_964658415.1 uncultured Sphingomonas sp. | reverse complement strand
TTGGCGGGGGCAAGCAGCGTTTTGGCGAAGGCGCGGAAATCGGCATCCGTCGGCGCACGGCCGACGAGGGCCGCTTCCGCCTGCCGGTCCCGCCACGGCTTATGGGCGACGCCACCGAGCGCAACACGGGCGCTCGTCACAACGCCCTCTTCCATTTCCAGGGAGACGGCCACGGAGACGAGGGCAAAGGCATACGACAGACGATCGCGCAGTTTCAGATAGGTATGATGGGTCGTGCTGGGACGACCTTCGATCCTGATGCCGGTGACGATCTCGCCGCGCTGCAGCGTGTTGTCCTTTTCGGGAGCGTCGCCGGGCAGGCGGTGGAAATCGGCAAATTCGATCTCCCGTTCACCACCCGGTCCGGTCACCTCGACGACGGCGTCGAGTGCGGCAAGGGCCACGCACATGTCGGACGGATGGGTGGCGATGCAGGCTTCGCTCGCGCCCAGGATTGCGTGGATGCGGTTGAGGCCGCCGATGGCGGAACAGCCGCTGCCGGGCTCGCGCTTGTTGCAAGGCGTCGACGGGTCATAGAAATAGTAGCAACGGGTCCGCTGGAGCAGATTGCCGCCTGCGGTCGCCGCATTGCGCAGCTGGGGCGATGCACCGGCCAGGATGGCGCTGGACAGCAGCGGGAAATCCTGCTGGATGCCCTCGTGGTAGGCCATCGTGCTGTTGGGGGCGAGCGCTCCGATGCGGTAGCCGCCATCCGGCAGCGGCTCGATGTCTTTCAGCGCCAGGCCATTGATGTCGACGAGCAGCGATGGGGCGACGACCTCGTACTTCATGAGGTCGACGATGTTGGTGCCGCCGGCGATCAGCTGGGCGCCGGCATCCGATGCCAGGGCCGAGACAGCTTCCGCGATGCTTGCAGGCTTGATGTAACCGAAGCGCTTCATTCCGCGGCCTCCCTACGATCTTCGAACAGCACGTCCTCGACGGCATCGGCAATGTTGGTATAGGCCCCGCATCGACAGATATTGCCGCTCATGAGCTCGCGAACTTCGGCGCGGTTCGTTGCCTGGCCCTCATTGACGAGGCCGATGGCGGAACAGATCTGGCCTGGGGTGCAGTATCCGCACTGCAGCGCGTCGTTCTCGACGAAGGCCTGTTGCATCGGGTGAAGATTATCGAGCTGGCCTACGCCTTCGATCGTGGTGATTTCGGCGCCATCTCGGGTGACGGCGAGGATGAGACAGGAATTGAGCCGGACACCGTCGATGAGGACCGTACAGGCGCCGCACTGACCGTGGTCGCAGCCCTTCTTGGTTCCGGTGAGATGTAGATCTTCCCGCAAGAGATCGACCAGTGTCGTCCAGGGCGCCACTTGGAGATGATGCTTCTCGCCATTGATGGTGAGAGCGACCGGCACCGTGGAGTTGGACGGTGTTGGAGGTGCATTTTGCATAGGAGACCTTTCTATCGAACAGGTCCACAACATCAAAAGGCGCTAATTGTTCCCGAAAAGTCTCCGGGGCCGTCACGCAAGAAAAAGGCGGCCGCGAGGGCCGCCTTCGATGTCTATTCGCGCTGTGCTCAGCGATTGAGCGCCATGCGTTCTTCGTCTTCGTCGCGCTGACGGCCGCCGATGGCACCGCCGACGCCGGCGATGAAGGCACCGACGAGGAGCGATACGGCGCCGAGAAGGGCAACGACCGATGCACTCTTGCGAGCCTTGTCGGCTGCCTGCTGGGCTGCAACCTTGGCGTCTTCGATACGCTTCAGAACCGTATCGACGCGTGCCTTGGCGTCGGCCTCGGACAGGCCGGAGCGCGAGGCAACGACCTGCTGCAGATAGGTGCGGTCGTCAGGCGAAATCTCGCCCTGGGTCGCGCCGTTCAGGAGGATACGCGATACTTCGGCAGAGACATTCTCGTTGCTGTCGGCAGCGGGAGCTGCCTGAGCCGAGGACGGCCGCAGAAGGGCATCGGTATAATAGGCAGGCGAAAATGTGCTTGTCGAAGAGTTCGATGCAGCAGCAGCACCCGCAGTCCCCACAGCTCCGCCCGCAATGGTGGCCGTTGCCTGTGCGCCGGCACCGATGACCGACGTGACGGCTGAGCTCAGGAGACCGGCGACGACGATCGTTGCCAGCGCCCAGGCCAGGAAGCCATGCGCGGTGTCACGGAAGAACACTTCGTAGGTGTGAAGGCCAGTCCACTTGGTGCGCAGGCGCCCCGTGAGGTAGCCGCCGACACCGGCCGAGAGCCATTGCACGACGATCAACCATACCGCAGCCGTTATGCCGACGGTTGCAGCCGAGGAACTCGCGTTTGACCAGGGCGATACCATCGTCAAGCCGAGGCCGGAGCCAACCAGCAGGAGTATCAGGGTGATTGCCGTTGCTGCGACCGCTCCGGCAATGATCGGTGCCCAGTTCACTGCCGATGACGATGATTCGACGGGAGCGTCCGCTGCATAGCCTGTTGTTGGAATGGTCATCCGGACCTCCTATCGTAGGAAGAGGAGGATGATGATGATGAGCGGAATCGGAATACCGAGCAGCCAGAGCAAAATACCACGACCCATAATAAATCTCCTGCCAGACGACTGGCCTTTACGTTAATCTCAAGTTGTCGCAATTGTGACGCGACCAACCGATGCCAAAACTAGCAAATGGAAATTTTGTTCCTGATTGTCGTGGAAAAACACAGCCTGGGATGGCGGAGGTGTGGCTTGGCCGGCACGCATGGCTGGGGATCGTGTCAAGGGGCGCCTTAAACTCTAGCAATGGTGTTGAAATTGCGGCACTGTTGCCACAGTTGCGCGGGATGAACGTGAAGGGCGAAGGGCGAGCGATGACGACGACGGACTGGCCCAAGGAAGGCATTCAATCAAGCGACGTGGACATGCTGCAGACGGTGTTGAAAAGCTGGTGCAGCGAGCAATCCGTGGACATCAAGAGCCCCGAAGCGCAGGTCGCGGCCCGGTCTTTGATCGACTGGTACGAGTTCGGCATATCGGACCCGGCCGAGCTCAAGTCTTTGCTCGAAGCCTGACAGGTCAGGACGAGCGGCGCGCTGCGATGAGGTCGCAAGACATTCGCAGGCCGATCGCGTCAAGGCAGGTGCTATCCTCCGACTGCCCTTTGTTCGGAATGGCAGAATCGGCGGTCATGACGCGGTTCTCGCGATCGATCCGCACGGGCACTGCCGCCCAGAGGATCGGGCGTCTGACATCGAGGGTATGCCCGGGCACGCGTCCACGCTTCACCGAAATATCCGTGATCGCCATGGTGCAGACAACGGCTACCACAGCGAGCACGATCTGAAATCCGAGATCTGCGGCTTCGCGTAGTGAAATCGGCACAGGTCGGGCCCTCCGGCATGGACTGCACCCGCTGCAGCCGTTGGTCGCCACGACTAGGGGAATGCGAAAGCCGGTTCCAGCGACTTTCCGCGTAAACCTTAATGCGTAACCAAGCCGTGGGCACGATGGCGATGCATTGCGGTGGCGTTCGATCGACCTATATCCCCATGGTAGCGGCGCGATGTGCGCGGCATAGGGAGGAACCGTCATGTCGCAGCCAAAGATGAAGCATCCCGGACCTGACCATCCCATCGCAATTGCGGCTGCCAACAGCCATGTCGGGGTTTCGGTCGCAGGGAAGACCATCGCCGAGACCGACAACGCGCTGCTTCTGAAGGAGGCGTCCTATCCCGGAGTTCTTTACGTCCCCCGCGAGGATGTCGATATGCTGGCGCTTGAGAAGACCGGCCACGCCACCCATTGTCCCTACAAGGGCGAATGTTCCTACTACAGCATTCCCGCCGGCGGCGAGCGCTCGGTCAACGCCATCTGGAGCTACGAAGATCCCTATGAGGCCGTTGGCGCTATCAAGGGCTACATGGCGTTCTATCCCGACCGCGTCGACGGTATAACGGTCACGCCAGCGCCATGATCGGCCCTGCGTAAGACGTTCCAAGGGAGCCGTGTGCTAACTTTCCGCAGGAATAATTTCTGTATAAGGGGCTGTATTTATTGATCATTCTCCGAATTTCCCGGAGGGGGCTTTCTTAATTACGATTAATCTATAGACTCAGTCGTGTTAGTTGGCCAACGGGAACACGTTTCGTTACCCATGTTGCCGGCCTTACCGGAGGTCTTCGGACCTTCACAGAAGGAGACAGCCATGACCAATGTACTGCCTACCCTCCATGACGGGCATGCACCTATCACCCTGCAGCAGCTTTTCCGCGAGGCGATCCACGCTTTCGAGGAATGGGAAGCCGAAAGCTGCGAACCGCTGGTCACATTCGAAGGCCGGATCTTTCCGATCAGTGCCGCCTTCGAAGCGATGCGCGGTTGCACCGACATCATGCCGAGCAATCTGCTTGGCGCGGTGACCGAGCGTCTGACCAAGCCTTGGGAAGGCGAGGGCCCGCTCGACACGATGACCTTCTCGACAGCCGCCCGCGTGATGAGCGTGCTAGTCCGCAAGCGGCTTCTGGCCGGTGACAGCGCAGTGCTCGCTGCCGCCGCCGAGCGCCAGCGGGATGACCTGTCCGACCGATAAATCGGCGAGGCAAGATTTGGAAAGCCGCTGATCTGCAGAGATCAGCGGCTTTTTCGTGTCTTCCGACAGTCCTCCGAATCAGTGGGGGACCAAGCGCCGATCTTGCGCCAAGACCTCATCTGTGAAAATATTCTTCAGATAAGAAGATCCGGCGTGGGTTGCTGAAACGGAAGATCGCCTTCCGCATCCGCTCGCGCCGCCTGCATTTTCCAGGAGCCGCCGCCATGACGCGTATCACCGATCTCCGCGTGTTCGACATCCGCTTTCCGACCTCGCTGAGCCTCGACGGCTCGGACGCGATGAACCCGGATCCGGATTATTCGGCAGCCTATGTCATTCTCGATACCGACGAGCCGGGTCTGTCCGGCCACGGGTTGACCTTCACCATCGGCCGTGGCAACGAGATCTGCTGCATGGCGATCAAGGCCATGGCGCATCTGGTAGTTGGCACCGAGCTTGCAACCGTGATCGACAATCCCGGCAAGTACTGGCGACACCTGACCAGCGACAGCCAGCTGCGCTGGATCGGCCCGGAAAAGGGCGCCATGCATCTGGCCACCGGTGCCGTCGTCAACGCGGTCTGGGATCTGCTCGCCAAGCAGGCCGGCAAGCCGGTCTGGCGGCTGGTCAGCGAGATGGATGCTGAAGAGATCGCCGATATCGTCGACTATCGCTACATGACCGACGTGCTCACCCGCG